>JANXXI010000095.1 GCA_025350695.1 Acidobacteriota bacterium
CCGAGCGCTCCATTTTTTCGATGGGTTCTCTTTTTAAACCCTGGCCAACCATGGCGGAAACGGTGGCTGACAGCCTTCCAACTGTTTCCTCAATAGCCGGTTTCGATTCGTGACGCGCAAACGGGCCTTCTGCAAACCACTCCACCACATAGGATTCCAGCCTTTCGGCTTGCTCCAAGTTGGCGATGTCGCGTTGGCCTTCCAGTTGTAATGTTTGAATGGAATGAACAAGATACGCAGCTGAACCTAACGCTATCAGTGCGAGCACACCGGTAGCTAAGCCCCAAGCCGAAGCGACGGCAGACAAAGGACTAGCCGTGTCTTTACTGGACCGATCTGCAAATACCGGGTCTGGCATCTCCCCTATTTATCGGGAGACTAAGAAGAAAACTTCACTTGCCGACAACTACTTAACTTAATGGTTCTTTTGTTTTATTTCGAATCGACGAATCGAAGTCGCCTTGCCGGTTTCAGGATCGACCTTAATGATGGCGGCATGTAATTCCACCCCCGTCTTGGCCGCTTCCATGCGCACGGGCATCGCTGTTTTGAATCGCTTTAAGATCAAATCTTTTTCGACGCCAATGACTGAATCATAGGGCCCCGTCATCCCGCAATCGGTCTGGTAAGCTGTCCCGCCCGCAAGAATCCGCTCATCAGCCGTCGGAATATGGGTATGGGTTCCGATCATCGCCGAAACACGGCCGTCCAAATGCCAACCCATCGCGACTTTTTCGCTGGTTAGTTCTGCATGAAAATCCACGAACTTTACTTTCACTTCTTCCGGCAGATCGGCGAGTATTCCATCAATCTTGCGAAAGGGATCATCGGTCGACGGCATATAACTCCGGCCTTGTAAGTTGATCACGGCGCACTGCACTCCGTTCCGCGACTTACCCACCCAGACCCCAGTGCCCGGCAGGTCCTCTGAATAATTAGCTGGCCGCAGCAGCCTGGATTGCCGCGGAAGGTAATCGAAAAGTTCGCGCTTATCCCACACGTGGTTGCCCGTGGTCAAAACATCCAAACCCAACGAGAGCATCTCTTCGGCTATTAAAGGAGTGACTCCAAATCCCCCTGCGGAATTCTCTACGTTTGCGATTGCCAGACTGATCTTCTCTTCGGTGATGATTCGCTGCAGGTTATCGGCCGTAATGTTGCGACCTGCGCTGGCGAAAATATCGCCGATAAATAGAATGTTCATGGAAAAATGCTTTGGAATGAATGAAGTGGAGTGGAAACCTTCAGAACAACACCAGCCCCCCGTCTTTTGACCCCTTCAAATAACAAGGGGGAACCCTCCGGGCATTTTAAGGCTTCTCCAATGATGTCTTTTAAGGGACATCGGAGCCTGCACACCAATGCAACTATCGAGCCGAGTTCCAGACGAATTGGTATAGGATCAATTATAAGAGACTAGCGACTACCTGCCCCTTCAGTGCCCACTCCGATTCCGATTCTACCATGCTTGCCCTGAAAACTAAGTTAGAATAACTCTCAAGTGAGAACTTCCGATGACCTTATCTCGCCGTAGTACTTTGGCTTTGTTAGGATTTGCCCTTGGCAAGTCTGCAAGAGCCGCGTCTTCATCGCCAATTCCCGTGCGTTCGCGGGTACAGCCCTTCAAGGGATCCGATGTTTGGAAAGAGATCAAACTGGTGGAAAGTTTTGACCCAGCCCGTTCCGCCGTCCTCATCTGTGACATGTGGGACGATCATTGGTGCTCAGGCGCCTCGAAAAGGGTGGGCCAACTGGTCACCCGGATGGTTCCTGTTCTCGCCGCCGCTCGTGACAAGAAGCTATTAATCGTCCATGCCCCCTCGGATGTAATGGACTTTTATGAGGCTTTTCCACAACGCCAATTCATGAAGCAATTTAGTGACGCAAAGCCGGAACCCGGACTGACGCTGCTCGATCCGCCTCTTCCAATTGACGACAAGAAAGGCGGTTGTGATACCGGCGAAACCACGCGCAAGGCTTGGAAGCGGCAGCACGCCGGTATCCCAATTGAACCCAACGATGTAATCTCCGATAAGGGGCCCGAAATTTATGCGCTGCTCAAACTGCGGGGAATCGATACGATTTTTATCATGGGTGTCCACACGAACATGTGTGTCCTGAACCGTACGTTCGCCATCAAGCAAATGACGAAGTGGGGAATCCGCTGTATTTTGGTGCGTGACTTGACCGATGCCATGTACGATCCCCAAGCTAGCCCTTTCGTGAGCCACGAACAAGGAACGGAGCTGGTGATTCAGCACATTGAAAAATATTGGTGCCCGACAATACTGAGCGCCGATTTCAAAGCGGCGCTCAGTCGTTGATCGGATTCAGAATTTAACGGACAGCCACCGTTACTCCGGTCTGCGCGGGATTGCCGCCGATATTAACTGAAACCGGAACGTCGCCGGAAATGCCATTCGGAACCCGAACGTTGATTTGCATCACTCCCGCGACCAACCCAGGCGCCGCTCCGGCATAATCCACGGTTGCCAAGGTAGTCCCGAATCTTACCGTCACCGGGGCAACGGTTACCGGCAACGGAACCTGACTGAGTGAACCATCCGTTGGGGTTGGCCGATAATTTCCCTCACCCGTTACGTAAAGCACCACCACGCTGCCTGGAGCCGCGGGGTTGGAGGAACTGTTCACCGAACCATTCTGATTCAAAGCAGCCGCGTTGCCGCGACCGCTTGAGTTGAGTGTGAATATCCCTGGGTTTGTAGCGACCACTCGTAGTTGCACAGGATCGGAACGAACACCCCTATTCTCAACCACAACTTGAACGTTGTTTCTTCCGGCGATGGCATACGGCATCACACCGGCCACTTGGTCCCTTCCGGCATAAATCATTGGGACAGGGAACTCGTCAAACAGCACACGAGTACCGCCTGAAGTTGTCGAGAACACTCCATTTGAAAGCGTAACCCCGGTTAGAGGGTCGGCTCCCACGCCGGTGCCAAACAAGGTGAAAATTAGTCCAGGCACGGCGTCGGTGGTAAAGAAGGACGCGCCATTGGTCACGGATCGGATCAGCGGTTTTGCTTGCGTCAACACAGACAACGAGACCGGCACGCTAATTGTTGGAGATCCATCGGCCGGAACTAGAATAATGGCGCCGGTGTAATCACCAATCGAGAGCAGCGAAGGGTCGACAGTCACGGCCACATCGGTCGGCGTGCTTCCGTTCGACGGCGTAACGGAAAGCCAACTACCCGACGAAATTCGAGCCGAAGTCGTGAATTGCGCCGCGGCAATATTTGACGTCACCCGAATGATCTGCGACGGAGGCGGATTGCTGCCTAGCCTGTGCGAGAAGCCCAGAGATGTTGGCGTCACTCTGAGAGTATTGGCGCTCGATACGGCTAATGTCACCGGAACACTTACCTGACCCGCCGTCGGAGATTGGATGGAAAGCGAGCCCGTGTAGCTGCCAGGCGCTAAGTCGGCAGGGTTCACGGATACGGTTATGGAAGCCGGCGTTGTCCCAGCACTTTGGGGCACGCGGAGCCATCCGGACGAGGTTGGATTGATAGTGAACTGCGCCGTACTGGCGCTCGCGACCAGAAGTTGCTGTCCGGCAGGCAGCTCGCCGCCCACTTGATAGGCAAAGCTAAGGGACGTGGGTGTGGCGCCCAGGCTTCCCACCTGAGTAACTGTCAACGTCACATTAACTACAAAAGGACTATTCGCAGCCTCGGTCGAGTTGATGACGATACGCCCGCTGTAGACGCCAACGGCCAGCCCGGTGGAATTTACGGATACCTGTATTGTGGACGGAGTAGCATCGGCGGTCTTGCTGATTTGCAACCAATTACCGTTATCCTGCGTGATTGTGCCCGCCGTGAAATTAAAGTTCGAGGCTCCGCTACTTGAGAGGCTTAGCGTTTGGGCCGCTGACACGGCGCTCCCTACTTGTTGGCTAAAACTGAAACTGGACGGCGACAGCGTAATCGTGGGGCTTCCAGTAACAACCAAGGTTACTTGGATGAATTGCGAAGCGGCATTTCCGCTGTTGAGCGTGATAGTTCCGGTGTGTGTGCCCGGCCCCGGCAAGTTATTTGTTAGCGCGACCGCTATCGAAGAGGGAGTTGTGGCCAACAGCGGGCTGACGGTGAGCCAATTGATCCCGTTGTTGGTAGATGCGCTTGCCGAAAAACTTACCGCAGCTCCGCTGGAAGACGTTATAGTCACTGCCTGCTGCTGGTTGGCCGCAGTAGCGCTGTTATCGTATCGGAAAGTTAATGCCGAAGAGCCCACAACCAATTGGGTGGTGCCAACGTTGAACGTAACAGGAATCGTGAATACCTGAGTGCTGCCGCTGAATACATTAATCTGACCTTGATACGTTCCTTGGGACAATCCGTTAGCGCTTGCCTGAAGTATCAATTCTCCGACTCCGCCAATGGTGGACACCCTTGTTTGTAGTAGAGCAAGCCAGTTTCCTCCTACGGGCGAGGCAATAGAGCTTGTGAGCGTGAAATTACCATCGGCTCCTGTCGTGCGCAGCTTGATCGTTTGCGGATTTGGGGGGACTCCGGGGATTGTGTTAAAAACTACGTTGCTTGGATCGGTACTGAAGGTGCCCTGGACACTCGTTGTGTTCAAGACGATTGTAAGTAAGATTGGAGTAATACCAGTGGAACTTGAAATTTGAAGCGTAGCCGTCGACACGCCAGCCGTCGTCACAGCGGTCGGATTCACCGTCAAGGTAAGCTTTGCCGGAGTTGTGGTCCGGTCCAGGGTAAAGGCCGTTAACCACGATTGCCCTGTCACGGTTGCGGCTGCCACGTTATAACCGTCCGCGGGAGTGCTTTTCACGTCGATGACGGCTGTTTGAATCGTGGTGCAATTCGTGCCGATGGTGCAGAAAAATTGCAACGAAGTGTTTGATAGGGACAAAGTCGGAGTTGCTCCGATCGTTAGCAGCAGAGTCCTCGTGACCTCTCGTAATTCTGAATCCACGGCCTTGATGTTGAACGCGTAACTGCCCGCCAGGGTGGGGGTACCTTGTAACACGGCTGAGGTATTGCCCGTACCACAGGCATTGTTGGAGAGGAAAATTCCAGGCGGTAGACCGCCAGAAATAACTGAGTAGGTGACAGGTGTACCCGTCTCCACGGCTCCGCCCGCGGCGTTCAGGCATTGGGAATAGGGCACGTTCAGAGATGCGGCCGTGAGCCCGTTTAGCGGACCAAAGTTCAGTGCTTCGCGGATGATGATGGTTACCACGCGGGTTGCTGTACGCGCTTGGCTGTCCGTTACTCGAAGAGTTATTAGAACGCCGCTTGAAATGGTAGCCGCAGCCGGCGTCCCAAATATTCTTCCGTCATCGAACAGGATTTGTAAGCCGGAAGGGAGGGAGGGCGGTCCCACTACAGACCAGGAATATGGCGCTGTTCCCCCACTGACCGTCGGCGCAAGTATAGCCGGGGAACTGGAGTTCACACCGACTGTACCAACGCCCACTGAAGGGCCGCCAATTACCGGGCCCTGGGCGAATAGAGAAATTGTGGTGAGAGAGAAAAGAATTAGGGTTAAGGGGACACGCTTCATGATCATTGTCCTATCTGTACATCTCTTACACTACACTCTATTCCGTTTGGTTTCAACCATTTCCGTGTAAGAATGTTTAACCCGTACGAACTGCGATAATATCCCAATGCCCCATCGCCTCTCTATCGCTTCCATGAAAAGCGGTTTGCGAACGAAACTTTTCTCTGCTAAAGAGCTTCTCGACGCGCATCTTGCCCAAATCGCAAAGAAAGATCCGTTGCTCAAAGCCTTTGTCCGAACCATGCAGGAAGAAGCGCTCCAAACTGCCCGTGCCGTGGACGAAGGAAAGCTTAGTGGTCCCCTTGCAGGCATACCCGTCACCATCAAGGACAGCCTCCATGTGGCGGGACAGCCCACACTTGCCGGCAGCCAATTGCGTATCGGTCACATTGCCGAGACCGATTCGTATGTCGCCGCCAAACTACGCGCCGCCGGGGCCGTCATCATCGGCAAAACCAACTGCCCGGAATTCCTGATGAACTACGAGACTGACAATTTCATCACGGGGCGCACCGGGAATCCTTGGAATCTGGAACTCTCGGCCGGTGGTTCTAGCGGTGGGGAAGCGGCCGCCATCGCATCGTTCTGCTCGGCCGGCGGCATTGGTTCCGATGGAGGGGGCAGCATCCGCGCCCCGGCCCACTTTTGCGGAATCGCCGGCTTGAAGCCCACTCCTGGACGTATCCCAGCCACCGGTCACGTGCCGGAATGTGTTCACCCAGGCGGTTTGCTAGGGGTCGTGGGTCCAATGGCCCGCAATGCGGAAGATTTGAAAACTCTCTTCCACGTGCTTGCCGGTCATGACGATCAAGATCCGTTCTCCGTTCCGATGCCAGTTGGCGCCGGTGACGTCAGTGGAGCTACCGTAGGAATCTGGGAACAGTTCTACGATGTTCCGGTTCTGGCTTCCATTCAAACTATGGTGCGGAAGGCCGGCCAGGACCTAGCGTCCGCCGGAGTGTCGGTTCGCGAGTTCAACCCGAAGGGCATGGAAAAGGCACCCAATGTGTGGGATTTTTTCTTTACCCGACTGTCTGAACCGTTCCTTCGAAAACTCTACGAAGGGCGCGCTGAAGAGCCGCACTGGACGTTGAAAGAATTCTGGGCCGAAACGCCGCGAGAATATACTGCTTCACAAGTGGTCGAAAAGTTTGGCGAGCGCGATCGTCTGCGGGCGTTACTCCTGCGGCAGATGCAGGAAACTCCGCTGCTAATTTCGCCTGCCATGTCTGTTCCAGCCTTCCTTCCCCGCGAAAGGTCCTGGGAAATTAACGGAAAAACGATCCGCTTGTTCGACTCAACAAAGTGCATGACTCCTTTCAATTTATTCGGATTCCCCGCCGCCGTCATCCCTTATGGATTCGCGGAGAATGGGATGCCTGTTGGGCTACAAATTGTTGGCAGACCGTGGGAAGAAGATCGCATTCTGGCGTTAGCTATTCTGCTGGAACAAATTCGCGGACCGTTTCCACCTTGCCCCCTTTAATTTTGCTTTCTGCCGCTTGTTTTGAGGGCCCGGCGGGAGTAAGCTTCTAAGTAGAGGGATTTCTGTGAAGCCACTCATCACATCCGTACTCATCGCGTCGACTCTCTTGGGCCAGCCATCGAACTCCGGGCAGAGAGGCGGCATTCCAGGCCCGGGCTTTGGTGGCAACATTCTGAATCCCGGCGGGGGTGGTGGATCCACCATCGCTTGGCCAGCGCCAGTCAATAGTCACGCTGGCCGCATTGGGGCAACCGTGAGCGGTCGTCCAATCCCTGGTTTTAACACTGGTCATAATAACGGCGGCGGTCGTGGAACCGCGGCAACTTCCTATTTCGCTTACCCCGTCGCCTATCCGGTTTATGTACCTGTTGAAACGGCTCCCGCGCCGCAACCAACGCAAATCATCAACCAACCGGCGCCGTCCGTTATCATCAACAACAACTACATGCCAGATACGGCTTCACGGCCGGTGATGCGTGAATACTCGGCGGAGTCGCTTCCACAACCCCTCGGTCAGACCGAGCGCAAACGAACCCGGCCCGAACCGGAAGAAACGGACGAACTTGGCACGATTAAGTCCGTGGTGTATCTGGTTGCCATGAAGGATGGCGGGGTTTATTCAGCCGTCGCCTATTGGCTGGAAGATACGACGCTGCACTACATTACACCCAAGCACGATCATAACCATGCTTCGCTTGAATTGGTTGATCGCGAACTGACGGACCAACTGAATCGCGAACGCAAAGTACCCTTCAAGCTTTCACGCTGAAGCAGCTAACGAGCGACCGGTCTTCAAGAACCTTTGAACAATTGCCAGGGCGTTTTCTAACGGCTGATCTCCGGCTATGCGGATGTCCGCATGTTCCGCTGAGGGGTTGACAAACGCTTCAGCCATTGGTCTCACCGTTGTCTCGTACTGCTTTCTAACGCACTCCTCGGTCCTTCCTCGTTCAGCAATGTCCCGCACCAAGCGGCGGCGGAAGCACTCCTCATCCGGTGTATCGACAAATAACCTGGCTCCCAGCGCATCGCGGACCTCAGGGTGGTGGAGCGTAAACAGACCCTCCACAATCACGTAGTCGCGTGGTTCAACGCGGCGGCTCTCGTTAGCTCGCGTGTGCTTGTCGAAAAGATAGACGGGCTCGTCTACCGTGCGCCCATCTGCCAGGTCCCATACGTGCTGCCGAATCAAGGGCCAATCGAGCGCCTCGGGGTGATCGAAATTGGATTGAGCTCGTTCCGGTATGGGCAAGTGGTCGAGCGCGTGATAGTAAGAATCGAGCGAAAGGATAGGGGCGCTCGATAACCAGGCAGAGACCTTTCGAGCAAGTTCTGTTTTACCTGAGCAGGAGGGTCCGGCGATGCCAATTAAGAAGGGAACCATTGGAGGAATCCATGCCAGGATAGCAAACTGTTGGGTCCAAAATGTGAAGAAAACCGCAGGCGCCTTGGTACAATTATGGTTATGAAAAAACTGATCCTAATGAGTCTATTCGCTGTGGCTATCACGGCCCGCCCCGCAACCGCAGGTGAAAAAGGCATGATGCATTGCTTCGCCTTCACTCCGATTGAGACCGCCACACAAGCTGACTGGGATGCATTCTACAAAGAGACCGATGCTCTGCCCAAGAAGATCAAAACTATCACGATGGTATGGTACGGCAAGCTCCGCGGCAATGGCCTGGGCATCTATCAAGTGGATGCGGCAACCAGCAAGAAATTGATCGCAGGAGAAAAGGACGTGGAAGGAAAGGTAAATCGGACGGTTCGCAAATACGGTGCGTGTTTCTTGTTCACCGGGGAAGCTGCCCTGGCCGCCTACACGAAAGATCCGAACCACGATGCTTGGGTGAAGGCCTACGAAAAGGTTCGCGTCGCTGGCACCACCACGTACGACATCCTCGGCCAGTAGAGGTCGGGTAGACCGCTCCTTACTTCAAAATCGCAGTCACCACTTCGCCATGCACATCGGTCAGCCGCATATCGCGTCCGCTATAGCGGAACGTGAGGCGCTTGTGGTCCAGACCCATCAAATGCAAAATCGTCGCATGCCAGTCGTGAATATGAACCTTGTTTTCCACGGCGAAGTATCCGTATTCATCCGTCGAGCCGTACGTGATACCGGGCTTCACACCCGCACCAGCCATCCACATCGTGAAGCCAAATGGGTTGTGATCGCGCCCAAATTTTCCGCCGGAAATCTGAGCCATCGGAGTGCGGCCGAACTCGCCACCCCACAGCACCAGGGTCTCATCGAGCAAACCCCGAGCCTTCAAATCCTTCAATAGCGCGGCGATCGGTTTATCTGTAGCTTGGCAATTGTCGGTATGGCCCTTCACGATGTTTGAATGTTGATCCCAACGGTCCGCGCCGGCCACCGCCGGCGAAAGACATTCTACAAAGCGTACGCCCCGCTCCACCAACCGGCGAGCCAGCAGGCACTCGCGTCCGAACACTTCCGTTGACTTATCGTTGATGCCGTACAAGTCTAATGTGGCGGGCGATTCCTTGCTCAAGTCGGTCAGTTCCGGCACAGCTGATTGCATGCGGTAGGCCAACTCGTAGTTGTTGATTGCCGCATCCAACTCCGGCGTTGCTCCTAGCCTCCCCACCACTCCCTTATTCAACTTGCCGAGCAAGTCCAACTTATCCCGCTGGAATTGCTCGCTTGGCTCGCGCCGTTGAATGTTCGCGATAGGATTCGCCCCTTGCCGGAAAAGCATTCCCTGATAAGCCGCTGGTAAAAAGCCGCTGCCAACATTGTCGATGCCGCCCGGGGGAATCAGACCTCCGTTGAGCGCTACATACCCGGGCAAGTTTTCCGATACCGACCCGATGCCGTACGTTAGCCACGCTCCCATGCTCGGACGGCCCTGCATCGAAAATCCTGTATGCAGCATGTAGTTCGCCAGCGTGTGCTCGGAGTTGTCCGTCACCATTGATCGGATGAAGGTCAGATCATCCACGCAGGTTGCCATATGCGGAAACAGTTCGCTAACCCAGGCGCCGCTTTGCCCATGTTGCTTAAATTTCCAAGGAGACTTCATCACCGTGCCCACGTCGTTAAACTGTGTGACCGGCGTCTTCATCTTAATCGGCTGGCCATGCTCTTTGTCCAGTAGCGGCTTTGGATCAAACGTATCCATTTGCGAAGGGCCGCCATCCATGTAGAGAAAGATTACCGACTTGGCCTTGGGCGGAAAGTGCGTGGGCTGAACGGCCAAGGGATTTAACGCCCGTGAGGAGGCTGCGCGCGCGGCATCGGCCGCTCCAAAAAATGCCAGCGCCAAGCCGCCAAAACCGTGCGAGCATTGCGCCAACATTTCTCGACGGGTGTTTACGTAGCGGGTGTGCGGCTTACCGGACATAGGCGAACTCCGTGGTGCTCATCAACACATGCGCGTAGGCCTGCCAACTATGATCATGCCCGGCAAGATACGCTCGCCCCAAATCAAATTCATCTTGTGTGGGCGGACGGCTGAAGGCCGTTTCGTACATGGCGGCAATCTTCTCTTCGTCGTTGCCGGCCAGTGCTTCCGTTTTCTCCGCCCAACGTCGCGCGAGTTCATTCACCAGGTCTCCGTTCATCATGTAAAGCGCCTGTGACGCTACGGTGGAAACGTTACGCTTGCCGATGGCCGCGATTGGTTGCGGGAAGTCGAAAGTTTGCGAAAAGTCGCTGATAAAATTCCTCCGGACTTGGATGTAAATGCTTCTGCGATTGAATCCGTCAAGCGGCCCAGGCTTTGGCTTGCCGCGCCCAAACGCCTCCATGGCCGGCGAGAGCCAAGGCAGAATCGAGGGCCCGTACAAGTTGCGGTCGAGCGAGCCGGAGACGGCCAGCATCATGTCGCGCAAAGCTTCAGCCTCCAAGCGGCGGATAGGGTAGCGATGCAGCAGTTTGTTATCGGGATCGGCGGCCTCGGCTTGTGGTTCAGGAGTACTCGCCATCCGGTAAGCATTCGACAGCAGGATATCCCGATGCAAGTTTTTGATCGACCAGCCGCTATCGATGAAACGTTGCGCCATCGTATCCAATAGCTGGGGATGGGTGGGCCGGTCTCCGCTTAGACCGAAGTTATCCACCGTGGCAACCAGGCCCGAACCAAAGTGATGTTTCCAAATGCGATTCACCATGACGCGGGCCACCAGCGCCGACGCATCCCGGAACAGTTTTTCCGCGAGCTCCAGCCGGCCGCTACCTGGTACGGCTACTTGATTGGCCCCGGAAAAAAGCGTCAGGAATCCGCGCGGCGCCGTGGCCCCGAGGTTAGAAGGATTGCCTCGTATGTTGATCTTCGTGTCGTGAGGATTATTATCCCAGGCGGTCAATGCGAATATACCTGGAGGCACGCGCTCTGCATAGTCCAATTGCACCGGCGGGGGATTAGGATCATCCTCTCCAGGGGGCTTTGGGTTTTCCGAAAAGACTATCTTGTCGACGGTGATTCCGCCCAACGGGTCGCTATCCTCAAGAACAAAGTAGGCGAGTTGGCCTTGTTCCATTTTCACGTCGATGCGCTGCCAGGTGAACCCCTTCGTTGGATCGGCTTTGAGTGCGCGGTTTGGGTTACGGTATTCACCCGCCAGAAACCGGACCAATCCGGATCCTCGCATCCGGACGTGAACGTATCGTTCCACCAGCAGCACTTCGTCCGATATAAGCTGGCCTTCGAGCACCGGACTGAGCCGCGCTGAATCGACCATACCATCTGAAGCGGCCTGATGAAAAGCGTAGCCGGTGGCGGTCCACCCAGGAAGCCCCGGATCGTTGAAGTCGTCAAATATCCGGTAGCCTGCGGGTAGGGAAGAGTTCGCGCCCGGCTTTGGCGGTCCTGCATTTGTCGCGGCCTTCAAGGCAACCTGCTTCATCTGGATTTGTTCCGAGGGCGGATTCACCATCGATTGCCGCCGGCGCGAACTATAGAACGTGGAGGCAAGGGCATAGTAATCGCTGGTGGGTAATGGATCGAACTTGTGGTCATGACATCGAGCGCATCCAAGCGTCAAGCCAAGAAACGTTTTGCCGAAAACGTCGATTTGATTATCCACTCGGTCCGCATGCGATTGCAGTGCGTCCACAGGCGAATTGAGCACCTCGCCCATGAAATGCATGCCGGTGGCAATGGCGGCTTCGGGTCGGGCATTCGGCAGCAGGTCTCCGGCGATCTGTTCTCTTACAAATTGATCATAGGGCAGATCGCCATTCAAAGCACGGATGACGTAGTCTCGATACCGCCAGGCATTGGGTTTTTCCACGTCGAATTCGTGGCCGTCGGTTTCGGCGAATCGCACCAAATCGAGCCAGTGCCTCGCCCAGCGTTCGCCGTAGTGTGGCGAAGCAAGCATCCGGTCCACCAAGCGCTCGTAGGCTTGGGATGATTGATCCTGAAGGAACAGCGCGACCTCTTCGGGAGTTGGCGGCAGGCCTGTCACATCGAGGCTAAGACGGCGAATCAGAGTTCTGCGATCCGCCGGCGCTGAAGACTTCAATCCCTTCTCTTTGAGCTTTTCCATCAGAAACGCATCGACGTAGCCTGGAACCGTGGGCGAGGTTTTCAACGGTTGGAACGACCACCATTTGCGGGCGCGTTCGAAATCGATGCCCTTCCTCGCGGACATCTGGCTTGGCTCCTCAGAATCGGTGCGAGGGTCCGGCGCGCCCATCTCCACCCATCTGCGAAGATCCGCAATTTCCGTGTCGGACAACTTGCCCTTGGGGGGCATCTGTAGCGTAGGGTCTTTGTAGGTAACAGCGCGTAACAGCCTGCTGGAATCCGCGGAGCCACCGACGACAGGGCCGCTATCGCCGCCTTTCGACAGGCCTGATTTTGATGACAGCCTCAATCCACCCATGGGCTTCGAGACCTTGGGTCCATGGCAGTCGTAGCACTTGGCGGCGAACAGCGGACGGATCCTCCTTTCGAAGAATTCAGCTTGTTCCGGAGAGATTGCTAACGCTAAGAGGACTGAGAGAAACATGCCGTGAAGGTCTCGATAGGAGCATTGTATCGTACGCACAAAAGCAAAGGGCAGCGCGTTTTGCGCTGCCCTTGTTCAACTTCGATCTTTGAAAGCGGTGATTAGCGCCGACCGCTGCTTCCGCCACTGTGTGACACAGCGCCGCCACTTGAGGCGCCACCCGCATCGCCGCGGCCGACCGACGGTGAACTTACCGGAGCCGACGAAATGCTAGGACTGCTTACGGGGCTGCTGGACATGCTGGCGCGGGATTCAACATTGTAACCGAGTGTTGAATTGTAGGTCGGTCCGGCGTTTCCAAATCCCGCTCCAGGGTTGTTTGTCCGAACGCCTTGCACCGGCATATTGCGGTTTGCAATGGACGAGTAATAGCGATATACGCGGCTTGGGCTGTAATAGTTGCAACCGGGGGTTAGATTGCCCATCCCGTAGAAGCTGAAACCGAAGCTGTAGTTGTTGTTGCAACCCCAGGGGCTGTGCGCCATGCCGCTCATTGGGATGAAAGTGGCAAAGCCGAAATACGGATTGTAATACCATCCGCTGCTTGTCATCGAACGACCGGAGTTCAGCAGGCTGCGAGCGGTGGAAGCGTTTGCCGTCGAAACATACGAAGCGCGACGGTTGCCCCAACGGTAAAAGGCGTCGGTGTCCTTCACGTCAAATCTTGCGACCTGCATGTTTCCATCGAGGGAGAGGCTTTTGCCCGTTTTCACAACCGACATTTCGCCGTTGTGCATTACGGAAGCTTCGCCCTGATACACCTTGACCACGGCCGGATCGGAATCGATGCGAACCAGTGCGTTCTTGGTGAATGAAATCGTGTGGCTGTTGTAGGACAGCGACAGGGCATTGCCATCGCTCATTTCGGCGACTTCAACAAGGGCTGAGCCAGAGACAAGTTCAAGACGTGTGTCGGAAAGTTTATTGTTGATCATCTTTACCGAACTGGATTCGGAAAGGCGTAGGGTCACCCCAGGGTTCAGAAGAATCTCGGCGCGGCCTTCTTCGGCGCGAAGCACCTGGTCGGGCTTCAGTTCATTGAACTTGGCCCCAAGTTTGGTCTCGATCTTCTGATCGGCGGCAAAGACATCGCCTTCCACATAGTGGATAACGCCAGACTTAGCGCCAATCACTTGTTGCGCCATAGCCGGTGATGAAGCACTGAGTGGCAGTAAGACTGTCAGCATTTGTGCGAATAAACTCTTTGGTCTCATCGGAATAAGCCCTCCGTTATATGTACAACTCCACCCAGCTCGACTTTACTTCTTCCGGTTCCCGAAGTCAAGCCCCCTGTTCTAGTTAGCTTATTTGTTTACTTAGCGATAGACGAATGCTTGGCATATGGTACTAGTCACCCTCAAGCAAATTGCAATGCCTTTCGATCCAGATCTTTCGGTACGATTCCGCTATTTGCGCATTCACGGCTAATTCGTATTCTGGTCTTGCGAACAACACTCCACGGAATAAGAGCCTGGAGCAAGTTCGGAAACATTAGTTCGTTTCATGTTGGTCCCTCCTTCCAAGTCTTGTTTTAACCCTATTAATGGCCAGGCGCGTGTTGCCTGGCCTATTTTTTTGCCCCGTCAGCAATTCGCATCTTTTCCGGATCCCAATAAAACGCTCGATCCTGCGCCAGGCTCAAATTGCAGAGCAGGGCAGGACCAGCGGCACGAAATCCGTAAACGCCATCTTCAATAAACGGTGTCCTCGATCGCACTGCCGCATGGAAATTCTTGTGATGATCCAGGTGCGCGTTGTGACTGGCCGGTGGTGTGTACCGCTCTTCGGACAATGGCCGCATGGAATCCGCATCGGGCCTCTGAGCCGGATATTGCTTCTGGTATCGGTCCAGAAAGTCGCGTTGGACCTTCTTTGAAAACGTCGAGATTGTATTTCCAGGAGCTACCTCCCGTGGCGTCCGATTCAAAGTAATTCCGGCCATGGTTGTGGTCATCTGCCCGCCGCTGCCAACGAAGCGGAACCCGAACTGTTCCTGCGCCGTTCCACTCGCCAGATTCACGCGTAACGCCATTGTGAATTCCGGGTGGGTGGAAGTCTTGGGGTATTCAAGTAATGCTAAAACCACGTCTGGCGCGTCCCGCCCGTCTTTCCAAAAGCGCAAGCCGCCACTGGCATACACTTTTGTAGGGCCAAGCGAATTGGTCACCAAGTGCAGGCCGCTTAGCAGGTGGACAAACAAATCTCCGGCCACGCCTGTTCCGTAGTCGTCGTAGTTGCGCCAGCGGAAAACCCGCACTGGCTCGAACGGACGCTTCGGCGCGTGCCCCAGAAAACGGTCCCAATCGACAGTATCCGGCGTGGCATCGGTGGGCAGCGAATATTGCCAGGCGCCTAACGCCGTGTTGCGGTCAAGCCAAGCCTCAACCATGTTCAATTGGCCGATGGCGCCTTGT
The DNA here is from genome assembly GCA_025350695.1 of Acidobacteriota bacterium. Lineage (GTDB taxonomy): Bacteria > Acidobacteriota > Terriglobia > Bryobacterales > Bryobacteraceae > JANXSF01. Next base: position 15,439 of record JANXXI010000095.1, read on the forward strand.
TCCAGCAGCTGCCGCGCTTTTTCGAATACCAGGGAACTGACGTACTGGCTGCCGATCTGCAGAATACGGCCGGTGCGCTTCTGGGCCTCCACCACTTTGAGCCCTTCTTCGACGCGATGCACCATGGGCTTTTCGCAGTAGACGTCCTTACCCGCTTCAAGCGCGGCGATGGTGATGCGCGAGTGCCAGTGATCGGGCGTGGCGATGATGACAGCATCCACATCCTTCCGCGCCAGCAATTCGCGGTAATCGCGAGTCGCGTAAAGTCCAGAGCCCCACCGTTCCTTGGCGCGTTCCAGACGACCCGAGTAGATGTCAGAGATTGCCGTCATCTCGACGTTCGGCAAGGACAGAGCATAACCTGCGTCGCCCGAACCCATGCCACCCGCGCCGATCAATCCCAGACGTATTTTGTCGTTTGCCGCCATTTTTCTTTACGCCTCAACCTTGACTGCTTCCGGATTCCAGTTATACGAGCGCTTATTGAACACGCTCATGTTGCTGAGCAATGCTGGTCCGGCTGCTCGAATTCCAAAGAGCGCGTCTTCAACGACTGGCTTGCGGCTACGCACCGCTTCAAGGAAGTTGCGATGGTGATCAAGGTGATCGTTGTAGCCAGGGGGCGGCAGATACTTGTCCTGGCTGGTGGGCCGCATCCCGTCGGCTGACGGCTTCTGGCGTGGGTACTTGGCGTTGTACTCTTTCAAATACTGATCCTGAATTGCCTTCGGGAACTGCCCTATCGTATAACCGGGCTCGGCTTCCCGCGGTTGCTTCGATACCGTCACTCCTCCGTCAACCGTCATGATGCCTTCGCTGCCGACGAAACGGAAGCCGGAAGTTTCACCTGCGCCATTAACGAAGTTGACGCGCAGCGCCAGGTTGAAGGCCGGCATCTTGCCGCGAGACGGATAGTCGTACATTCCGAGCATCACGTCGGGCACATCACGGCCATCTTTCCAATACCGCAGACCGCCAGTGGCGTAAACGCGTTCCGGGCCGATCGCTCCGGTGATGAAGTGCATGCCGCTGAACAAGTGCACGAACAAATCGCCAGCCACGCCTGTTCCATAGTCCTGATAATTCCGCCAGCGGAACAATCGAATGGGTTCAAAGGGCCGCTTCGGGGCTCCTGAGATGAATCGATCCCAATCAATATTTTCCGGCGTCGCATCGGTTGGAATCGAGTACTGCCATGCGCCTATGGCGGAGTTCCGATCCCACCACGCTTCGACCATGTTCAGTTCGCCAATCGCACCGGATTCAAGCAGCATCTGCGCTTTTTTGTAAACCACGGAGCTGACGCGCTGACTACCCACCTGAAGAATCCTGCCGGTCTCTTTGGCGACCATGCCTAACGGAAGACCATCTTCCAATTTCTGCACCATGGGCTTTTCCACGTACACGTCCTTACCGGCGCGCATGGCGTCGGTGGCAATGCGGGCGTGCCAATGGTCTGGCGTGCCGATGATGACAGCGTCGACATCTTTGCGGGCCAGCACCTCGCGGTAGTCACGAGTAACCGCGACGTCGTTGCCAAAAACTTCCTTGGCGCGTGTAAGCCGTCCTTGATAGATATCAGCCACGGCGACGAGCTTCGCGCCGTTGGCAAGCGATGATTGCGTGTCTCCAGTGCCCATGCCTCCCAAGCCGATGGTGGCGATTTGGATACGGTCGTTGGGCGAGGCTGCGGGCGTTTGCGCCGCGCCGCCCAAGGGAGCGATGGCGGCGGATTGTAAAAAGTGGCGTCGGGTAGGCATCTTGTTTTTCCCATGGTATCGTAACCCAAGTGGAGATTCGACTCCGTCGCAGTGAATACATCCTGGTTGCCTATTTCGCCTACACCTCTCTGTTGGCCGTCATTCTGCCGATCGGCGCTCCGATTCCGTTGGTGACGGTTGGCATTAATGCTTTGGTGTTGGGAGCGCTGTGCTTGCTTGCCGCTGTTCATGGTCAGACGAAAGGACCACTATTGGGCGGGCTGCGTGGCTTTTTTCCTCTACCCTTGGTGTTACTTGCGTACCGTGAAATGGGATGGTTTGCCCAACCGATGGTTTCGCATCGGCTTGAGGAATCTTGGATTACTTGGGACCGAATCGCTCTCCCAGTGCTTCATCCGGCGATAGAGATTTTGGGGCCGGTTATTCCATCACTTCTGGAAATTGCCTATTCGCTGGCCACGCCGACCCCCATGATCGCTCTGGCTATACTGGCAACACTGAAACGCGAGGACCGCCTAGACGCCTTCTGGTTTTCCTTCTTGTTGGGGGCGTTTACCAGTTATGCGATGTTTCCTTACTTTCCATCGGAGCCGCCGCGCACTGTGTTTCCCTTGGACAACGTTCCCTCGTTCAACACCGTCTTCCGCCAATTCAATTTCGACATGTTGGCCGGGCATGGCATTCACACCTCGGTATTTCCAAGCGCACACGTATCCGCCGAGTTCGGAGCAGCAATCGGGCTTTGGCGGGCGCTGCCGGAACGGCGCTGGTTATGGGGAACTTTTCTTGTGATAGCTTGCTTAATTACGACGGCTACCGTGTATGGCCGGTATCACTATCTCGTGGATGCGCTGGCGGGGCTCGGTGTAAGCGCCGTTACATTCATGATTTCAAGACGAGTCCGGCTCTAAAAGCAAAAGGCCAGGCCGAACCTAGCCAAGTTACCTTTCAAGCTACTTATCAGAAGTTGTGGTCGCTGCCGGAGCCGGAGCAGCCGTTTTCGTTTCAGCCTTGGTTTCCGTTGCAGCAGCGGTTGTCGGCTTCGAGTCGCCGCCTTCCTTTGGTTTAGATGCCGGGCCCGCAGCGGGGCCTTTAGCGTAATCGGTCACATACCACCCAGTTCCTTTGAATTGGAACGCTGGAGCGGACAGAAGTTTCTCAACCGCTCCACCACAATCTTCATGGGTCTTTATCGGTTCGTCGGAGAATTTTTGAAGCTTCTCAAAAATCGTTCCACACTTCACACATTGATATTCGTACATCGGCATAGATCAATAAACCTTCAAACCCACTCTTACTTCTTGGGAATGTTCAACGGGCCAAGGGAATCTTCGAGGGGAGGCGTGGCCTTCTTCTTGCGCTCGGCATCCAGCGCAGCTTTGGCTTTTTCGTCCAGCGCCGCTTCTTTGCCTTTCACTAGCACTTCAATCGCTTTTTTCAGCAACTCGTCGCCAGTTTTCTTCGGTTCAACTGTTGCCGGGTTAGGAGTCTCTTCCTCATCTTCAGAGGTGGTTGGTTCCTGCTGTTCCAGCAACGGAACCGACGGGGTCACCGCATTGTCCTGAATAGCCTTGCCTGCCGGTGAGTAGTATTTGGCGACCGTCAAAATGACTGCGGCGCCATCGTCCAGTGTCAGAGTCTTTCGCAAGCCTGCGTCGCCATAAGTACGTTCCCCAACGACTTCGGCGCGCTTGGAATCCAGCAGCGCAGCCGCCGCCACCTCCGCGCCACCAGCAGTACCGCGATTAGTGATCACCACTAAGCCATCTTTCCAAACTTGCTTTGCGGCGTCAGCATCGAAATTCTGCTTAGCGTTTTTCTGGCCGGATAGGGACGTGATGGTTCCCTTGTCCATGAACAGATTTGCCAACGCGATGCCATCGACGGGATTGCCCGTGGCGCAATTGCGAAGGTCCAGAACCATTTTCTTTGCGCCTTGTTTCGCTAAGTCTTGAACAGCCTTTGCGATCTCAGTGACCCTGCCTTCTTCAAGGGTTGTAGTTTGCACGTACCCAATGCTGCTTTCAAGCATCTTAGAAGAAATTGCCGGCTGCGCGACTACCGCGCGCGTCAACTTGATTTTCGTCGGCTCAGGTTTCCGGAAACGCAGCACGGTAAGCTCCACCGTTGTGCCTTCGTCGCCCTGCAGCATGATGTCGCCATATGCCAACGGCATGTCGCGCGTTGAGACGCCGTTAATGGCTTCCACCATATCGCCAGTGCCAAGTCCAGCTTTCGCCGCCGGTGAGTTGGGTACCGAAGCAATGATGGAAAACATACTGTAGCGTTTGGCCATTCGCAGCCCAACCGTAGCTTTCTTAGCGTTGTGTTCCCGCTGGTATTGCTTGTACTGATCGGCGCTCATGTAGCTGGCGTAAGGATCCAGCGATTCCAACAGCCCGTTTATGGCGCCCAGGCTGACCACGCTCATGTTTGGTTCTTCAACGTACTCGCTCTTAATGCGGCTGAGCACTTCGCTGAAGACCCCCATATGCCGGTAGGTTTCCTCAGGGCTGGCGGTTTTGCTGGCCATGGCGCCGCCGAGCAGCGCGCTTACCAACAGAAAAGAAATGGCGATTACGAAAAATTTCAGGCTACGAGTCATGGGTTTACACGAACCTCTTTCATCCGCAAGTATAACAGAGCGTGGAAGGGGCAACATGTAACGTGATGACTGCCTAGGTTTTTCAACCTATCTCGCCTTCTATTCGTCATCTTTCTGTTTGGATCCATTCTTCTTTGAGCTTAGACCGCCAACTTTGGGAATCAGCCCGGCGTCTCCAAGCGCCTTCAACTGATCGGGGTCGATTGAGCCTACAACCTGAACCACGGTGAGTTCTTTAGGTTCAGCCGCCAGGATTACGATGCCGTCAATCTTGGAGCCGTTGTTCTTCAGGTAAATTCCCACATTCTCGGATTTGCCGTCGTTATTCTTTACCTCTATGATTTTCGAACAGGCCGGTCCGGAAAAACCATTGCGCAATTTCTCAACGTCCGCCATGTTGTAGTCCCCTGCCTGCTTAAATTTCATTGACCTTATATAGATCCCTTTCAAGTTGCCAATCAGTTTCTTGGTCTGCGCCTCATCGGGATTCGTGTCGGACAGAAATTTCTGCGCCATGGACAGCATGAAGCCGTCCACGTTAACCGTTACGTTTTCAGTAGCTTTTGGAGCGAACCGTTCCCAATCGATTGACTGAATCAGATCCTGGCCCGTACAGTTGGCGAGGAAAAACACTAAAAGCGGAACCACTTTAAAGTTGCTCATTGAAGAATCCTCCTTTGATTAATTTGATCGATCTTCATTTGAGCGACGTGTGATTTTTCCGATGTAATCCGCAACGCCAACATAACTTGTTGCTTGGCGAATTGCCCCTGTTGATAGCGGTAAAGTTCCAACCCACCGGCAAGCGAAAAGACCGCGGCCACAGTTGCCAATATCCACCTACGTAAGTGTCTTTTGGGTGTGGCGGTTTGGAGAAGCACTTTTTGAGTAAACCCCATCGGCGGCTGTTTTCGTTTCAAATTCTGTCGCAACTGGGTCTCAAAATCGTTCATGCTCGAGCCTCCTTTCGCTCTCTCTCCCGTTTGCCCCTTAGTAACGCCAGGGCGCGATGGAGGATGCTCTTTACTGTACCAACCGGGATGTTCATCGTTTCGGCAATTTCCGTCGGCTCCATGTCTTCCTGATAGCGTAGGATAATCACCATTCGGGGTTTTTCAGGAAGCGTTCGAATCAGCCGATCAAGCATTTCCGTCAGAAACGGATCGGCCGTCCGAGGAACCATTGATGGTTCCGGGGCGGCCTCCAACCCTACCTTCGGACGATACTTCTGTTGGCGCGACTGGTCAATACAACGATGACTGGTCACGCGCCGCAGCCAATTGGTCAAATGCCCTGGAGATTGAATTTCGTTCAAATTCCGGAACAGATGCAAGAATACGTCCTGGGCAAGCTCTTCAGCCACCGCCCGATTGCGGAGAAAATGCAGAGCGATGCTGAATACCATGGCCTGATGCTCCTGGACGATTTCGGCAAAAGCCGCCTGATCCCCCCGGGCTGCCAGTACATGTACCTGCGCCGCCTGATTTAGTCGAAACAACATCGTCACTCATATGCTAACTACGATTGAGGTTGGGCGGAGGTGGCAGAAACTTTGTGCTTGCCCCGCGTGTAGTAGTCGATCTGACGGGACTTAATTTAAAGACACGTGTGCCGCAAGCGTGGATTAAGCTTCCGGCCGCTGGGCGACTTCTTCCCTCTTCGTCGCCAACCATAACGGCGATTGCCTTGCATTAAAGGCATCGTTCTTTGGATTCCCCAATCCTGGGAACGCCTTGGGTCATTCGTGCTTTGCGACCGGTTACTTGTCAACAGCATCTGGATACCGCGCGGACTTTTCCGTAGAAGTTTGCTGGCCAGCAAGTTTGTCTTCTGGTTAAGAGTAGCGCAGGGTCGCGTGCACGTTGGAAGATGTGGCCGGGCTAACTGACTGTTTTTGCGGGAGAAATAGTTTTTAGTGGAGGCGTGATTTTGAAAAGCTCCGCCGGTATCTTAACGACGTCACGCGCACACCCGAGGATGAAGAGTTTAGCTAGCAACACGAGTTTCGTGAACAGATCCTTGGTCGCCAGAAGCAAGAAGGATTGCTCGTCGGATCGGAAACCGATTCTTCGATGGGTTTGCAGCCTTCGCCAGCCTGCTCCAGTGTTCCCAGAATCGCTCCCCGGATATTTACGGTTTCCACTGCGTTCGGTAGGCACTTGACCCAGTAAATCCGCGCGGTATGACGTATATCCGGACTCGCTGCGCCGGGGCCGCCCGTAGCAGCCCGTAGGTCAAAAGGGAGGAAGCGAGAGATTCCTCGTCTCTGGCCAACCCGCTTCCTCAACCTACGTGTGCGGGGCGCCGGGGAGAGGTACTAAAATCAAAGCTCATGGCCATGTCCCGATGGCACCCTGTTCACTATGCCCCTATCGGCCCGCCGCTGGAGACAGTTCGCCGAATCGCGATACGCGCACGAGCGCGAAGCGCTCGAATTCCTACGCGATGGTTTGCCGGATCGCGAGCCGATTTATCTCTATTCCAACTTCGAATTCATCGCTGACGACGGCTCGGTGAACGAGATCGACGCGCTTGTCGTCACCCAAGCAGGCGTCTTCCTCGTAGAACTGAAGAGCCGTGGCGGAATTGTCACTGGCAACCGCCACTTGTGGGACTGGGATAAAGACGGCCACACGATCACCGTTGACAGCCCACTCACCCTGACGAACTCCAAGGCACGCAAGCTCGCGGGGCTCTTGGGTAAGCAGAAAGTGTTTCGCGGAGAACGTGCTGTCAAGGGCGGAGTAAAACTAGACCACTGGGGCGGAGAGAAAATAGACCAGTTCCACGGGTGTCTGGGTCTTTGCTTTGAAGGATTTGCGGGGGCGGCTGGAGCGTAGGCCTGCGACCCGCTTTGCGGGGCGCGTTTAGGCCGGAGCGGAAGCCGCCCTCGCAAATCTGCGCCAGAAGTCGAGCCTGGACAACTAAGAACGAGGCTTCGGTGGCCGTTTGCGCTTGCTGTCTTTCAACCGGTAGCTTTCCCCGTTCATCTCCAGGATGTGGACGTGGTGGGTCAGCCGGTCCAGGAGAGCTCCGGTCAGCCGCTCGGATCCGAACGCTTCCGTCCATTCGTTGAACGGCAGGTTGCTGGTGACCAGCGTAGAACTGCGTTCGTAGCGCCGGCTGAAGACCTCGAACAGCAGTTCGGCCCCGGTCTTGGACAGCGGCACGAAGCCCAGTTCGTCGATGAGCAGCAGCTCGAAGCTGGAGAGCATCTTCTGAAAGCGCATCAGGCGCCGTTCGTCCTTGGCTTCGATCAGCTCATGCGCCAGCGACGCCGCAGTGGTGAACCGGACGCGAAAACCCTTCTGGCAAGCGGCCAGGCCCAGGGCCAGCGCAATGTGGGTTTTCCCGGTGCCTGA
>JANXXI010000023.1 GCA_025350695.1 Acidobacteriota bacterium
AAAGAAAACAACTTTGCTGAGGAAGTGATCCACCTCAAGGGAAGTATCATCACGAAGTCCGACGACATCAAGCCCCTGATCGCGGCGGTCAGGAGGAAGATAGGAGCGCGGAGCTAGCAAAGGCGTTGGCTCGGAGACAGCCGTTGTCACTTTCGTCTCCGTCCTTAGATCTGTTATCTAGCGCGTGGTGCCGCAATCGGGCCCGACCGGTGCTCGGTTTTCAGGCACTTGCGTCGACTCGACCGGTGCCGGATGGCCAGTGGTGTGTAAGCATCTCGTGAACACCACAGGTGTTAATCACCTAGAAGCTAGCTTTTCCAAGGAAGATCAACTATTGGTGATGGCCCAGCGATGAGGGAGTAACTCATCGAGCCTATGGATGGGATGATCGGCAATGCGGCTAAGAATATCGCGAAACCAGGTAAACGGATCAACCTTCACTAGTTCGCAAGAAGCGACAAAGCTGCGCAACACTGCGGCCGTCTTGCCGCCCTTGTCACTACCGAAAAACGTCCAGTTGCTGCGGCCAACCGCAAAGCCGCGCAGCGACCGCTCGGTATGGTTGTTGTCGATCGACAGATCCCCGTCATCGCAATAGCGCGTCAATGCCGTCCAGTTCTTCAACGCGTAGGCAATCGCCTGACCCGCTTCACTCCTGGGCAACACCTGCTCGCGAATCTTCAGCAAGTATTGATGAATCTGAGCCAGCACGGGCCGCGCTCCCTGTTCCCGCAGCAGACGCAACGCTTCGCCCCGCACCTGTTTCTGACGGGCGAGTTTCTCTACCCCGTAGAGCTCTGCAATCATCGCCAACACCGCGCTCATCGGCGCACGTTGGCTTTCCATTGCGTTATGGAAGTGACGCCTGGCGTGCGCCCAACACCCAACTTCTACCAATCCCCGTTGCGGGTTAGTGAAAAAGGCGTCGTAAGCGGCATAAGCATCGGCCTGCAAAAATCCCCGATACTTTTTCAGAAAGGCTTCCGGCCCAGCCCTCTGTCGCGTCGGCGTGTAATCATAAATCACCGCTGGATGATCCCGGTCTCCCACATACGGCCAGATTCGACCCTTTCTTGTTTGCGGCAACCGCTTGTCAAGCACCTTCACCGGCGTGTCATCGGTTCCAACCACTTTCGAGGACAGGATAAAAGTTTTCAGGCATCCGTATAGCGGATCCAGCAGATCCGCGCATTGCGCCATCCAACCGCACATCGTTTGATCCGATATCTCCACGCCCCAGCGGCGGAACATTTTCCCTTGTCTGTGCAACGGAAGGTGATCCGCATATTTTGCAACAATCACTTGGGTCAGCATCCCAGCGCCAGCCGTGCTCTTCTCTATCGGCTGCGACGGCTTGCCGGCAGTGGTCACGGTGCATGCGCATGCGTACTTTTTCGAGACGTCTTCGATCACAATCACTTGGGCTGGAATATATTCATAGCGCTCGCTGGTCTGTTCGCCGATCTCGCGTAAATCTTCATCACACAATGAGCAATGCTTTTCCGCTTCAGCAAGGTCATGCACAATCCGTTCGCGCTTCAAGTGTCCGGGCAGTGGGCGGCGGCCGCCAGGGGTGCGGGGTTGCGTGTTGTTGACCGGGGGCGGAGGGGTTGGATCGTCGTCTTTGCCGTCCGTTTCTTCGGAGCCCAACGTTACCCCTTGCGATTCCAGTTCCACCGTGAACAAGGCTAACTGGTCGGCGGAGAGTTGCTCGCTCCGGCGCCCCGATTTCGCCCGCAACAACTGTTCCAATAAATGTTCTATCTTGGTTCGCCGCGCTTGTTCGGCATCCAGTTGCGCCGTCAGATCGGTTACCATCCGTTTGAGGATATTGGCATCGTCGGGAAGTTGGTTGCGATCCACCGGCACTTGAGATTCAGTGTAATCTCCAGTGCGAATTTAAACAAGAGCAAAGTGAAGATTTCTTCAATATTTATGCGGCTTTTCGTTCATAGCGTTTCCGTCGCTTGGCTTGGCTCAAGTCAATGCCAGAGAGCAATGCGGCCAACTCGTGCGCGGTGATTTCGCGATTGGTTGCCCCATCCTCGTCGAACGGGATTGCGTAGGTTCCTTCTTCCAGCCGCTTGGACCACACGGCGAATCCATCGCGGTCCCAATAGAGGATCTTCACACGATCTCGCCGCCGGTTGGCGAACACATAAAGATGTCCAGCCAGGGCATCGAGTTCCAGCGCATCCCGCACTAACGCCGACAATCCATCGAAGCTTTTGCGCATGTCGCATGCGCTCAGGCATACGTACACGCGCACGCTGGAAGGAAGATGGATCACGCCGGTTCCCGCAGCACTCCGAGCACGGTTCGCAACGTGGCCGGATCGATTCCACATGGAATTGTCAACTGCTCTCCGTTGCTCAGGTGCAATTCCAACTTTGCAGGACTTGTGATTGCTCCCGTAGCGGTTTCCACGACTGCGAAGCGGATCAATGGGTTTTCTTTGGAGAATAGGCGCTTTCTCCATTGATAGAAAGAGTGGTCACAGACTTCGTGTTGGCGGCAAAAGGATAGGATCGTCTGACCGCTTTGCCGCTGTTTCTCAATCAAGGCACGCCATTCGGATTCGGAACGTTGAGCTCGTTTGGGTTTCATTCAATCCACTATGCGGCGTTCTTTTCTTCTGCGCCAGTGGGGTTCACCGGATGCTTACTACCGAGTGCCGAATAAAGAAGGACCACCGCACGGTAGCCGTCTACCGGAGCCGTTCCCCATGAACCCGCTAGTGCGGACAGACCGCCTCCGCAGAGTGATCCAAGCGCCATGGCAAATGACCCAGCCAATGTGTACCAGGCGAACGCGGTTGTCCTATTCGCGCCCGGAATCACATGGGAGAGCGCGGCTTGTTCAATCGAAAGAAAAGGTCCAACTTCATTTCCACTTGGACTGATCACGCCGATTGTTCCCGCGATCACAAGGAATAAAAAGTTCTTCGTGAAGGCAAAGGCCAGACCTGCACCAATCATTAGAATTGACCCGATGACCAACATTCTCCGTCGCCCGATTCGATCCGCGCGTGTTGTCAGAAAAAGAGAAATGACCGTGTCGCCTGCGAGGGTCAAGGTCAGCAGGGTTCCTACTTGTTCCGGGCTGAATCCAATGGCGGTTAAATAGAAAACAAGAACAACCGATAGAGCGCCGTATGCGAAAAGTCGAGTGAATCGGGTAAGGAAGAGCAGCCTCGCATCCGGCGGCAGATTTCTAAGTGTATCGATCACGCCGAGTCTCTCGGAACATGTATTGAGGGCAGCTTGACGGTGAA
>JANXXI010000089.1 GCA_025350695.1 Acidobacteriota bacterium
GCGCCTGAGGGCCGAAAAATCAGCCCTCGGAGGGCCTTTCGGCCCACCAGCGGCGCTCGCTTTCCAATGTTGATGGCTGCTCAAACCTTCAAAATGAAGAAAATCCCTCAGCTACTTGAGGTTCTTCAACAAGTTCCTAGGTTCGGCGCAGCCCGGCTGAACCCTTAATTCCGCTCTCCCGGATGCTCTTAGCGTTTGTCACTTCTTTGGATCAATTCGAGAATAAAGCCGTTCGGATCACGCACGAAGATGTTAGCCGCATCCGGTCCGATCACCACCGGTTCAGCGCCCTCCGTAATGATTTCAACACCTTCCGCCTTGAGTGCCCCTGTTAGCGCCGCCAAATCGCCAACGAAAATTGAGAAAGCGCAAGCGCCGGGGTCCTGAATATTGGGACGTCCGGGCTTGTGATCCACATCCTGATACTCGACGAAGCTCCAGCGTGTCACAGTGCCGGGAATCGTGGCCTGATCCACCAGAATTTTCGCGCCCGGCGCGTCCACCAGCTCTTCCAGCGCTTTTACGACTACCGGTCCATCCGCGGGCATGACTGTGAACCCCAGAAGTTGGCCATAGAAATGAAGAGTCTTGGCAGATCCGACGGAAGTTAGAGCGATTCGAATCGCGATAATGTCGCCGGATTCCGCCGGAGGAATCTGGTCGGGCTGAAATAGCTCGACGAAAAGTCCATCCGGGTCGCGCACCAAAATGTTTTTCGCTTTCGTGCCGCGCCGGCCTGGATAAACCGGTTGCCCCCCCACGCTGACCACGGTGGCGCCTGAATTCTTGAGCGCCACCAGCATCATGTCTAGATCGCGCACGGTAAAGGACAACACACTGGAAGGTGGATCTTGAACGCGCGCACGAAACGGGATCCGGCCGACTCCCGTGAATTCCACCAATTCAAAACCGAACTCCGCCGGAATTTTGAAGGACGCAGCGCGAAACCGCGAACCAGGTGTATTGGTCAACCTTTGAATTCGAGAATCGCCGCCCCGTTCCCGCACCGGGCCGTCCAACACCAGGCCCAAGCCATCCCGGTAAAAAGCGATCGATTTATCCAGATTAGCAACCGTACGTATATAATTCTGCACGCCGGTGGTGGGCCCTTGGGGTAGGCTCGAGGCGACTAGTCCAGGGCTTTGGCCCAGTAGATGGAATGCGCCGAATGTAAGGAGCGCAATCGTTGCGGAGACGTGTGCCATGATTTTCACTCCCGGCGAATATCAATTCATCATCCGCCCGTAAGTGACAAATCCTAACAACAAAAACAGCACAACGGTTGGTGCCGGGGAGTCCTTGCGTCTCAAATGAAAAACCGTTGCCCCTAGCATAATGACCGCAAGGCCCAGCGCCGCGAGGGGAGTTAGCACGGGCATGATTTGTAACGCCATGGGAAGAATCAGGCCTAGGCCCCCGGCAATTTCGCACACGCCGATAAATGTCAGGAATTCCTTCGAAAAGCCGAGGCCCTTGCCGTGCGATCTGGCTTCAGTAGTCTTCTTATATTTGTCGAATGCAAACAATTTCATTCCGCCGCCGAACAGGAACAATGCTCCCAAGGCGACTTGTACGACCCACAGTACGACGTTCATCGAATAAGTATCTCCTTTGCGGCAATGTCTATTTGCGGCATTGCCTGCCGCGCCGTTCGCCGTCACCGAACAACTACTTCCGCCCACGAATATGTTCGAGGTCTTTGGGATTCTCGCACACTTCTTCCATCAACTCATCATCCACGACCAGCATGAGAGGCTGGGTATAGCTCCAGGGCTTGGTGTAGCCCCCGGGATCGATAATCGTGGCCGTAACATCCATGTGACCTAAATCCCGTCGCTCGAACCGTTCGATCACATGCAGTGATTCGGTGGTTGGATGACCCGCATAGTCTAGCCAGGCCTTGCCATTGAAGCCCGAGGATTCTACGACCAGTGCGTCACCCTCCCAGCTTGCGATTGAATAGCCATTCCATTGCGGATTGGGGTTGGTGGGGAGCGGCCGCCCGTCCAGGAAGACCTGCCGGTACCGACCAAACATTTCATACAGGAAGACGATTAGATTAGGCTCCTGCAGGATCTTAAACGGCGGAGGCATCGAATTAATTTTGGGAACTCCCTGGGGCAGGCAATTTACTTCCGGGTTCTCGGCATCCTGCTCGCCACGCTGGCGTTGTTCGAAGAGAGCTTGAGAGCGTGGCGTCATTACCACTTCACCAGGCTTTAGACCTTTGGTTAAATCCAGCCCTTTGGGTTCCCTGGCGACCCACATTCCACGCAGGTCGGGCCTGCCGTCGCGGCGTGGAACAGGAGCCGTCAGTACCGCTTTGCCGTCTGGATCGTGTGGAATTCCGGGAGTGACAAATTTCCATTGGGCGGAAAGTTCGAGATCCAATATGGCCACCAGGAAGACATTACATAGGACACGTACTCGCATGGATGGAACGACCTGCACAGTGGCGAACCTTCAGTCTTGTGTAGAAAAATCTTGCGTTTCTTCACCTAGCGTTACAGGGCGCTGGATCCCAGCGCGCGCTTGCGCCTTCTTTCTTGAAATCCGTTGTCGTGACGAACGGAAGGGCCAGATAGTTGGGGTCTGTGACGATGGTTGTCACCGTGAGCCACTCGTCGCCATTGGGCTCGGTCCAGCGATCATAGTATTCCTTGAGGAGCGTATTCTCGCTGTACGGCACTCCATTTTTCCGCAGGTATCCTGGCAGTAAATGCGTCGTGGTTACTTCAAGTGACTGAGAAACTGAGCCGAAGCGTGGACCGAGTCCAAGGCCCAAACCGCCAGTGCCTCCCGGTCCATCTTCCCAATTGGCAACCGAATATCCCTGCCAGGAGCGCTGGGCGTCCTGCGGCGGTTTGCCATTGAAATGAAACAGGCGAGTCTGAATTCCATAATCGGTCTCAATCTTCAAAGTTGTTTCGTCCTGCCAGGAAATGCGAAACCGTCCAGGCAGACGCATGACCCCTGCCGCGCCGTAAGCTTTACATTGCAAGCCCGCCGCCTCATCTTTGGCGGGATCCCAGGCATTGACCACGACGCGGGCCGCTTTGTTGATCGGGATTCCAGCCGCGTCACCCTTTAGTGGTGTTAACATCCGCCAGCGCCAGTCTTCGCTGACGACCGATACCCAATTCCCCGTGAGATCGATGAGCGCGCTTGACTTATCCTGCTTGCGAGGCGGTGGAGGCGGGCCGAAAGGATTCTGAGCAAGCGCGGACGGAAGCAAATTGAGGAGCAGCGTAGCGGTAGCGAGCAGTAAACGCTTCATGCTACTTCCCTCCCGTTTTTTGTGTGAGGCTTTTGTAGATCGACTCCACAAACGCTTCGGGTTTCACAAAACTGCCGGCCGGTGCATACTCGGTGTCATAGTCTCGAGAGGGTTTGGCTGCCTTGACCTGTTCGAGTGTCATGCCTTTTTTGATCATGTCCTGAACCCGGTCGCGGACGATCACGATCATGTCGCGGTATTCAACGACGTCGGCCTCATCGCAAATTCGCCCATGGCCAGGGATCACATAAGTACCGCCTTCCTGTGTTTTCTCCGGTACCGTGATCTGGAGAATGTTATTCAGAGCGGCGATCTCACCCTGGACGCCTCCACCCCGCTCAACATCGATAAAGGGATAGCCTCCAGGTGTAAAGATATCACCGGTGCTTACAACGTTTGAAGTGCGAAACACGACGATGCTGTCCCCGTCCGTGTGGGCGTTGGCTTCATGAATCAGGATGACCGGCTCGCCATTGAAGAAGAAATCCTTGAAGGGCATGAAGTATTCGTCGGTAGGCAAGCCAAACAGCGG
>JANXXI010000159.1 GCA_025350695.1 Acidobacteriota bacterium
AACCTGGCCTTCGCCGACTGGCCGCAGATCTTCGGCGACGCCAAGATGACCACCGCCATGCTCGATCGCATCACCCACCACTGCGAAATCATCGAGACCGGCAACGACAGCTGGCGATTCAAAAACAGAGCCTGATCCGCCCACGCCTCGGGTGCGCCCGCCGGCTACGCGCTGCGCTACGCCAATGGCTCCGCGCTACGCCGCCGGGCGACTGCAAACGACGGTGTCGGGGGGCTGACATTGGACGCGAAAGGGGGCCAACATTGGGCGCGATTTGACAGGCACTCTTCCAACTGCCGGCGAACCGTGGCCTCGCCCATGTGGGATTTGTCGTGATCTACACTCTTGCCCTTCCAGGCCGCCCTCCAGCCCCAACCAGGCCCCTGCCCAACCCCAGCCCCGGCAAATCATTTCGTCGTCACGGGACCCGGGCCTCCTCACGGGTGACGGTTCCTGCGCCGGACACAGATTAGTTACCTAGGCTCGGCCGCCCGCGACAACCGGTCATTTCACCTTGGACTTTGGGCACGCTCAATCCCGAGCCCATCCAAAGGAGGGGAAAATGGCGTGCTATGTCGGCCTGAACGCTGCCAAGCGGTCCACCAAGTTTTGCGTGATAGATAAAGACGGACAGATCCTGATGGAGAGTGCTCCAAATCCTGTCGTCAACTTCATGGGTGGTCCCTCGTTCTCAGGGCGATATCCATCATTGTTGCTTGCAGCGGACTTCACTCTGGACGCTGCCGGGGGAGTTCGAAATCACATAGCAATGCTGGCTGCCATCATCGTTCACGCACTCGCGCCAGGATGTGCCGTCGCCCTGATCCTGCTAGTTGGTGCAAGATGGATCCGCCAACACAGAGGGACTTGAGGCCCCTATTGCGGCCAGGAAGAACGCCAATGTGAAAGGTCGACGCACCGTATCCTCCTACAGTTGCTTTTGAGTAATTATGAATTGGAACTTAACCCGTAGGCGATCACCGTCACTCCCACTATCGTGGCAACTCCGGCCGCAAGCCCCGCAGCGAGCGACAACGTGAATGCGGAACGCATGCAGGCGGGCAGCGCCCCAAATTCGACGTGACAGAATTCGTGATCCATCTGCCAGCCCGCATCACTACCTCCTCGCTAAGTGGTTTCAGTTCCAAATCGTTTGGAACACAGGCCTTTATGCCTTGTGTTCTTGAGTGCGATGAACTGAGAGAGCTTGAATTTCCGTGTTGATCGCCGGTCGAACTATCTCCAGATTGAACCCTGCCTAAGTTAACTGAATCTGGATCTTCCAGGCTCGGTGATCATTGGTGAGAGTGATATACAATCCCAACGAATCATAGAGCATCTGTATTGAACTAGGAGACTTATAGTTTCCACCAAGAAGTCGTTCTATTTCATATGACGATGACCCAATCGTAACACCTTCTTCAGTTGCAAAACGTTGCTTTACAGGGACTAAGTCATTATATCCGACCTGACCGAAGGTCATATTGTGATTTCTAAACTCGGCCTCGTAGGACACATATTTGGCTCGTTCAACGGCCGCCGCAGGATAGGTTATGACCAAGCCTAGAGACTTGTACCACATCCAAGTGTCGAACACGCTCCCGTCACCGTTAATGTGCTTGTTATAATTATCGGGTGTTCCCAACGCGCTGACTATTTCGCTAGAAGCCATTCCCAGCTTGATCGGGCCAATCCGCTCACCCGGAACGATACGCGTGTCAGATTCTGCCAACGCCTGCTGTTGTCGCCTTTCGTCGCAATTGGCCGCCCAGGCGAACCCGGAAAACGTCAAGGCGCTTGGAACTGCCAAAACTTCTCGTCTGTTGAGCTTCATGGCCGCGCATTCCTCAGTTCGCTTTTACTTTGCGGCTGGTCGCGTCTCACGGATGCATCCACGACGTACGCCGCTTAATGAGTCGGCGACGGCGGTTCCGGTGGTGGGGGCGGGGGCTTTGGCGGCGGTGACGGCGGGATATGTGGTGTGCAGTATGGGCATTGGGGCGGAAGCTGAGGTGGGTCGGCCAGCACCTGCCAAGCGCCAGCGATGGTCCCCGTCATCGCCATCAACCCGATAACCAGTCCCAATTTTGTCATAGTGGTTTCCTCCGACGTGCCCGCCCCCGTCGTCGAGGGCCCTATGGGCAGATATGATCAAGGGGAACGCAACTAGTGACCTAACGTAACGCGGTCATGCGTAGCGTACGCTGCGGTGACACTTGCTGCAAGCGCCCTCCTTTGAACAACCGGACCGGCCGTCATCGATCGAGCTCAATCGCGTTTGGACATCTTATTCTTATGATTGTTCCAGTTCCTGGATCGAAGGCGCAGAATGCGTCGCCAAACATTACGTCGCCGCACTCTTCGGAACCCACCACGTCGTTGGAGCACCTCAGTCCCTTCAAATGGACGGCGCGCCCATCCAAGTTAGTTGCCACAGGCAGTTCACTCTCAAATGAAATCGTCCAAGCTCCAAATGAAATGGCATGATCTTTATCCAGCGTTGAGCTCCAACTAATCGCGCGGAGCCGGGCGGGGTAAATATCAACCCCAGATGAGGCCAACCCTCCGCTAAATCCCGACCCCGTCTGTCTCAAAAGTGCCGACGACGTACAACCTCGAGCGCGATAATTCGCAGCAGGGATGTGTTTGATAGTAAAATTGTATGAAGAAAATATTTCTTTTAAAAAACCTAAATAAAACAACGAATAGTGGCGGTGACGCAGGGATTCGAACCCTGGATACCCTTTCAGGTATGACGATTTAGCAAACCGTTGCCTTCAGCCACTCGGCCACGTCACCTCAAGGGTGCGGGCGATAGCGTGTCCGCGCGGCTATGGCAACTCTAC
>JANXXI010000161.1 GCA_025350695.1 Acidobacteriota bacterium
CACCAACCAAAGAAGCAACACAAGTATTCCGTACAACCAACCGGCTTAGTTTGTTGACTCACGCCTAGACGAAATCGCCTTGGCGCTTGCCTGTTTTATAGAGCTGTCCGAATCGATCCGGGAGCTGGCTCCCTTTGTAGGAAGCACTTCAACTGAGAGCATCCTGGCCAGGAGTTTTTCTCTCTGCTAAAACATAGCATGGAGGGGCCGGAATTCGGATCGGCGGTTTTTGAGGATTAGGGGGTAAGGCGTTGAGGGGTGGGGAGTTGTGGGTTTTTGATTTGTATGTGAACGGCCCGGCGGCGGGGAGGCATTTCGTCGATTGTTTAGAAGCGGTGGAAGTAAGTTGGGTTCGTTCGGCGTTTTGGTTCGGGCCGATTTGAACATATAGAGTCGGGCTCAATAAAGGCGAAGCAAAAAACGCGTTGGCCAGGGCGGTATTCTTCAACCGCCTGGGCGAACTGCGGGATCGCACGCATGAGAACCAGCGTCATCGCGCCAGTGGGCTGAATTCTTGTGGTCGCGGCCATCGTTCTCTGGAACACGGTTTATCTGGAGCGCGCGAGGGTGCTGCGATCCGCCAAACCGGCCAGATCGTGCCCGACGAGTCGCTCGCTCACCTCTCACCGCTCAAGTGGGAGCACATCAACTTGACCGGCGATTACCACTGGCGCAAGGACGCCGAGCTACGAAACCGCAAGTTGCGGCCTCTCCGGGCCAGCAACCCCGACCTCAATCCTTAACGTGCAATTTTTGACCAATGGAGGAGTGACCCCCATGACAGAGGAGTCGCGCCAGCTTTCATTTTTGACGAACTCATAGCCGAGCGAAGCGGCATAGACCCGGAGATCGATCCCGGTCTTGAACGCCTCCAGCTCTTCGTCGTGTGCGCCTGCCATACTTTTTCCCTACCGCCTAAAGCCAAACGCCCACCATACAGGCAGGGCAGGGAGCTTTGCAAAGCCGTCTTCACTCCCTAACGAGTTAACTCGTCAACTCATTCTGGCCAAGGCTCCGGCCCGCTCCAGGCTTTTTAGGCCGCGCGGAACCGGATCGGCCCGCTGTCCCTTGAGGGAGAGGCAAAGAGGGTGACAACTTGTACGTTTGACGTCACTCATCTATAATGATACATACGACTGAATGATAAGGGGTTACCGAAGCAAGGAAACGGAGCGTTTTGCGGCTGGCGATAAAGTCCGCCAGTGGGAGCCGTTCCGGCGGCAAGCTGAAAAACGTTTGCGCATTCTCGATGCGGCGACGGTGATTGGAGACTTGGCCGCCCTTAACTCCAACCGGCTGGAAGCCCTCAAGGGAAACCGAAAAGGGCAACATTCCATACGGATCAATGACCAGTGGCGCGTGTGCTTTGAATGGCCGAAAGGTGCGCCCGGCCCAACGAATGTAGAGATTGTTGACTACCACTAACGAGAAAGGAGACGACCATGGCACGCACACCCATCCACCCCGGAGAAATCCTCGGCGACGAGCTGGAGGAAACGGGACTATCAGCCAAGAAACTGGCCGATGTGATCCACGTACCGCCAAACCGCCTGTATCAACTTCTCGCCGGTAAGCGCAGCATGACGGCGGACACTGCCTTGCGCCTTAGCCAGTATTTCGGGATGTCGGCCGATTTCTGGATGAACCTCCAGACCGCCTACGAGCTTGACCTCGCGCGTCAGCAGCTCGGCAAAACGATTCAGAGCATTCCCAAGCGCAGCGACGTACCGGTAGAGGCCAGGCCGTAAGATGCATGCCTGCAAGATCGTGACGCGCCAAAGAGGAGGCCGCGAATGTCTGCGAAGAACCTAAAGATCGACCAGCTAGACCTGGATCTTCTGAACCCTCGGGCCGAGGTACAGGCAATATGGCACCCCACAACCCTTCGCTCAAGTCTCAAGACGGTAGTGAAGGAAAATCCTTTTATTGTTAAATGGACAGGTTGCCTCATTACCGTCATTCTGACTCTTACACGTCTTGAGTGTGCTGGTTGCCTTGCCGCGATCATGGTCCGTCACGCGTTCGATTTCTCGTGGCCCGTTGCGTTTGCAACGTATCGTGTGATGAGTGTGATTGGCGTCAGCCTCGAAATCGGCTATGTGGCTCTTACCGTCAAAGACATAGACATAGGTGCGATCAATAGCCTTCCCGGTTCCGTTGATTATTTCACGCCGAATTCGCACCTCCCCATCGGCTTCGATGATCGTTTCACGGAAGCTCGTCATTGGCGAGGCGTGAAATTTGGATTTCCCCCCATTCATCACCCACACGCCGACAAAGGGATCGGCAGCGGACAGAGGAAAGGCGGCGAAAATTCCAGCCACAATCTGAATCATTACGTTCGAAACACGGAATTTCATTTTGAGCTCGGTCTCCTATAAGTTAAGCTAGGGCCTCTTCTCATCTCCCGCCATCCTTAAATCGTACTCCAAACTGCCTCCCTCCGCGACCCAGATGGCATTCTCGTGTACGCTGTGGACGAGTGTTCGGCCCTCAGGAAGTTGGCGGGGGGAAACAGGACCCCTACTACTGACGCAGTTCGAGATGGGTTCAGTGACCGGCTGAGGCCGGGGGGGTGAATTCCCCCATCGATTCGAGCTGGAGACTGCTCGGCGCACCCTACGAATTCACGACGTCAAACGGCGTAAGAAAACTAAGTCCTATAACTTACATAGTACTTCCCGGCTAGAGCAGGACTATGCAACTGAATCCATTTCGCTCATACTGCCTTGTAACTTAAGTGAGAGCAGACAGGAGACAGATGTTTATGGAACGGTTTAAGAATTACGTGTGGCTGGCCGCTGGCTTTGTTATCCTTGCGGCGACTATTTCAGCTTTCGTGCCGGGCGCCGCGCTGGCGCAGATTGTGAAGGCCGCTCTGGTAAAGAATGTGGATGAGCGCGGACGAGTTCCTTATGGCGTACAGGTCAGTTGCGATGCATCGTTCGGAAGTTGTGTTGCGTATGGCCCCCTCGTGCCTACCGGAAAGCGCCTTGTTCTCCAACATGTTAGCGCAAGGGTATCAGGGACTACCAACCTCGCCTTCTTTTTTACCGATAAGACAACGGGTTTTCAAACATTTGTAGGGTTGCCCGTGGTTCTCAATTTAAGTAATGAAACCGTACTCGCTTACATAGAGGCGGGAGATAAACCTGCACTGACGACATTTTCTGCTAATCCTGTTGCTGTTGATATCAATGGCTATCTATCGGGTTACCTCGTCGATCTTACAATTTGAGAGCCCTAGCGTGATTGTCCTGCACTCAACTTCTGAGCGGAGGATGGCGGACGAATCAATATGAAACCCCTAATACTGGCGCTTGTTACAAACGGCCTTGCTTTCGCGCAATCCTTCACCGGAACGCTCAACCCGACTGATCCGCACGACGTGTTTCTGGTGAGATTCACGCTGAGCGCTCCCGCAACTGTGCGAGTGCAATCGTGGGGATACGGCGGATCGGCAGGCGCTCCTGGCGGAACGAACGCTGCGGGAACCGTGATCGCCCCTGGTGGGTTCGATCCTTACATTTCCCTGTTCGCAGGCACGGGTATCAACGCAACGTTTCTGGCTTCGAATGATGACGGACTCTGCCCTCCCGGCATGCCGGTCGCTGGCTTCTGCTTAGATCCTACCCTCACCATCAACTTACCACCCGGTTCCTACACGCTGGCCTTCAGTGTCTTCGAGAACTTCTCAATTGCAGAGAACCTTGGAGTCGGCACATTGGGTGACTTGTTCATCAACCTGGGAAACTATTACGACCCATACAGCAATACACTCCGCACTCCGCGATACGCGTTCGACATTTCCGGTAATGGTGTAAGTGTAGTCGGAACGGGACATGTCGTTGAGCCGCCAACGCTGAGGAAGGCATTCGCCAATGCCAGCATCCCGGTGAATGGCTCCGCTGCGTTGACCTTCACTGTCGCCAATCCTGGATTGATTCCGTTAACCGGCATTTCCTTTAACGACCCTCTACCCACTGGCCTTGTGATCGACGCACCGGCTAGCACACCGGTCTGCAGCGGAACGCTGACCACCACGGCAAACAACGTCAGCCTGGCGAACGCCACTTTGCAGCCACTTACTAACTGCCAGTTCAGCGTAACCGTGCGGGGTTCGACGCCTGGCTTGAAGAATAATCTCACCTCTGCAATCAACTCGATTGAAGGCGGCGCGGGGCTTCCAGCTGCCGCGAGCATCACCGTGGGCGGTAACTTCCTGATCAGCTACGCGGCTAACTTGAACGCTGGCGATTCGGTGATCAACATTACTAACACCGGGGCTAACGGTGCGGCGCTCAATGGGCCTGGATTCGGGGCGGCAGCTGGGAACATCTGCGTGAATGTGTACGCATTTTCGCCGGATGAACAAATGGTCTCCTGTTGCGCCTGTTTGCTTACGCCGAACGCGTTGGCGTCGTTATCCGTGAAAGAGGATCTGGTCAGCAATACGCTGACTGGTGTAAGGCCTAACTCGGTGGTGGTGAAACTGCTGGCGACGGGTGCGGGAGCGGGGTTCACTGGCACGGCTTGCACGAATAGCGCGGCGGTGGCTGGACAGAATGCGGCGAACCCTCTAATTGTATCGGGGGCGTTGGCCTTCGGCACGACGATCCATTTGCAGGGCACGGGCTTGGCGGTGACTGAGGTTCCGTTCACCCCGGCGACGTTAAGTATGGCGGAGCTTGCCAGCATAACGAATCGCTGCACGAATATTATTGGGAATGGCAGTACCTTTGGAATTTGCAGGTCGTGCCGGGCGGGCGGGTTGAATTCCAGCCGGTAGTAACTGTGGTCAGGGTCTCAAGACGCGCCGCTCTACATCCTCGAGCATAACGGTCTCGAAACCCGCCTACCCGGGCGTCGAGATGGCTTGTCTCTCTTGCGGAGCGAGTCCGCTCACAAGATCGTCAAACAACGCTCCAACGATACTCGCCTCGATCATTGATTACTTGGGGTCACTCCTCCATTGGTCAAAAATTGCACGCTAAGGCGAATGGGCAGCCCGTAAAACGGCGGATTTCTTGGCATCCGCAAGCCGGATATGCACCTGCTGGTTCTATTTTCTGAAGATCTAAGAAGGTCATGGAAGTGGCTCCTTGGGTTTGTGTGCAGGCCGTATGCCTACACACTCCCAGCGGAAACCACGAAAGAATCAAGCCATGAGGTTTGCGATGTTTTACCAAGCCTTAAAGGGCATATCCTGGCAGCGGCAAGGCGGATGAGGAGGGGGCGGCGGGGGCTTTACGGGGGTGGATGCCGTAGAGGCGACCGTAGAGGTTGTCAGAAGGAACGCGAATAGTAAGTCGATGAAAAACATGGTGGAATCTCCTTTGGGTTTCGGCTGTCAGCTTTTAACTGGCTTCACTTAAGTAAGCGCAAGTCTTTGGAAAACGGGTTCAGTTTTTTTTGAAAGACTTTTGGGTGGGGGAAATCAGCTTTGTGGTTTGCTGGATTATAACCCTACATAAAGGACGTTTGTCCGATGAAGGTTTCAAATCATGATGCGCTCAACCTCATCGAGCGAAATCTCCTCTTCGCGCCGGTCGTAAAGCTTCGTCGTACGCGGTGACTCGTGGTTGGCAATTAGCTGCGCGGTTTCGAGCTTGCCACCGTTCTTCATATAGGCAGTGATCCCAGTCGCGCGGAAGGTGTGATTGCCGATTTTGGTCTTGATCCCTGCCGCCTTCGCTCGGCGTTGAATCATTCTGTAGGCGTCCTGCTGCCACATCTGACTTATCGTCAAGCTCCCGGTTCTACCTGCGGCGGTACGGAATAACCAGCCATCTACATCCTCGGCAATCCCAGCGGCTGCAATGTACTCATCGATATACGCCTCAAGATTATGATGGCAGGGAACTGTATGTTCCTTGCCGCCTTTCTCGTGAAGATGAACCCAACCCCGTCGCCCTTGCACATAGTAATCTTTGACCTTCATTTCCAGCGCGGCGTTAACGCGAGCAAATGTGTAGACCATAACACCGATCAAGGCGCGGTCACGCAAACCGGGCAAGGTAGCAGTGTCGATCTTGTCGAGCAGAGCGCGGGCCTCGTCGGTATTCAGCACCGGCGTCTTGCCCTTTTTCACTACATGCTTTGGGCCGCGCACTGCGTGAGCCGGATTCAAGGGAATAACTTGGCCGATAACCAGCCAGTCGAACAACATGCGCAGCGCGGCCAGGTGTTGTTTGATGGTGGGGGCGGATCGTTCTTCCTTCTCCAGCGCTTTTAGATAGGCGGCGATGTGCATCGGTTCGACCTGGTGCAACTCAACAATGTTCCGGGACTGACACCAAGCGGCAAAATAGCGCACTGCGTTGAAGTAGGATTTTCGAGTGTTGTCGTTGTTGATCTGGGTTGTGAAGAATTCCCAGAAGCGCCGCTCGGCTTGCGCCGGGCCAGCGAATACGGCGGGCACTGGAAGGGATTGGACAACAGGGGCGAGAATGACGGCTGTCGTGTTCATAATTCCCAGGGATTCAGGAGCACCACGCCCAGATCGGCGAAATCCTTCACATTGCGCGTAACAATTGTCAGCCCGTGTTCCAGCGCAGTAGCGGCGATCATACCGTCCGGCACATTCAGAGGCCGACCGGCGAGTTGGCGTTGACCCTCCAAAACACCCCAATGATCGGCGATAGCGTGCGTCATTGGAAGGATGCGCCCGGCA
>JANXXI010000208.1 GCA_025350695.1 Acidobacteriota bacterium
TAGCCCTAAAGGTCATCAAGCCCGGAATGGACAGCAAACAGGTGATCGCTCGTTTCGAAAGCGAACGCCAAGCTCTCGCGATGATGGATCACGCCAACATCGCCCGAGTGTTAGACGCTGGAACCACCACCGCCGGGTTGCCGTACTTCGTTATGGAGTTGGTTGCCGGAATTCCGATCAATCGTTACTGCGATTCCAAGCGGCTGACTTTAAAAGAACGGATCGAGCTCTTTTTGCCGGTTTGCCAGGCGATTCAGCACGCACATCAAAAAGGCATCATTCACCGCGACATCAAGCCGTCCAACGTCCTTGTGAAGCAGGAAGAAAACCGGGCGATGCCGAAGGTCATCGACTTCGGCTTAGCGAAAGCATTGGGCGAGAAGCTGAGCGACGCTACGACGTTCACGAACTTCGGCGGTATGGTGGGGACGCTGCAATATATGAGTCCAGAGCAGGCGGAACTGGGCAGGAAAGACATCGACACACGCAGTGATGTTTACTCTCTGGGTGCACTCTTGTACGAACTCTTTACAGGTACGACGCCCATTGAATACGATCCGGCGACGAACCCATCGTATTTTGAAATCCTGCAGCGAATCCGTGAGGAAGAACCAAAGCCGCCAAGTACGAGACTGCGTCGATCCACGGAGCTGAATCACACCGCAGGACTGCGCCAGACCGATTCCGCTCGATTACCGAAACTCTTGGACCACGAGTTGGACTGGGTTGTTATGAAGGCGCTCGAGAAGGACCGAACACGCCGATACGAAACGGTCAACGGCATGACGCGAGATCTACAACGTTACCTGACGGGAGAGCCGCTAGAGGCCGCACCGCCATCTAACACGTACCGGATGAAGAAGTTCGCCCGAAGGCACCGGACCTGGATCGTTTCGGCATCGGCTACCACTGCGCTACTTGTGAGTAGCGTGGCGGTGAGTTCGTGGATGGCGATCCGGGCGAGCCATGCTGAGCTAGAGGCCCGAGCCGTGAGCGACTTCCTAAGGCAGGATCTGCTTGCTCAAGCGAGCATCGACCAACAAACACTCGCGAATGCAAAACCCGATCCGCACCTCGAGGTACGTACCGTTCTTGACAGGGCCGCGGCGCGCATCAAGGGCAAGTTCGGAACTCAGCCGCTGGTGGAAGCATCGATCACGCAAACCATAGGAAGCACTTACACCGATCTCGGATTGTATGGTGAAGCGCAGGCGCATCTTGAACGAGCCCTTGAACTCCGGCGGCACATACTTGGCGAAATGGATCTAGTAACGGTGGCAACCATGAATGACTTAGCCAGGGTTCTCGAACGACGAGGGAAGCTCGGGAGTGCGGAGTTGCTCTTCGCCAAGGTCCTGGCGGCTCGCCGTTCTATGCTGGGCGCAGAACATCCGGCTACAATGAAAACGATTTTCAGCCTAGCAGCAACGTACGGCGCCCAGGGGAAGTATGCGTTGGCGGCGGAGAACTATGTTCCACTTCTGGAAACACAGCAGCGCATTTTGGGCGAGGAGAATCTCGATACCGTGGCAACCATGGCCAACCTGGCGGCGATTTACCATTTCGAGCGTAAATATACTGAGGCAGAGCCAATGTATTTAAGGGCGCTTGAACTTTATAGGCGCATCAACAACGAAGAGAACTCGACGGCGGTCAGGACGCTCGGAAATCTTGCGGAGTTGTATCGAGATCAGGAGAAATACGCCCAATCCGAGCCACTTTACGGCAGAGCTCTCGACATCATGCGACGTCTGCTAGGGGAGAATGATCGGAGCACGATTTACGCCATGAAAGGAATGGCGGACATGTACCGCAGGCAGGGGAAGTACGCACAGGCCGAACCATTGCTTCTTTCCGCATACCGGGGGCTGGCGCAACGGGAATCGACAATGTCGGCTGCTAGTTTGGAGCAAGCAATCGAATCTATCGTCCAACTCTATGAGAGTTGGGGGAACTCGGACAGGGCTGCTCAGTGGAGGCAAAAACTCCTGGAGACCAAACGTGCCAGTTCACCCAAACGGCCTCTGGATCGTTGAATAATGGCAGTCGCCGAGAAAATCAGCCGCCTGGCTCCTCGCCTTGCAAAGTAACATTCAGCATGTGCGAAGCGATTATGGATTGTTTGTCGGCCACTCGGAAGTTAGTGGATTGATCGGTCGAAAAAATATCGCTTCAGCTCGGAATGAAATATCGCGGAAGCCCGGAATCAGCACAAACCACTCGACTAACTTGCCGGTGATTACCTTGATGGGCTTGGCACGCGATGTTCAAGTGATCGTTGTTCGCTGGCTCGCACGCGAGGGTTGGGTCTACGGACCTACAGTACCCGATTAAAAAGATGCTTAATTTGTCGTCGTCAGCCGGGTACCCTTAGACGACGCTTACTGTTGGCTTGATCTACTGCACAACCTCTACGATCGCAGACCAGAGTTTAGATTTAGTTACAGTCATCAATGCTAGAAGCATGACGCCCGGAATGATCGCTGTAATGCGCACTTCCAGCGCGCTCAGGCTGTAGTAAAACAAATACCCATCCGCAACGCAATACCGATAGCCCCCCGTAAGCCCCCGACGACGAACGGGGTAAATACTGGGGTGTTGTTGCAGTAATTCGATGGATTTGGTTGCTTTCTTTTTCGCGGCAGCCGGGAGGTCGGCAAAACTCTCTGCAGCTGTTGCCGCAAATAGAATCTTCACCAGCCGTTGCTTGTCTTTACATCTTCCCAGGTCATGGTACGTCCTTCCCGAAAGTCCGTCTCCGCTTTATCCCGCAGAATATGGAGTGCATTTCCGTAGCCCGCCTCACTCCGTTCCGCGAACGCTTCAAACGCCTGGTGAGCCTGAACAATATCAGCTAGGGCATGACTCAGATCGCCATTATGCTCCGAGGCAAGTTCGGTGAGGACCCGGTCCGTATTTTCGTCGATTTCGATCTCGCGGCGCACCAAGCTGAAAGGATACCATGCGCCATGTCTCAAGAATAAAAACCCCAGAGACGGAATCCGGTTCTGGGGTTTTGTGAAACAAGCCTACGATCGCGAGAACTACATCTCGCTCAAAGCAGCAATCAAGGCGCCCTTCGCCGTCGTAAGCAAAGGATTATCCGCCAATCGAATTTCCGAAATCGGCAGCGGCAAGTCCGCCGCCTTCAATTCCGTTTCAAACTTCTCCCGGAATCCGCGAGGCATCACACTGCCACCGCTCAGCACAAGCGGCACGGCCCGTCCCAACTTCGGCAGGGATCTCGTATCTCCGAAATGTTGCTTCAGCGAAGCCACCAATGACTTGATCAAATCATCGTAATAAACGCCCAGCACCTGATGAACCTTATCGGTGGAACCGCCGGTCAGAACGAAAGACTCTTCCTTCGCCAAACGAATACGATTTGCCAGTTCCCCAGTTACGCTGGCAGTGCTCGAATCGACGAAGTCACCAGCCTTGGTAATGCTGTAGCTGGTCACCGGAACTGCCAGGTACGACAGGCAGACGTTGCACAAACCACCGCCAATCGAAATCCCAATGCCGGTATAATTGGAACTTTCCAGTTCCCCGAACACAACCGCCAAGCCTTCGTTAATGCTCTTCGGCGCATAACCGAGTTCGCCAAAAATTTGGTTCAACGTAGCTTCATGGTAAGTGAGGTTTTCGCTGGCTCCAATAGGCGCCGCTGGAACGCTGAAGCAGGCCTTTTGCCCAGGCTGCTTGGCCGGGCCGATCAGGCTCAAAATGATCTGCTTCATCACGCTCAAGCTCTCCGGCTCGGACGGATTAATGAAGCCGCGGCTCATCGGCCGACGTGTTTCCATCTGCAGCAAATCGGCGAATCGTTCACTCTCATTGCCGTGCACCAAAATGTCACTGCCGACAATCGTGTGCGGAATGTTCTCCCGCCGCAACACTGCCTCACGCATCTTCGAGTTGGGCAGGGTTACGAAAGAGTTCAATTGGCTGCGATATTCATAGCCGCTCTCAGCCGGCATGGCCGACACAATCCGGCTGGTTCCAATGTCCAGGCCCACTGGGTGGGCAAAGGTGGGTTCCGCTTTCGCCATCTTAGTTCGATACCTCGTTTTTGTTGTCTTTTTTCAGATTTTGAAAAATCTGTCGGTACTGCTCACGCAGCCTTCGCGTTAATAAGGCGGGAGTGATTCCTTGGGCCTTTGCCTGCGAGTTTAACATGTCTTCGGCTTTCGCCAAACCTGGAACCACCCGATCCCCCATCGCGGCGAGGTAAGTCTCATCGTAGTTGAACCCGAACATGGTCATGCTCGGCGGGGGTAGTTGGTAATTATCGGGAAGACCGAGTTCTGTGAAAGGAAATTCGCCGCCAAAATCGGTGTGGTAACCGATTCCGTAATTATCAGGATTTACCGACACCTGTCCATGCGTCACCAAATTGCCGAAGGGAATGTGGTACTTGGCGCGCAGCATGTCCGTTAACAGTTTGCCCGATAACTTCTGCGCCTCGGTTACAAACGCTTCGCCTTCGCCCTGAGTTCTGGCCTCGAATGACACCGCCAGAAAACTATGGTTGAGGTTCATATAAACCCAATCCTTGTCCGCCCAAATGGAGTTGCCCGAATGGAAGGCAGGTTCGCTTTCCTGGACAACCCTCCAAACCTGGCCGAAACGGTCGACCACATAATGATAGGCGCGAATGCTTCGTACCAACCGCACCTGGCTTTCGCCAATAAATTTCAGCCGCCCGTTCTGTTCTTTTTCAAAGGGGGCCATCAGGCCTTCGGTTGTGTGAAAAACAATGCCAACCGGATCCTTCATCTCCACTGGAGTTTTGCTGCCCTTCGTGTAGCGATTGTATTTCCAAGTTGGCTCTTCACCCAGTGGAATGGTAAAGCGGGTTTCAATGCGTAACGAATTCGAATAGATTTCCTGGCCACCCCGTGTGTCTACCATCCAGATGCTTCCCGGTTCATGGGCTGACGGATTCCCAGTGCTATAAGCCACCGCCGGCAGCGACCGGGCTTTTACTGATCTTTGGCTTGAGGCAATGGCGAAGATTACCAATCCCGCAGCCGCCACTCCTAAACTCATTGTCACTTTAGGTTTATGGGCATCCAGGAATTTTTCCCAACGAGTAGGTTCAACAGGGGCTGTTTCCCGCCGAATGAAACGCAGTTTGGCAACGGGGTCGGAGATAAATTCCGCCCGTTGTTCCACGATCTTTGCCTTGATTACAGAAGGCGGTTTTATCGGAGTTTCCATCTAGTACGCCACGGGTACTATTCAATTATCGGCAATTTTGCCCCGCATGTTTATGGTAGCCGTGGCGGCAAGCGGAGGGCAACCCTGTTTTAACGGGACGGACTGGCCCAGATGTCGCGGAAGCCCTGCCCGATTCGAGCTCCGATACTGCTTTCCAATCCGAAGACATCAGCTTTGTCCAGTCCGGCATCAAGACGCCTGCATGCGCAATCGGCGATTGTTTCCGACAAACTTCCGTCGATCGGCACGGCGTAACCGTTCTTCTTGGCGATTTCGAGCAGCATTTTCCAATCCTGATCGAATTCAGCGGAAAGCCTCCGTTTCTGCGCCGGAACGCTCAGGTCATAATTTACAGGCACTGACATTAAGCGGAAAGCTAAGGCGCGATCATCGTGGTTGCGAGAATCCGCTAATTAAGTCACTTCGTCCCGGCTTGGTACTTTTGCCGGCTTCCAAGAATTTGGAGATGCGGCTTCAAGGCCTGGGATCCGGCATTCAGGCGAAATACAGGTTTGAACGCCAGCTACCAAATCCCCCTGCCTACCCAGAGCAGAGGCGCGGCGCTCCCAGATTCTTGCGAGTTCAAATGGCTTGCCGGTTTTGAGTACTTGCTTCGACTCTTCGTCATCGAACAAATTGGTTTCCTTGGCCCAGCTCGCCAAGGCGCTAAATGCCTTTTTGTTTTTCTCCCAACATGGTTTTGTTCCAAAGGCGCGGAACTGTTCGCGAATCCTTTCCATCTTCTTCTTCGCCTCGGGTGCGCCGTCGTAGGCATTGCGCGAAAGTTCAGGACTGCCACGTTCGTGTACAAGTTTGGGAAGGTTCACATTCATCGAGAGCTTGTCCACTGTAAGCGCGGTGGCCCCCAAAAGAGGGTTCAATGTATTGATGTAAATCTTCAAACCGAAAGCTAACTTGCTGACGCCAGGATTAGGCACAAGCGCCCCTCTCGACAAGGTTGTAATTCCAAGAGTCGGCCGCCGCGTGCCGCCAAGAATCGGAAGATAAGACACGGTACTCTCAAGTTTCGCCTTTTTAATGAGGGTGACAAAATCGGTGGCCACTGAAATGGGGCTTGTAATCCAGGCATCAGCCACCGCCATCGCGCGCGTTCTGAATTGTGGATTCGACTCTTCAAACACCGTCGCCAGCGCGCGCTTCACAAAGTCGGAACAGTTATTGGCCAAAGCGTGGAATGGTTCCACTTCAAGCGCACCTGTCAAAAACGGTATCAGACGTTGTTCTTGTTGCGAAGTGGTGACGGCGGTAATCATAATACCGGCGCGGCTGTGCAAAACCCCGACGGACTCACGCCAGCGGCCATTGGGGATTAGCTCCTGGGTCGTGGGGTCGATCAGCGCAAATGGGTCAGTGGGATAATGTTTAGTCGGCGGAGCAGCAAGTTTGCCGATGAATTCGAACTGCAATGCGCGGCGAAAAGTACGGCCTGCGTCAAAGCGCTTTTCTTCAGCCACCAAAGCTTCATACTGCTCTATAGTGAGGGGCGGCAATACATCGCGGAGGTGATTCCTCCAATACTCAATTTGGATCGCCTCCAAAGTTCCGCCGCTTGTGGCCACTGGGACCGAGCGCCGGTCTGGGGTTCCAGTCAAGTGGTCTTGCAACGGCAGAACGATCATTGACTTCGTATAAAGAGGAGCGATGGTGGCGTATCGGTTTACTACCGCACCACGAGGTTCGTCATCCCGGCAAATTCGCAGATCTTCAATGCCCTGCGCGCACAGATTTGTCGCTACAAGCGCTATGTGCCCAGAACCAGTCCGGCGAGCATCCAATCCTTTGGTTTCGTAGACGATAATTCCAACATCGGCAAATGCCGGTAAAATCGCGAACAAGGTTGTTAAGCCGTACTTCATCCATCTCAATTTGAATACCAAAACGAGTCCCCTTAAATTTGTCTACTGTAAATGCGTTTTTACCCTTCTAGATGCTGGCTCATGTCGCCAGATTTAGAGAGCTACATTTAGAGATGCAATTAAAACGCCAAAGGACAAGTCCTTAGTTATGAATCCGCCAGATGATAGAAATGGCAATATTTACTTAATAACGAGATTTTTTGCAGAATGAGTTTGCCTTGGCTCGGCCTTCTCCACCGCCCGCATCCCTGTCAACAAATTGCCGCCGGTAGAGCTTCCTCTCGCCGCCGAGGTGCTATGGCGATTTACCGAAGGGGCTTGGATCTCAAGTTTTCTACAGCAGGACGAATGCCCTTCGCGCGGCAGGTAAATCGTTCCGTGATGGCGGCACGCCGGAGGAAGCGATCATCGCGCCGTGCGCACTGCGTCCATAAGTGCGCCATTTGCCGAACATGTTCCGGCATCGAATGGCATTGTGAGTTTGTTAAATTTCCTATGACACGGGGACGAGTTTCCGGCACGACAAGTGCAGGTGACGTTGTGGGTTGAGTGGTAAAGCTCAGCGCTTCTTCGCCGCTTCCTCATACACCTGCAGCACTTGCTCGGCGGTCGTATCCCAACTGAAAGTCTTTAGCCGTTCGTAACCGCGGTGCACCAACTGCCGGCGGAATTCCGGTTCCAGAATCACTTCGCGAATTCCACGCGCGATGTCGAACACGTTTTCCGGGTTGACGATCATTGCCGCATCTCCCAGCACTTCAGGCAAAGAGCTAACACCGCTCGCGATCACAGGCGTGCCGCAGGCCATCGCTTCAAGTGGAGGCAACCCAAAGCCTTCGTACAGCGACGGAAAGACAAATGCTTCCGCATTGGAATAGAACGCCCGTAGCGCCTCCAACGGGACGAACCCGAGAAAGCGCACTACTTTATCGACGCGCGTTTGCATCACAGCGCGGCGCACGGCGGGGTATTTCGTCAGCTCATCCCCAATGATAATCAGCCGCAAGTTCTTATAAACCCGATGCGTTTCAAGGTCGCCCCGCAACACAGCGAAAGCTTCCACCAGACGGGCGATGTTCTTTTGCGGGCGTATTGCACCGGCATAAAGCAGGTAGGGATAATCCACCTGGTAGCGTTCCATCGTGACCTTTGTCTGCTCTGCGTCCAGACGCGTATTGTGAAAACTGGGGTCAATCGCGTTGTAAATGCGCCGTACCTTGTTAGCCGGAATACTTAGTAAGTTGCAAACGTCGCGGCGCGTGGACCCGGACACTGCAATCACGCGATCAGCCCGAAGCAAACCGCGGCGGAAGAAGTAGGAGCGAATGTTCTCCCTCAAGCTGTCACGGTCGGTGAAAAACAGGCTGGATAAATCGTGCACCGTGACCACGTACGGCTTGGGCATCAGCGTTGGAATCCTATTCAGTGGAATATGAACCAGATCCGCGCCGAGACCACGCAAAAACATAGGGAAAGCAATATGCTCCAATGTTTTCGTATCTAATTTGTTGTAGAAAACAATTTTGAAGTTGGCGGGAAGGTCAGCCAACTCCGCCTTGTCCGTATCCAGGGCGATTAGTGTAAATTGATGAGCCGCCCCGGACTTCGCCAAAGCCATCACCAGATTGCGGATGTAAGTGCCGAATCCGAAATCCTTCCAGTGGCGAACGTCAATGGCGACGTGAAGAGCCAAATTTAAAGACTCGCGTTAGCGAACTTCCATTCATAAAGTGGGAACTCTTCCGTGAGCCGCCTCACCTTACTTTGCACGCTATGAAGTGCGCTGGCCGAGCCGTCCAATCCCTTGGCGGCGACGGCATCCAACGTTTCAGCAATTAATTCACCGACGATGCGCATCTGCGGTTGGCCGAAGCCGCGCGTAGTTACAGCCGGGCTGCCGATGCGGATTCCGCTGGGGTTCATCGGCGGGTTCACGTCGAACGGAATTCCGTTTTTGTTCACCGTGATATGCGCTTCGTCCAGCGCCTTCTCGGCTTCCTTGCCACGCACGCCCTTGGCGAACACATCCACCAACGCAAGATGCGTATCGGTGCCGCCGGACACAACCCGGTAACCAGCGCCGGAGAGCGTCCCAGCCATTGCTTGGGCGTTGGCGATCACGGCTTTTTGGTACTCAATAAACTCGGGCTTCAATGCTTCCAGGAAGCAGGTGGCCTTCGCGGCCACAACATGCATCAGCGGGCCACCCTGCGTACCGGGGAACACGCACTTGTCGATAGCCGCGCCGTACTTTTCCTTTGCTAGGATGATGCCGGCCCGCGGTCCCCGCAGCGTCTTATGAGTGGTGGAAGTAACGATGTCGGCATACTCGCAAGGATTGGGATAGAGCCCAGCGGCCACCAAGCCGGAGAAATGCGCCATGTCAACCAGCAAGATGGCGCCCACACTATCAGCCACTGCTCGGAACTTCGCGAAATCAATGATTCGCGGATAGGCGCTGGCGCCGGCGATGATCATCTTCGGCTTGTGTTCCAGAGCAAGCTCAGCCATTTCGTCATAATCAATGCGCTCGTCATCTTTGCGCACGCCGTAGGGAACGATCTTGTAAGTTTTGCCGGAAAAGTTTAGGCTGTGGCCGTGGGTTAGATGGCCACCATGCGCGAGGTTCATGCCCATTACGACGTCGCCCGGTTGGATCACCGCGGAATAGGCGGCTTGGTTGGCTTGCGAACCGGAGTGCGGCTGCACGTTCGCGTACTCGGCCTTGAAAAGTTTCTTTGCGCGGTCGCGCGCCAGATTCTCCACCACGTCAGCGAATTCGCATCCACCGTAATAGCGCTTACCGGGATAGCCTTCGGCGTACTTATTGGTGAACACACTGCCCGTGGCTTCAAGCACTGCTTCGGAAGTGAAGTTCTCGCTGGCGATCAGTTCCAGGCGCGTGTTTTGACGGTCCAGCTCCTCGCGAATGGCGTGGAAAATATCCGGATCAACTTCGGCAAGGGGCCGTCCCATGGGGTTTACACTCATCTTCAGCTTCCCTCCGTATCATTTATCTTCGCCGGCTTCAATAGCCGTAATTTTTTCCACACGCCGCGCATGACGTCCGCCGTCGAAACCGGTTGTCAAGAACTTGTCCACCATCGCTTCCGCCAGTGGCGCCGCTGTAAAGTTAGCGCCAATTGTAAGAACGTTGGCATCGTTGTGGCGGCGGACAACGTCTACTTCTTCCACGGAAACCCCGAGCGCCGCACGCACGCCATGCACCTTGTTCGCCGCGATGGACATGCCCACGCCGCTGGAACAAACCAGGATGCCCTTTTCCACCTCGCCGCCCGCTACTTTGTGAGCCACCGCTGCCGCGAAGTCCGGATAATCAACTGATTCCGTGCTGGTAGTGCCCAAGTCATCCACTTGGTGTGCCTGCTGGCGTAAACGCGCAACAAGCGATTGTTTGAGGACGAAACCGGCGTGGTCCGCTCCGATGGCGATTTTCATGGGGAAACTTCAGTTTAGCATGGTAGAATCAAAGTGAATTTACCCGTGATCACGATTCTATCCCAATATCCGGTCCTGTTAGCCCCAAACCCGCTGCCTACTTCGCCGCGATTGTAGAGTCGCGGCTGCCCAACTTTCTTCATTTCCTTGAAACTTTCCACCTGATTTCTGTCCGTAAAAAACGAGGCCCCTAATGCTTTGGAGCAAACTATTTATTCCCACTCTGCGCGACAATCCGGCTGAAGCCGAAGTCGCCAGCCACCGGCTGCTGCTGCGCGCCGGTTATATCCGACAGCTTTCCGCAGGCATCTACAACTACTTATTTCTGGCCCAGCGTTCGATGTTGAAGATCACCAAGATCGTCCGCGAAGAGATGGACGCAATTGGTGCGCAGGAATTCTACCTGCCCGCGTTGAACCCGGCCGAAGTGTGGAAGGAATCGGGCCGCTGGGACGTGATGGGCGACAATATGTTCCGTCTCAAGGACCGCTTTGGGCGCGACCTCTGCCTGGGCATGACCCACGAAGAAGTGATGACCTCCATCGCCCGTGGGGAACTGCGTAGCTATAAGCAACTGCCCCAGCTTTGGTATCAGATTCAAGTGAAGTTTCGGGATGAGCCGCGCCCGAAGAGCGGCCTGTTGCGCGTTCGGCAATTCACGATGAAAGATAGTTACTCGTTCGATATGGATGCGGCGGGCCTTGATGCGTCTTACGAGAAACATCGCCAAGCTTATTGCCGTATCTTTGATCGTTGCGGGTTGAAGTATACGGCGGTGGAAGCCGATTCCGGTGCGATGGGCGGCAGCCAGTCGCACGAGTTCATGGTGGAAAGCGAGGCCGGCGAGGACTACGTTGTGTACTGCGCCGCCACCGGTTACGCAGCGAATTTGGAGAAGGCTGTTTCGCGGCCTGTCGCGCCTGCCGTTGCTGATCCCGAAGGGGATTTGACGCCGGAGGAATTCAGCACTCCGAACTTCAAGACGATTGATGAAGTGTCGGCATTTACTAAGTTGCCGGCAACGTCGCAGATGAAGAGCGTGGTGATGGTGGGCGACGGTAAGCCTGTGCTCGCATTGGTGCGCGGCGATCATCAACTAAGTGAAGCAAAGTTAGCAGGCGTGCTGGGCGCGGCGGAAGTACGCGCCGCGCTGCCGCATGAAATTCAGGAATGGTTCGGCGCGGCTCCCGGTTCGCTAGGCCCGATTGGCGTGAAGATCCGTTTGCTGACCGACAACGCCTTGGAAGGCCGTAAGAATATGATTTGTGGCGCGAATAAGGACGATTTCCATTTGCGCAACGTCACTCCGGGCAAGGATTTCAAGGCCGTTTACCACGATCTGCGTCAAGTGGCCGCGGGCGAAACGAACATCGAAACCGGTGACCCACTACAGATCCTGAAGACTGTGGAGATCGGTCATATCTTCAAGCTTGGCTATAAATACTCTAAGTCAATGGGACTAAGTGTGCTGGATGAAAGCGGCAAAGAAGTTACCGTCATCATGGGCAGTTACGGCATTGGGCTGGAGCGGATTCTTTGCGCCGCCGTGGAACTTTATCATGATGGAAACGGCATGAGCCTGCCCGCTTCCATTGCACCGTTCACGGTGGTGGTGACTCCGGTCAACATGAAAGACGAAGCCCTGAAATCCGCAGCCGAAACTCTCTACGCCGAGTGCAACAAGGCCGGCATGGATGCCGTGCTGGATGATCGCGATGAGCGCCCGGGTGTGAAGTTCAAGGACGCCGAGTTAGTAGGAATTCCGTGGCGGATCACCGTGGGTAAGAAGCTGGCGCAAGGAATCGTGGAAGTGGTGGAGCGCCGTACGGGTAAGTTGACTGAAGTGCCGGTCGGTGAGGCCGTGGAGTTTGTGCGGAAGGGCCTGTTGGGGTAAGTGCGTGCGAACAGGGCTCTGCCTTAAGCACGGCAAACGCATATTCCATTTTCAAAGACCTACGAGGCGGGTTGCTTGGTATGCTCCACTTTGTTCCGCGCGGTGGCGGAAACCCCGATTGTCATCGGGGGCTACAGATGTGCGGCCGGAGCTTGGCCTTCCTTCGTTATGTGTACGGGACATTCGTGAACTCCATGACGTCGGGCTGTGGGGTGATTGGGACTTTGTGAACGAATGGAGTGAATGCGGGTTTGGTGTGGATTTGATTTAGCACCAGAACCAACATAGTAAGCAGAGCTCCGAACAATTGGCGGACATTATCCTCCACCACCATTTCGTTGATCTCAATCGTTAGTTGATTGGGGCTGATTTCGATCTGTTCGCCGGCGGAGACGATGATGGGCCGCGATACGGTTGACCAGATAGTTGAGCGGCGTTTGTTCACTTCCTTCAACTTCACCAGCATGCCGCTTTGAAGCTTGTTTAACGCCTCTATTCTGCTGGGTGTGATGTATTTGAAGATGCTGA
>JANXXI010000209.1 GCA_025350695.1 Acidobacteriota bacterium
CAACTTGAGCCTTAGTGCTACCGAATTTTGTCAAAACGGGATCGAATTGAGCCGGAGATAGCGCCCAAGCCCCACCGGCCCCAAACACCGCCATCATCCAAACCGCTATCGTCGTCTTCAGAGTTCTGTAATTAGACATAAGGCAAAAGTCCCCTTGCTCCTTCCGGAGGGTTAAGTTTTTTGGACTCCCGTAAGGGGAGTTTGACCTAGTACGGAAGTACCGAATCTAAGTGTTCCATTGGTATGAAACCACCTAATTAGGTTTAGTACAATCGCCCAAAACAACTAGCCAATCGGGTTAGTACCGTGGGTACAATTCCGCAAAATTTGGTACTTTTGCTATGTAAAATGCTTATTTGAGGGGACTTTTTCGATTACAACGGTTGGGTTCGTACTGCGTGTTCCGCTCTAGGAGCCACAAAATAGTTGAAAAATGTTTCCTAAAATGTGCCGGTACTTGGTACCTGTAGATCCTCGATCCGACACGTGATCCCCAGCGTCTAACCGCAAGCGTGGAACGTCCAGGAACAGCTCACCCGCCCGGACGTCGTGCTCGGATCGTATAGATAGTTAAGGACTTACAGTATCCGATTTGACAAATCACAGCTTCGCCGGATACTCTAGAAGAGGTACGTCGGCGTAGCTCAGCTGGTTAGAGCGGCGGTCTCATAATCCGCAGGTCGGAGGTTCGAGTCCTCCCGCCGACACCAACTCTTTCTTTACCCATAAAACTCTGGAAAATTACAGCGGCGGCTCGCCGGCAATCTGCGTATAGATCCGGTCCAGATCATCCTGCGAAAAGTAGTCGATCTCAATCCTGCCCTTGCCACTCCCCTTCTCGATGATCCTGACCTTCGTTCCCAGCGCATTTTCCAGTTCCCGGATTGCCGCCTTTACGTTCGGGTCCATCGGCGGCTCCACCTCCGGCTTCGATTCCGGCGCACGGCTCAGCTTTTGCACCGACTGCTCCACCTGCCGCACCGACATCGATTGCGCCGCGGCCTTCTCGCCTAACTCGCAGATCAATTCATCGGTCGGCAAACCGAGCAGCGCTCGAGCATGTCCCATCGACAGCCGCTGTTCGGCAACCAACAGTTGAATGGGATGGGGCAGCCGCAACAGTCGCAGCATATTGGAAACGGTGCTCCGTTCCTTGCCGGTGCGATGGCCGATTTCTTCATGGCTCAACCCGTGCTCGTGCGCCAACCGTTCAAAGGCCGCCGCCACTTCCATCGGATTCAAATCTTCGCGTTGGATGTTCTCGATCAGGGCGACTTCGAGCAAACGCGATTCGGCGAATTCCTGCACCACTACCGGAACCGTTTCCAGGCCCGCCAGTTTTGCGGCTCTCCACCGGCGCTCTCCAGCGATCAACTGGAACTCGCCTGCTTCGGTCTTGCGGACCACCAACGGCTGGATGATACCGTTCGCTTTTATGGATTGCGCCAACTCCTGCAGCTTCTCAATTTGGAACACTGACCGAGGGTTGATGGGATTGGGTTGGATTTTCCCGATCTCTAGACGAAGCAATGCGTCGACGCCAGGCACAGGCGGTGGCGCCGGTGGTGGTGTTGCCGCAATCACCGGCTGTGATTGTGGTGGTGGCGCAGTAGTGGCGGGTGCGATCGGCGGGGCAAGGGGCCGATTCGGAAATAGCGCTGAAATCCCCTTACCCAGCGCTTTGCGCTGATTCTCGTTTCCGCTGCTCATTGACGATGATCTCCTTCGCAAGTTTCATATAGCTTTCCGCACCCTTTGAGCGCATGTCGTAGAGCAGGATAGGCTTTCCATGGCTCGGCGCTTCAGCCAATCGCACATTCCTAGGGATCACCGTTTCAAAGATTTCTCCCTGGAAGAAGTCTTTCAGATCCTTCGCCACTTGGCGGGTCAGGCTGGTGCGATCGTCGTACATGGTCAGAACAATACCTTCAATCGCCAAGTTGTGAGAGAAGGATTCCCGGATGCGCTCAGCCGTATCGAGCAGTTGGGAAATTCCTTCGAGCGCGAAAAACTCACATTGAATCGGAATCAGTAACGAATCCGCTGCCACCAAAGCATTTAGAGTTAAGAGGTCTAGCGCAGGAGGGCAATCGATCAAAACGTAATCATACTGGTCGCGGATCGTAAGCAGGGCATCGCGGAGGCGGTTCTCGCGGTTCTCCCAATTCACCATTTCGATATTCGCGCCGACAAGATTGCGGTCAGCTGGCAGTATATCCAACCCATCGCAAGCCGTTGAGACAATCACATCCTTCGGCGTTTTCTCCCCAACCAAAACATGGTAAATAGTGGGGTTGTCTGGGTCCTTGGCGATACCCAGTCCAGTGGTGGAGTTTCCCTGCGGATCGATGTCGATAAGCAGAACCTTGAGTTCATTCGCTGCCAACGAGGCGGCGAGGTTTATCGCGGTTGTTGTCTTTCCAACGCCACCTTTTTGGTTGGCGACGGCAATTACCTTACCCAATATTGCTCCTTAGACCTTTAAGTCGTCCTAGTGTTTCACGTGGAACGTCGGCCATGTGAAACATGAATCATAACCTGTATCTGATTGCATCGCAATCCCCAACCCTCGTCAGAGTGTTCCACGTGGAACGTTTCACACTTGTTTGCGAGTAACTAACCGACAGAAACCCCAGAAATGTTCAAATAGCAATCCAACACCGCGACTGCCGCTGGCGTCACTCCCGGAATTCTGGCTGCTTGCCCTAACGTAGTTGGGCGCACTCGATCCAATTTGTCCGTTACTTCTCTCGAAAGTCCAGGAATGCCCTGATAGGAGAAGTCCCTTGGAATTGTCCGCATTTCAGATTCCTTCAAACGCGCCACTTGCCGGTCCTGCTGCTGAATGTATCCGGCGTACTTGGCTTCAGTTTCAATGGTGGTCAGAAGTCCAAGTTCGGGCTTCTCGCCCAACGATTTCTCGATCCAATCGGCAATCAAGCCAATCGTCGCCTCGGTTCGACGCAACCATACCCCCAACAGGGGCCTATCGTCAGAAAAAGGCGCCACATCTGGGGTAAGCCTTGCCGTATTAAGCAATTCTCTCAGCTTCGCCTTCTGCTGCTGTTTCCGTTCAAAACGAACCCAACGGGCCTCATCCACTAGGCCGACCCGCCGCCCGACAGGCGTTAGCCGCTCATCGGCGTTGTCGATCCGTAAGTGCAGCCGGAATTCGGCGCGGGAAGTGAACATGCGGTAGGGCTCATCGGCCCCTTTGGAAATCAGATCGTCGATCAGAATTCCGGTATAGGCGTCGCTGCGGCCCAAAATCACGGGCGGAATGCCCTTCACTTTACAAGCCGCGTTCAATCCGGCGATGATCCCCTGGCAGCCCGCTTCCTCATATCCTGAGGTGCCGTTGATTTGCCCGGCCAGGAAAAGGCCCTCCAGCTTCTTCACTTCCAAGGTGTGTTGGAGCTCGCGGGGGTCGATGGCGTCGTATTCAATGGCGTATCCGGGGCGGATCATCTCCGCATCTTCCAGGCCGGGGACGCTGGCGATCATCGCGGTCTGCACGTCGATGGGCATGCTGGTGGACATGCCGTTTACGTAAACCTCGTTCGTATCGCGGCCTTCCGGCTCCAAAAAGAGCTGGTGGCGGTCTTTATCGGGGAATTTGACGATCTTGTCTTCGATTGACGGGCAGTAGCGCGGCCCGACTCCTTCGATCTGACCGCTATATAAAGGTGAGCGGGCTATGCTTTCGCTGAGGATCCGGTGCGTTTCGGGGCTGGTATAGGCGATGTGGCATTGGATCTGGTCGCGCTCGATCTTTTCGGTGAGGAAGCTGAACGGTGTGGGGACCTTATCGCCGGATTGGGGCTCGAAGCGGTCCCATTGAATGC
>JANXXI010000211.1 GCA_025350695.1 Acidobacteriota bacterium
GTCGTTTCAACTTTCCATTACTAGCATTAAATCAAGTCGGTGAAAATCGCAGATAGCGGGACGGTGAGGTCGCCGGCTGGGTTGCGCAGGAAGCCGTCTTTTGCTTCGCGGGCTCCCTCGATTGTGTGGATCCACGCGCGGCGCTTATCAGGGTCAATTACCCAAACGCACGGGATGCCAAAGGCCAGGTAGTCGTCGATTTTGTCTATGATGTCGACCGCGCGATCGTCTGGCGACAAGACCTCGACGACGACTTCGGGAGGCGCTGTAATGATGCGTCCCGTGGGCTTGCCGCCACGGACGACGGTTACGTCGGGGATGCGGAAACGATCGGCTTTGATCTGAACGCGAACCTCGACGCCCGACCAGAAACCTTGGATCTGGTAACGCGCATATGCGTTGACGGCTGATTGCGCGTCGCTATGACTTATCTCGCCCACATTGCGCTCCTGAAGAATGCCTTCAATGTATTCGCAGTCCGGGTTATAGGTTTGTTCGAGGTATTCGGACACAGGGACCAACACGGCGGTGGGCATGACTGCATTATAACTTCATTAGGCGCGCAGGAAAATGCCGCGCTTGTAAAGGATGTAGGCGACGGCGTACATCAATCCAACATACAAAAGAGCGTAGAGCAGGGAAGCATTTAGGGGCGCTAGGAACTGCGTGAAGAATCCGTAGATGGCTGTGCGACAACCGAGCATGTTGAAGAGCGTGTCGGCGAATTCGGAGACTAGGTAGACGGTGATTGGGTTGAGGCCGATGATGACGAACGGTTTGAAGATGTCTTTCTTCCCCCAAACGTCGGCGACAGTGAGAAATGCCGCGAGCATGAGGAAATCGAGCCCGGCCATGAGCAGGACGAACGAATCGCTCCAGAGTTTTTTGTTGATGGGCATCCAGGTGTTAAGGAGGTAGGCGGAGGCGAAGAGTGTCACGCCGAAGATTGCCATTTGTTTGATCTTTTCGGGTAACGTTATTTTTCGGGCGAGCAGGTGGCCCGCCATGACGCCTAATAGCATGCTGGCGATGGACGGGAGGGTGCTGACGATGCCTTCCGGGTCCCAGGTTTTGGTGTTGTGGTAGTTATGGGCTCCGAGGATTATTTTGTCGATGTAGTGGGCGAAGTTGTGCGCTTCGTCGAGTTGGCCGGAGCCGAAGCCGGGGACTGGGACATACATCATGAGCGCCCAGTAGGCGGCCATCAGTGCGAGGGCGGCGGCGAGTTGGCCTCGCCAATCGGTGTAGTAGAGATAGATGGCGACGGTGATGAAGTAGCAGATGGCGATTCGTTGCAGGACGCCTAGGATGCGGAAGGTGTGCGGATCGAAGGTTGGGACGGCGTAGACGAGTAGGCCGAGGACGAAGATGATGAGAGCTCGTTTGGCGGCGTTGGCTAAGAGCGTGGTTTTACTGGCGCCTTGTTCGAGGCGCTTGCCGAGGGCGAGGGTGATGGCGACGCCGACGATCCAGACGAAGGAGGGGAAGACGACGTCAGTGGGGGTCCAGCCGTCCCATTCGGCGTGTTGGAGCGGGGCGTAGGTGAAGTGGCCGTTGCCGGGATTGTTGACCAGCACCATGAAGGCCATGGTGGCGCCACGGAAGGCGTCGAGAGCGGTGAGGCGGGTGGGAACGGAGGAAGGCATGGGCTTTTCATTCTACTAGGAAATGCTGGGCCTTAGAGCTTCTTAGCTGCCCCGATGCGCGAGTGCCGTCGAGTTGGCCGCCACTGCGGCGCGGATAAGTTGTTTGAAGGCGGCTTCGTTGATTTTTTCGCCTTCGCGGAGATTGACCGCGCGCAGCGTGTTCCCTTCCAGGCTGGAATTGAAGAGCTTGTTCGGGACTTTGATGGAGGCTCCGAATTCCTAACTAAGTGCGTGATTCCCTCCATGGCCGCAGGGGATCGCATTGCCTTGCAGGACCCCAACAGGAAAGAAATAATAGTGGGATTACAATGGTACAAACCCAGTAATCAATTGCTTTTGCTTTCATGATCAAGTCTCCTTTTAAGATGCCGGGATAAGGGTTCAAGGACTTGACTGAACGCTTGTTTGGACACGAGCACTGAGCTTTGCATCCATTTCAACCGGCGTCGGAAAGCCGGGGCGTATGAATGTGGTGCGAGGCCTTGGCGCGACCGCAAGCTACCTGCGTTCTTGACCGAACAGCGAGTTAGCGCTCAGCCCGGTCAGCCGCCGCTTGCTGGGAGTGCAGGACCGCTCGGAGTACGGCAGAAAACTGCCGCTGACGAAGCTTGAAGCCGTGCAAAGCGGAAAATAGCTACAGAAGAAAGCTATTTTGAGATGTAACGATGTATCCCTTTCTGGCGGAAAGTTGTCACTACTCCGGCAATAAATTGTCACTTACACCCTGGAAATGGGTTCAGGGATTGGTTTCGGGGACGATAAGGCTCTCAAGACCGTTAGATCCGAACAGCTTAAGGCGAGCCGCAGTGGCGGAGCTTTGAGTGATTGGGGAAAGATTCCTCTGTTCGTGATTTGGCGAATCTGTTTCAAGGAGAGAAACACATGTCATTTCGCATTAACACTAATATCGCTGCCTTGCAGGCGCAGGACTATCTTCGTCAAACAAGCGACGTTCAACAAAAGACCATTGGCCGCGTAACCTCAGGTCTACGCATATTGTCCAGTGGTGATGACGCGGCTGGATTGGCGATTGCCAATACCCTTCGCAGTGACCAAGCGGTACTTGATCAAGGTATCCGCAACGCCAACGATGGTCTGAGCACATTGCAGACAATTG
Organism: Acidobacteriota bacterium; assembly: GCA_025350695.1. Taxonomy (GTDB): domain Bacteria; phylum Acidobacteriota; class Terriglobia; order Bryobacterales; family Bryobacteraceae; genus JANXSF01. The sequence goes on from JANXXI010000211.1 coordinate 2,764, forward strand.
ATGGCGGCATCAACAACATCAGCAAGTTGCTCGATCGAGCTCGTACACTGGCCACGCAATCGGCCTCGGGTACGTTTTCCGGAAACCGTCAACTGCTTAACTCCGAATTTGGCAGTGTGATCAACGAAATTGACCGGCAGGCGCAGTCCATTGGATTGAACACGGGCGGTCAGTTCGCCAAGTCTCTGTCGGTGTTCATTGGCGGCGGTAAGGCCGGTGGCGGCATTTCGGAAATCACCAATGGTTCGACGACGATCAATCTAAGCACCTCTACAGTGGATGCCAAAAGCCTTGGCCTTAAGGGGACACAGGCGGCGGGTGTTTCGACGATTAATTTGAGCGATTCGAGCGCCACTTCGGTGGAGAAGATCGTTACCAACGCAACTAACTCGACAAGTGAAGCAGTTGGCGGGTTCACGGATTTCTATTTCAAGGGTCCGGGTTTTGGCGGTAAGGATCGCGTTAAGGTTAGCGTGAATCTTTCCGGCGTCGCGAGCACGGACACACTGGTAACCGCGGTGAACGCGGCCATTGAAAACGCCGGCAACGGGGCAACCGCGCAGGCGACTGCTTTTAAGAATTCCGGAGTGAGAGCAACCATTGTCACGGATGCTTCAGGCAACAAATCATTGGGCTTCACCAGTGGAACGACAGCATTTCAAGTATCGGCTGGAGACAAGACGTCCAATGCATTGTTGGGCAATGTGACTTCGGCTAGCGATCCGACGGGCTTGAGTTTGAAGAATAGCGTTCAGGGAGGCACGGCTACCGCCGCCGCCGCGACCACATTTGCCCAGAACGGCACCATCACTGTTCGGTTGCAGGGCTCTGGCCTTTCGAGCCCGGTGGATATCTCACTGGCGGTGACGACGGCAACCACCGTCGATCAAGCTCTAACGGCATTAAACACGGCCGTTTCCCAAAACTCCCAATTGCAGGCATCTGGGATTTCGGTCGAAACGGCTACGGCCGGCTCGAATCTGAAGTTTTCGAGCAACCATGGTGAGCGTTTCGAGGTGCAAGCATCAGGGGATGTTGGCAACGTCTTGGGACTGGGTTCTTTTGCTAGCTCGACGGGTGCAACCGGCGCATTCGAATACACGGCGACTACCGGGGCTGCGGCGGCGCTAACCGCCACAACCAATGAAACCCTTGAGTTTTCAATTGGCGGCGGCGCGAAGATCTCGATTACCGCGCAGGCGGCCACTAACACGGCGCAATCGGCGGCTGATGGCATTAACGCGCAAATCGCAACGCAGGCCTCCTTGGTCAAAGCGGGCATCGTTGCCGATGTTCAAGGTGGACAAGTGCGGCTTCGTTCCTTGACGGATTCTAACTTCCGCGTGAACACCGTGGGTAATGCCAACATTTTCGGATTTGGGACAACCACGGCTACGGGCACGGCGTTTGCGGCTAACACGAATCCGGACAACAACACAACGGAACAAAGCTTTACGGCTGGTGGGTCACAGCAAACCGGGTTAGTGGCCTTCTCAGCCATTCGCAACGGTAGCGACGCCCAGACGATTACTTTAAGCGCAAACGATTCAAGCGGTGCGACGAAGACGGTTTCGGTTGTTTTGAAGAACGACTCCTCTTCGCAATCAGGCGCCTCAGTTGACTCGGCCATTGAAGCTATCAACGCGGCAATTCAAAAGACCAATGACCCGACCTTGCAAAAGCTTGTCGCCGTTAAAGACAAGGCGAGTGCGGGCGGGGCGGACGGAATCAACTTCCTATCGGCCGGTTCTACCTTCAAGGTTCAAGTTGGGACCAACGGTGGTGGAACCGGACTCGGAAACCAGGGTACGGTTGTCAACAGTGCGACTGCTGGAACGGGGTCAACTTCCGACATTTCCTCGCAGGATAATGCGCAAGCGGCTGTTTCGGCTTTGGCCGATGCAGTGCAATCCTTGGGCAACGCTCAAGCAGCTGTTGGTAAAGGACAGAATCAGTTTTCCTTTGCCGTCAATCTGGCTTCGAGCAAATTGACAAACATAGCAGCAGCTGAAAGCCGGATCCGTGACGCCGATCTTGCTTCAGAAGCAGCCAACTTGTCGAAATCGCAAATTCTGCTTCAGGCCGGTATTTCGGCTCTGGCGCAGGCGAACTCCGCTCCTCAGCAGGTGCTCGCTCTCCTCCGAGGTTAAAAAGCCCGGAGTTTGGAGGCGGATGACCCCCACATCCGCCTTTTATAACAAGTCCGAATGGTCTTTGAGTCAAGTGGAATTTGCAATACTGGCCTATATGCCAAACTTGAGGAGGCTATTCGCTCAAAAAGTAGAGTCCCATTGAGGGTTCACCGTATATGTTTGTGTAAATTTACTTAAGTGCTTGTTGGGACCTCACGGTTTTGTTTGCGAACCGATAAGGCTGCTATGTCCGGTGAAAACCAGACAGGGCCGGAAAAGGATTTCCGGTTTATCAGTTCGAGGAGAAAAGAACCAACATGTCATTCCGCATTAACACTAATATTGCTGCACTCGAAGCGCAGGAATATCTTCGGCAAACCAGCGACACACAGGGGAAAACGATTGGACGGGTCACCTCAGGCCTCCGCATCCTCTCGAGCGGCGACGATGCCGCCGGGCTTGCAATCGCCAATTCGTTTCGATCCGACCAAGCCGTGCTTACGCAAGGCATACGGAACGCCAACGACGGATTGAGTACTCTTCAAACCATTGATGGCGGCATCAACAACATCAGTAAGTTGCTGGACCGGGCGCGGACCCTGGCCACACAATCCGCCTCGGGGACATTCAATGGAAACCGCGCGGTACTGAACGCCGAATTCCAAAGCGTGATTCTTGAAATTGATCGGCAAGCACAAAGCATCGGCTTGAATTCGGGCGGCCAATTCGCCAAGTCGCTTTCGGTCTTCATCGGTGGCGGTAAATCGTCGGGAGGCATTACTGAAATTATCAACGGTTCGACCAACGTTGACCTTACCAATTCCACAGTCGATGCGCAGAGCCTGGGTTTGAAGGGTACGCAGGCTTCCGGAGTTATCACCACCGATATCGGGACTGGTTCGCCTGGCACTTCGGTTGAGAAGATCGTTTCCGACGCAACCAATTTGTCCAGCCTGGCGGTGAGTGGCACCAGTTCGTTCATTTTTCATGGTCCCGGATTTGCCGGAAAAGATGATGTGAAAGTGTCGGTGAATCTTACCGGTGTGACGAATATCGACACTCTGGTATCTTCGGTTAATAACGCTATTGAAAATGCTGGAAATTCAGCCACCGCGTCGGCCACCGCTTTCAAGAATTCGGGAATCCGGGCTATCGTCTTGACTGACGCGACCGGTAAGAAGGCTTTGGGTTTTGTTAGTTCGACGGCTGCTTTTCAAGTTGAAGCAGGCGATCTGGTTTCAAACGCATTGCTAGGGAACGTCACATCGGCATCGAATCCGATAGGACTCTCCCTCAAAAACAGCGTACTGGGCGGTTCCCCGACGGCTGCGGCAGGGACTACCTTTGCAGCGGCGAGCACGATTACCGTGCGGATCCAAGGCGCTGGGCTAGCATCTCCTCCGGTAGACATTTCCTTAAGCGTGACGACGGCGACGACTGTCAATCAAGCTGTAGCCGATCTGCAATCGGCAATCTCCAAGGATCCCGAACTTCAGTCCTCGGGCATTTCGCTCGAACCACCGGTGGCAGGCGCCGCTCTGAAGTTTTCAAACACCCGCGGGCAACGGTTTCAAGTAGAAGTCTCTGGAGACTTGAATGGACTTCTGGGCCTCGGAACTTTCCGAAGTTCTACTGGCTCGACGGGAACTTTCGACTACAGCGCCCTGACCGGATCGGGAGGGGCATTTACCGCTACAACCAACGAAACTCTTGAGTTTTCTCTGGGCGGCGGGGCGGCAATTTCCTTAACCACTCAGACTCCAACCAATACGGCTCAGGCATCGGCCGATGCCTTAAACGCTAAAATCGCCACATCCGCGCAACTGGTTAAGGCCGGTATTGTGGCCGACGTTGCCGGCGGCGAAGTTCGGTTGCGATCGTTGACGGGTACTAACTTCCGGGTAAACACGGTCGGGGCCACCAACATATTTGGTTTCAACGCATCCGCTTCTACCGGGCTGGCATTTGCGGCAAACACGAATCCGGATAACAACACAGACGTATCTGCTTTCACGGCCGGCGGAATTCAACAAAGCGCTCCCATTGCATTTCAACCGATTTTGGTTGGGGGCGACAGCCAAACCGTAACCATTTCAACCAACGATCCGGGTGGTTCCACCCAAACCGTCTCTCTAAATCTGACCAACGACGCAACTTCCCGCAACGCCGGCACTGTCGACGAGGCAATCACGGCTTTGAACAGGGCTATTCAGCTATCGAACAACGAGTCGCTTAGAAAGGTTGTAGCCGTTAAGCAAAAAGTTACGTCAGGGGGCGCCGACCAGATCAACTTCATCAGTAGCGGTGGGGCATTCAAGGTTCAAATCGGCACTAATGCTTCGGGTAACGGGCTGTCGAACCAAGGTACGGTTGTCGACAGCACGGCCTTTGGTACGGGAGCCACTTCGGATATTGAAACCCAGGCGGGCGCCGAAAATGCGGTGTCGGCGTTAGCGAGTGCGGTTGTTGCCCTTGGAAATGCGCAAGCTGCTGTTGGTAAAGGTCAAAACCAGTTTTCCTTCGCCATCAACTTGGCATCGAGTCAAGTAACCAATACTGCCGCGGCCGAAAGCCGTTTGCGCGACGCCGATCTTGCGGCGGAAGCAGCCACTTTGTCCAAGACTTCAATTCTTTTGCAAGCCGGCATTTCCGCCCTTGCTCAAGCGAACTCAGCCCCTCAGCAAGTGCTAACGCTGCTTAGACAGTAACTTGCAATCGACCTTCCAACGGGCGCCACAAATCTCGATAAACGAAGTCTGAGGCGCCGCGCCTGATCACTCTTTGGATGGATCCATGGGGCTGATTAAGGCGTAAATAAAAAAGACATGTCAAAAGAGGTTAGGAGAACTGACTTGACGCTAATATCTTCGCGGCGCAAAGCGGCGGCGTGCCTCCACGGCAATGGGGACTTGGACCGGGCGCTGCAATTGTATCGAAAAGTGTTGGATTTGGATCCGCGGGACGCGGATGCCTTGTATTCAATGGGCGTCTTAGCCGGGGAAAGTGACGCGCTTGAGGATGCCGTTTGTTTGATGTCTCAATCCTTGGATCTCGAGCCCACTGCCGAAAAATGTATCTTTATTGGCAAAGTGCTGGAAAAGCAGAACCGGAACGCGGCGGCGCTTGCTTACTATCGCAAAGCCAAGCAATTGGATCCTTGCGGGCCAACTACACTTGAGGCGTTGGCAGAGGCTTTGGACCGTCGTCAGGAATATGAGGAATCTTCAGGAGTTTGGGCTCGCAGGTTGCGGTTAGAATGCTGCGATTCCGCAAGACAACTGCAACTGCGGCTTTATTTAACGAATGCTCTTCGTCTAGCTGGGCACCTGAGCCCGGCTGGACAAGTGCTTCGGCAGGCGCGGGCTATGTCCTCAGGCTCAAGCTGAGTAGTCCATGTAGTGAGGCTCGTCGCTGACCGGTTGTAGCAAATGAAGAAGCTGATCCTGCCTTTCAAGCAAGCTTATCTCCTCGGCTGTTTTGCTTCGCAGTAAACCAATTCGCATTTGGATTCGTTTGGTGTTGGCGAGGATTTCCGAAATCCTCGCCCATTCCACTTCGCCAGACCCTTTGAGAGATGGCAGCAACCGGAAACTCAACTTCGTTCTACGGTCGATCAGTGCGCTCTCCGATTCGATATCCGCATCCGGTAATGCCAGAATCCGTTCATCCAACGCTTCGATTTCTTCCAAAACTGAGTGCATGCTGCTTTCCTAGTTCTTATTTCCAAACAGGCTTTGGTTCAGGGCGGAATAGCTGGCGCTAATAATGCTTCCTTGAGATTCGAGCTGAGCGAGCAAAGCGTCATAGGTTTGCAGGCGGCGCGCCGTGGCCTTCTGCAGGTTATCTACCCGTTCTGTCAGGTCTGAAATGCGGTTGCTCAAACGCTTTGTTTCGACATCGTAACGATTTTCCTGCAATGCGATCAGACCGCTTACCGGATCACTGATCTGGGTGAATTTCTTAGAGAGTTGTCCGAAACCAGTAGTCTTCGAACCAAGAAAAGTGAAAGCCTTTTGAATCTGAGTATCGCTTAAGCTATCAAAGGAACTCTGATCAAATGAAGCCTTCCCGTCGGCGGCGAAAGAAACGCCGATGTTGGATAATCCTTTTAGGCTGCTTGAGCCTTGGAAGCCGACGACGGACCGCAAGCTGTTTTGAATTTCCCGAACGATGACATCGCCCGTTAACAAACCAGCGTTCTCTCCAATTTGACCATCCGCCTGGGCCGAGAGGGAGTTGTAGGCATCGACAAAAGTCTTGAGTTTGCTGGCTAAGCTCGACCGGCTTGATCCGACCGTGATCGTGATGGTTTCGCCGGAAGCAGTAGGAGAGTTCAGACTGAAACTGACTCCGGGTAAAACGTCGTTTATCGTCACGGACGACTTACTGATTGCCACTCCGTTGATCTTAAATTCCGTGTTGGCGCCCGGGTCGGACGTGGAGATTAAGTTCGCTCCAGCCCCTGTCTCTCCATCAGCCAGGGTGATTGGTTTGTTGCCGGAAGTGTCTGCCGTAATAGAGAGATTGTAAGGCGTTGCCCCGGTGCCCGTGGTTAGAATACTGGAGTTCAAACCGATGCCCAAACCGTTAAGAGCATCCCGCAGCCCCGTGAGGTTGTTCTTTTCAGGAGCCAGGTTAATCACGTAATCCTTGCCGTCGAAGGTCAACTTTAGTTTTCCGTCGGCTGACACCGTGGAGGTTCCGCTGTCGGCGAATCCACTACTTGTAGCCGAAGAAGAATGGGCGATTGAAGTTACATCGGTAATTGTATAGGTGGCCGGGGCGGTCGCGTTTGTCGAATTGATTGACAACTTCGTACTGTTGGAACTGTTGGCGACCAACGCCTTTGTTTCTCCGAGCGAACCCAGATCGGAAATGGCTTCAGAAACTGCCTGCGCCCCGCCGTTCAGAGAAATGGCGATCTGCTTTTGCTGCAATATGTTGGATTGCTGGCGCTGGAGTGCCGAAATTGGCTGCGTGGCAATTTTCACCGTCCGGTCAAGGATGGACTGAAAATCGGTTGAGTACTTGCTCGCTCCAGTAAACGCAAGGGGTGTTATGGAAGAACTCATAAGTGGTGGGGCCTCTATTGAGTTCTTTTCGGCGAGGTGGAGGAAAGTATTAGCGCGGTTCTGCGTCCATGAAGTAATAACAGATTGTGTGGCACATGATCAGGTGCGCATCTTCAATCCGTCCCATATGGGGCGAGGGCACGTGTAAGTTGAGATTCGCCATTGGGCCAAGCTTGCCGCCATCCCGTCCGGTCATGGCGATCGTTTTGATACCGTTTTTGTTCGCGTAATCCATGGCCGTAACCACATTAGGCGAATTACCAGAGCCGCTAATTGCCAAAAACAGATCCCCAGGCTTGGCGAAGTTCTTCATCTGTTCCACAAAGACGCAATCATAGCCGACGTCGTTTGAGTAGGCCGTGATGGTGGCCAGATTGTCAGTAAGCGCCATGATCTTGAACCGCTTGTCGCGGGTGTAGCTGGCCCCTTTCATGAGGTCACAAGCAAAGTGCGAGGCGGTGGAGGCGCTGCCTCCATTCCCGGCCACGAAAATCGTTTGACCGCTGTCGCGAGCTTCCTTCATCCAGAGAATGGCTTGGTCAATTGCCTTTGTATCCAGTGCGGCAAGTGTTTCTGTAAGAGATTGTTGATATTTGGCGGCGAATTCCATCTGCCCTTCATTTTATCATCCGGGCTGCCTGGACGGTTGGCGGTCGAATAGCGCGACGATGTACAATCATCTACCGATGCATATAAAAAATCTTCTTACCGGAATGCTGCTTGGCGGGTTGTTCCTTTTGAGTGGAGGGTCGCGACCTGCCGACATCCAATTCGTCAAACATACTCTTGACTTGGGAGCCAACGAGAGTGCCGCTGTGATGGATGTGAATGGCGACGGCAGGTTGGATATTGTAAGCGGAGAGATCTGGATGGAACACCCTAAGACGCAAGGCGGCAAGTGGACCCGGCATCACTTCCGGGACCTGAATTACGAGAACGGCTATATTGACAATTTCAGCGATTTACCGTTAGACGTGAATGGCGATGGAAAAATGGACATCGTCGGCTGCGCGTGGTTCGGCAAGAAGCTTGCTTGGTGGGAGAACCCCGGCAAGACGGATGCGCCTTGGAAAGAACATCTGATCGACAATTCTTCCCCCAACGAATTTTGCTTCCTGGTGGACATGGACAACGACGGCAAGGCCCACGAGTTGATCACGCAATATGGCAACGCCAAGGTTCCGGCTGCTTGGTGGGAAGTGAAGAACGGCGGCTTTGTCAAGCACGAATTCAGCGATAAGAGCTACGGCCACGGTATCGGTGTCGGCGACGTCAATGGCGATGGCCGAAACGACGTGTTGACGTCGCAAGGTTGGCTCGAGGCGCCCACCGATCCGCGCCAAGGCAACTGGAAACTGCACGCTGATTGGAAGATGGAAAAGCATCTGGGTTTCCTCCACGTGGCCGATTTGAATGGCGATGGTCTGAACGATGTAATCTCCACCAATGCCCACGATTATGGCGTGTTTTGGCTGGAACACATGAAGGACGGGACATTCAAGCAAAACAAGGTTGATGACGTCTGGTCACAAGCACATGCCATGACGATGGTGGATTTGAATGGCGATGGCCAGAAAGATTTTGTCACGGGAAAACGCCTGTGGGCGCATGAGACCGAGCCTGGAGCTCGTGAGCCCGTTGGCGTTTTCTGGTATGAGTACCGCAAGTCGGCGGACGGAAAGAAGCTGGACTGGACGCGCCACATCATCGACTACGGTGGCCGGACCGGCGGCGGCATGCAGATCCCGGTGGTGGACATCGACGGCGATGGGGATCTGGACATCATCTGCCCCGGCAAGGGTGGCTTATTCCTCTTCGAGAATCTGACGAAGAAGAAATAACTATGAGCAAGAAAATTCTAGTGGTTACAGGCGATGGCGGCGAAGCTTACGAAACGCTGTACGCCGTGCATCGCTTGCAGGAGGCGGGCTACACAGCCGTGGTGGCCGCGCCCTCGGTGAAGCGTTTGAATTTGGTGATGCACGACTTTGAAGAAGGTTGGGATACCTACATTGAACGCAAAGGTTATGGTCTGATGGCCGATGTTTCCATCGCCGACGTGAAAGCCGCTGACTACGATGCCGTGCTCATCATGGGCGGCCGGGCTCCGGAATATCTTCGTCACAACCAACATTTAATCGAAGTCATTCAGAAGATGGACCGGGAAGGGAAGTGGCTCTTTTCGATCTGCCATGGCATACAAGTCATGCTTGCCGCCGGAGTGGTGAAAGGGAAGCGTGTGACCTGCTACGAGCATATTCGCTTTGAGGTGGTCACTTGCGGCGGAACCTGGGAAAAGCCGGAGGCTGTGCGGGACGGAAGGTTGGTGACGGCCCAAACGTGGCAATCGCATCCGGAATTTTATCGCCTTGTTATGGGTTGCTTGGGAGAATAGTTATGGCATGCCTGGGAGAATCGTGATTGCCGTTAGATCCGGAAGTTGTTGCGTTTTTGGAGTCGCAAAAAGGGGCCAAGCCCCGTTCGCGGATGACCATCGAAGAGACCCGCCAAGGCATGTTGGATAGCCGGGGCCTGGCCCTTCCCTCTCAGCCATTGTCGGTTGTGACCGATCAGCTGATTGCCGATGTCCCGGTGCGTGTCTATCAAGCCGAGATCAGTGATGACTGCCCCGTCGTGGTATTTGCCCATGGCGGCCGTTTTATTAGCGGCAATCTCGATACCCACGATAGTTTATGCCGGCAGTTAGCCAAACGGTCCGGTGCACGGATTGTGGCGGTTGATTACCGGCTTGCTCCGGAACACTGTTTTCCGGCGGCGCTTGTGGATTTCCACGCGGTTGTGGAATCGTTGGGAAAAGCAGGCGCCACTGTTGCCGTGGCAGGTGACAGCGCCGGGGGCAATCTGGCTGCGGCTACGTGTCTCAAAGCTCGAGATGAGGGACATGATTGGATTCGGTGGCAATGCCTGCTCTATCCAATGCTCGATGCCATGGCAAGCCTTCCTTCGCATTCCGAGTTTCAAGAAGGGTTTGGTCCAGGTTCAGCGGACATGCTTCGCGGCTGGCTGGAATATGCGCCAGAGTCGATAGATCGAAAGGAGCCGTTACTTTCTCCCTTGTGGGCTGAGGATCTGCGGGGACTACCACCTGCTTTCATTCTTTCGGCGGAGATGGACACTTTACGGGACGAAGCGGAGGAGTATGGGCGTCGGCTCTTCTTTGCGGGAGTGCAAGCGGAAATGGATTGCGCCAACGGAATGATTCACGGTTTTCTGCAACATTCAGCCATTGTTAACCAAGCTCGTCTATACTTGGACAGGGTTGCTCATCAAATTCGATTGAACCTTTTCGACTAAATGACGCATCTCATAGGCTGACCCTAAGTAGCTTTAGTTTCAATTTCGGATCTTTAATTCGCGAATGCCGTCTCACTGTATACGCCATACAGCTTTACCAGGTTCGTCCAAACTTTTTACGGACCTGCTTTACCACTTCGATCGAGTGGCGGATTTCTACGATCACGCTCCGTTTGATCCGGACTCTTACCGCAAGGCGGCCAAGTTCGATTTCCCAGCGGCCCGCCGGGCTCAACTGGTGCGCGCCTTAGCGGAATCGAATCCGGAGAACCCTTCCTTAGTTAAGCTGGCTCAACCCGGAACAGTAGCTGTCGTCACTGGTCAGCAAGTCGGTCTATTTTCGGGTCCCGCCTATACCCTCTACAAGGTCTTGACGGCCGTACGATTGGCGAAACATCTTGATGGCCAGGGCATTCCGGCAGTTCCCGTATTTTGGCTGGCGACGGAAGATCACGATCTTCCGGAAATTAATCAGGCCTGGGCCTTTGGCGCAAATCAGCAGCCAGTGGGTTTTTCCACCTCAGCTACAAACCCCAAACTGGGGCCGGTTGGAGGCATCGTTATTTCCGATCCTCCTTTGGCGGAACTGCGGGCCGTTCTGGACACCCTTCCGTTTGGGGCAGAGATCTTCGCGCTGGTTGAGAAAGCCTACACACCAGGGGCAAGTTTCGGCGATGCTTTCCGCAAGCTGATGGCTGATTTGCTGGAACCGTACGACGTTCTGTTCGTCGATCCCATGCGGCCGGAAATTCGTGAACTGATGGGTCCGCTTCTGGCTCATGCCGCAGGCCTTGCGCCGACACTGATGGCTGATTTAGCAGCGCGTAATGCTGAGTTGACTGCGCGCGGATATCATACTCAGGTTCACGTGGACGCCGACACGTCGCTATTTTTCGTTCTTGAAGACGGTAAGCGCACGGCGCTTCGTAAATTTGGCGTGGAGAAGTTAGAGGACCTGAAGACAAGGCCAGAGGCGTTGAGCCCGAACGCTCTGCTACGCCCTGTCATGCAAGATTACATGCTCCCAACAATCGCTAATGTTGGTGGACCCGCCGAACTCGCCTACTTTGCCCAATCGCAGGTGCTATACCGGACGCTCTTAGGCCGGATGCCGGTGATGGCGCCACGGGCGTTCTTCACTTTGCTCGACGAGCCCGCCGATAGCGTGCTGACCCGTTACGGTTTATCTATTGCTGATTTTCATCCTGGACCACAAGCTTTGAAAGAACGCCTGGCGGCGAAGCTGGTTCCGCCTTCCTTGAAAGACGAGGTTGCCCGGAGCAAGGCGTCTGTAACCACCTCAATTGATGCCTTGTCAGGAAAATTGACAGAATTCGATCCAAGCTTGGCGAAAGCTCTTATGAAGAGCCGGGCCAAAATTGTCTATCAGATGGAGAAGATGGAGTTGAAGACGGCGCGTGAAACTCTGCGCCGCGATGACCGGGCAACGACCGCCGCCGCCTTGCTTGCCGACGTCATCTATCCTCATAACCATCTACAAGAACGCTTCTACAGTATTTTGCCGTTTCTTGCTAAATATGGGCCAGACTTAGTTGGCCGAATCCACGATTCGATTCCTGTTGGCTGCGCAGACCACCAATTACTTGTGTTGTAATGGGCAAGTCTCATGCTCATCAACTCCGTTAAAAAAGCACTCAAAGAAGGAAAAGTCCAGCTTGGCACCAGCTACGGGCAATTGCGTTCCCCTGAAGTGGGGCGCATTCTTGCCGCAGCCGGTTTTCACTGGGCTTTTATTGACGCCGAACATGGCGGCTTCGGAATCGAAACGATTCAAGACATTTGCCGAACGGCTAATTTAACCGGCCTCGCGCCGATTGTTCGCGTGGCTGACCTGCAATACCACTTGGTGGCTCGCGCGCTTGATTGCAATGCCCAGGGCATAATCTTCCCGCGCATCGAATCCGCGGAATTGCTGGCCCAAGCCGTGAGTTGGTGCAAATTTCCTCCCGTTGGCGTTCGCGGGTTCGGAATGACGGCGATGCAGGTGGACTACGAACCCGCCAGTGTTTCCGAAGTGTCGACGCATGTTAACGAGAACACTCTCGTGGTGTTGCAAATTGAAACCAAGAGAGCGGTTGAGGCGCGTGACGAGATTCTTTCCGTTCCAGGAATTGATGCGCTAATGGTTGGACCTGTGGATTTGTCGATTTCCCTTGGTTGTCCTGGCGACTTCATGAATCCAAAAATGATCGATGCGATGGAGAAGATTCGCGATACCTGCGTTGCTAAAGGCATCGCCCCCGGTACGCAAACGCGGAATCTTCAGTTGGCAAAGTTCTGGAAGGATAATGGCATGAAGTTCCTCGGCTGCTCGAGCGAATGGGCCATGATGATGGAGCGCGGGAAGGAAATTACGGCGGCTTTATCGGCCTAACGGCCCTCCCGCACTAGGCTTTCGGCACCAAGGCTCGAGGGGAAATTCCGACTAACGCAGACCCCACTTTCCAGACCAAATTTTGCCTTCAATAAGTTATTAGTCGACGGTTCTGATTGTTAGTGGGGCGACCATGGCCGCCCCTGCCATTCCTGCCCTTGAATCGGCGATTTCTCGCTTCTCGAACTCGCCAGCAAACTTCCCGCTTGTGAACGGTGCCCCTTTGGTCGTTGTTGAAGATATCCGGCGTTCCGAACCGAAACGATCTCTCCAGTGCTCCAAGCAGAAAGCCGACTCCATGCTCACTGACAGAGACCAACTCAGCACGTACCGACTAAACCAGTCCATGAGCGCCACCAAGTATACAAACCCGCCCGTTCCGAATGTAAGTGATGTCCGTGCTCCACACTTGGTTGGGCCGCGTTATCCCCGCATCTTTCAACGGGTTATTGGTAAAGATGATTAGAGTTTAATCGATGTTGTTACTAACTGCTACTTCTTTAATACCCCCGGAGCCGATGTTCAGCCCCATGGATCGTAGTAACAATCGCACAAGACACAGTACAGTAATGTGTTGCTTTCAAAAACGTGTTGCTTTCAAACGGCGAAACTCGTAAGCACAAAAAACAAAACCACAAATGACAAGTAAGTCGTCAAGCTTTCGGGGCCACGGTCGCCTTTGTCGCTCCAGTCGAAATTCCTCCGTCCACCAACATCGTCTGCCCGGTGAAGTACTCGCTGGCATCTGACGCCATGAAGACAACAGCGCCATCCAAATCCTGCGGCGCTCCAGGGCGGCGCATCGGGATGCGGTCGATGATGTATTCGAGCCACTCCTTGTTTTCATACAGCACCGCATTCTGCGAAGTCTTGAACCAACCCGGGGCCAGGCAATTTACAGTGATACCGTGCTTGCCCCAATCATCTGCCAGGCTCATGGTCATTTGCTTGACGCCACCGCGGCTGGCGCAATAGGGCGTCAAACCCGCATACCCGAAAACGCTTGTAACGGACCCAATATTAATGATCCGTCCATACTTGCGAGGAATCATGGAGTCGCGCGCCACCGCTTGCGCCATGAAAAATTCTCCGCGCAGATTCGTCTCAAGCACCAGGTTCCATTCATCCCAGCTGATTTCCAGAGCTGGCTTGCGCACGTTCAATCCGGCATTGTTCACCAGAATGTCGATCTTGCCGTAATGCTCAACCGCGGCTTTGGTAGCGTTTTGAATGCTGTCGTAATTACGCACATCCAACTCAACAGGGAACACTTTTCGGCCCATCGCTTCCACTTCGGCTTTGAAGGGCGCAAGATCGGCAAGCTTGCGGCTGGTGATCACCAAGTCCGCTCCAGCACGTGCCAAGGCGCGTCCCATATATTGCCCAAGGCCCCGGCTTGTGCCGGTGACTAAGGCCACTTTTCCAGTTAAATCAAACAGAGCGCTCACGGTTTCAGCACCACCTTCATAATGTTTGGATCTTCGTGGTTGTACAGCTTGTTGAACCAGGCGGCGCCTTCGGAAAGCGGGGCGACGGCTGAAATCAGCGGAGCAACCTTGATGATGCCGCGAGCCATCAGGTCAATACATTGCGGATACTCGCCGTTCGAGGCGCAAGAGCCTTGCAGGCGAATCTGCCGCGTCACCACGTATTGCAAGGGGATTTCAACGTTTGGCTGCAGGTTGCCGATCAGAGTCACCATGCCGCCCTTGCGCACCGAAAAAATTGCGGATTGAACGGGCTGCGAATAGCCGACGCATTCGAACGCGACATCGGCTCCGCGTCCGTCAGTGAGGGCTTTCACCGCTTCCGGAACGTTTGTGTTTTTCGAGTTGATGCCATCGGTGGCGCCCATGGCTTTGGCTGCCGCGATTTTGGAATCTTCCATGTCGACGGCGATGATGCGAGTGCACCCGGCAGCCTTGGCGGCCTGCAGCGTAACCAAGCCAATCATACCCGTGCCGATGATCACAGCCGTGTCACCCAACTTCACAGGAGTGATGGAAACGGCATGAACACCAATGGAGACGGCCTCAATCAATGCGGCCTGTTCGAAGGGAAAGCTGTCGGGTAGCTTATACATGATGCGGCGTGGAACCGAGACGAACTCGGCGAAGGCTCCATGGCGCTTGAATTCCTTGGGCGCCACTCCAACTACTTCGCGGTTGTCGCACAGATTAACGTCGCCTTGGACGCAGAAGTGGCACTTGCCGCAGTAGACCGTGGAATCGAAGGTAACGCGATCGCCCACGACCAGGTCTTTCACGTTGGCGCCGAGTTCGGCGACTTCGCCCGAGGCTTCGTGTCCCATGATCAAGGGTGGGTGACGGCGGCCTGAGGAGCCGTCAAAGCCGTGGACATCGCTGCCGCAAATGCCACAAGCGCGGACGCGCACTAAGACATCGTCTGGCCCGATGGTGGGCATTGGAAAATCAACAAGTTCCAGTTTCTTGTATTCGGTAAGAAGGAGTGCATTCATTGGACTTGTTCGATTGTATCGAATTCCGGTAGCAGCCCGCCCAGTAGGGAATTTACTAGGAGGTGCTCCCTTCTTGTCCGTTCTTTGCGATACTTTTAGTCAGGTATGGCAAAGATGAAACTTATCCGCAATTCCCTGATCTTGTTCGTTCTGTCCTCGGTATCGCTTGTCGCAGGGCCGCCAATGACCAAGTTGCGGATTGAAGTACGCAAAGAATCTAACCAAAAGCCGGTGGAACAGGCCAGTGTGGTTGTGCGGTTTGTGAAAGGCCGGTCGACGGCGAAGCTTGGAGCAAAGGTTAGGACCTCTTATCAGTTAAAGACTGGATTGGACGGCACGGCTTCCATTCCGTCTATTCCGCAGGGCAAGATCCTGATCCAGATTATCGCCAAAGGCCTGCAGACCTTTGGTGGAGAGTTTGATGTTGCTGAAGAGGAACGGACGATTGAAATCAAACTGGCCGACCCGCAGCCGCAAGTCTCTGCTCATCAATAGGAGCTAACCTATTGCGGCAATTGCTTCGATCTCAACCTTCGCGTCGCGTGGCAGTCGTGCTACTTCGATGGTTGCCCGCGCCGGCGAACTAGCTCCAAAATACCGGGCATACACCTCGTTGATTTTTCCGAATTCGGTCATATCTTTAACGTAGACGGTTGTCTTCAGAACTTTTTCGAGTGACGATCCGGCGGCTTCGAGAACTGCTTTCAAATTTTCAAGGACACGCTCAGTCTGATCGGAAATATCTCCCTCAATAATCGCTCCGGTGTCGGGATCAAGCGGGATTTGTCCGCTGCAATACAGCACGCCATTGTAAGCGACTGCCTGCGAATAGGGACCAATTGCCTTGGGGGCGTTTTCGGTTGCGATGATTACCTTTGTCATTGGATCTTCCTCATTTTGGCATGATTGCCGTACCAACTAATTCCTGAACATTTCCGATTCGTTCTTCGGCGAGAAAGCGGCCAAGTTCGCGTGCGATTCGAACGGGCGATTCCGGATCCCAAAATGTGGCTGTGCCCACCTCCACCGCCGTCGCGCCAGCAATCATGAACTCGGCGGCGTCCTCGCCGGCGCCGATGCCACCAAGCCCAACAACCGGAATCTTCACGGCCTTGGCTGCCTCATAAACCATGCGCAGGGCGATAGGCTTGATCGCGGGGCCAGAAAGGCCGCCGAACCCGGCCCCGATGCGGGGCTTGCGAGTGCGAACATCAATGGCAAGGGAGATGAACGTGTTGACCAGACTAATGGCGTCAGCTCCACCCGCCTCTGCAGCCTTGGCTATGGGGGCGATACTAGCTACGTTCGGGGAAAGCTTCACCAATACTGGGCGCTTGGCAACGGCTTTAACCTTGCTTACCAAGTCTTCGAGCATGGCAGGGTCGCTGGAGAAAAAAATGCCTCCGTGCTTGGTGTTGGGGCAAGACACGTTCAGCTCATATGCGGCAATGCCCTCGGCGTCCTCAAGGACCCGGACCACCTCAATATAGTCCGACAGTTCGTAGCCGAAGACGTTGGCCAATATAGGTGTCGTGTATTTCCGTAGACTTGGTAGCTTGGATTCAACAAAAGCCCTTACACCAATGTTCTGAAGTCCGATGGAATTGATCATCCCTCCGGTAGCTTCCCAGATTCGCGGCGGAGGATTGCCTGTGATGGGCGCTTTGGACAGACCCTTAACCACTATCGCTCCCAATTGGTTGAGGTCGACTATGGATTCGAATTCAATTCCGTATCCAAATGTGCCGGAGGCGGCGATTACGGGGTTCCTTAAAGGGATTCCACAGAGTGAAGTTCGTAGCGCGCTTTCAACTGTTTGATTCAATTCTTGTCCAGTGTAGCGGAATGGTGGGCTGTACGGCAGATATCGCCACGTACTAAGGTTTCCACCCAATGGGACTATCTCTATTTTAAGTGGACTATTGGAATACAGCTAAAAGGTTAATTGTGCGTAATCCTCCTGCCAGTTCGGCGAAGTTCCGTTCATTGTCGGTGAAATTCTTCCGTTTCACAGCATTTCTTGTGCTATGGATTGTCACGGTTATCCTCGCCTATAACATGCATCAAGGCAGCTTCGATCTTGGGAAAGGCCTGTTACTGTGCCTGATTGTGGTGTTGGTTGCGTACGCAATTGCGCGATTCACGATCAATCTACTGGTCAAGCCGATTCGCATTCTTCAGCGCGGTATTGAGGAAGTTGGGCAGGGCAACCTGAAGCGCATCAAATTCCCGTCGACCGGGGATGAGATCGAATTTTTAGCCGAGAGCTTTAATTCCATGATCAAGCGCTTGGCGGAGAGTCAGAAGCGGTTGGTTGAATACCAGGAAGAGCTGGAGCAGAAGGTGAAGGAGCGCACTCACGAGCTTGAGGGCGCAATGCAGAAAGCAATGGAAGCCAGTGGGGCAAAGAGTGAGTTCCTAGCTAACATGTCGCACGAACTTCGCACTCCTATGAACGGCTTGTTGGGCATGATTGAGCTTTCGTTGGATGCTCCTGCTTCTACAGAGCAGAAGGAACAATTGGAGACGGCGCAGCGATGCGCATTATCCCTACTTTCCCTGGTGAATGACGTTTTGGATCTATCGAAAATCGAGTCAGGAAAAATGGCACTTGAACACATCAACTTCAACATAACTTCCACTTTAGAAGACGCCCTACGAGGGTATGCAATTAAGGCGAGGCAAAAAGGAGTTCTGCTGGAATGGAACTTCTCGCCAAATCTACCGGCGGAGGTATCGGGGGATCCGTTGCGGTTGCGCCAGATCGTCAATAATCTGGTGAGCAACTCCGTCAAATTTACCTCTGAAGGGGCGATTGAGGTTAAGATCTCCGCGCATAAATCGGAGACTGATGCTTCAAGATGGGCGGTGGAACTTCATGTGATCGATACGGGAACCGGCATTCCCGAGGATAAGCTGATCATCATATTCGAAAAATTCACTCAAGTGGATGGCAGCATCTCGCGACGTTTTGGCGGTACGGGGCTAGGATTGGCGATCACCAAACGGCTGGTTGAGCTCCAGAATGGGAAAATATCGGTTGAGAGCGAATTGGGCTTGGGCAGCAAGTTTTCAATCGTCTTAGAATATGACCCGGCAATGCCGGTGCAAGTTTCGGAAAAGCTCACTCCAACGGCTGCAGTTGAAGACGTAGCCAAGCCCAGCGGCCAGAAACATTCCGGCGCCATCTTACTGGTGGAAGACAATGCGGTGAACCAGCGCGTTGTGATGACTGTTCTAAAGAAGAGGGGATACGAGATTGACGTGGCCTCGAACGGCATCGAGGCGCTGGCTAAGTTGGAACAACGCTCTTACGGGATTATTTTGATGGATGTCCAAATGCCGGTAATGGACGGCCTTGAAGCCACTCGGAAACTGCGGCTAGACCCGCGGTGGAATGATGTTCCGGTGATTGCGATGACGGCCCATGCGATGAGTGGTGACAAAGAGCGTTGCATCGCAGCCGGCATGAATGCTTACATTTCAAAACCAGTTCATTCGGCTCACTTGATTGCCACCATTGAAGCTTACTATACAAAGCCGGTCGCCAAAGAGGCGTCCACACATCCGAATGATCTGATGAGGCCCTTCATTGCTCAAGCAAACGAAGGTTTGTTTGAGTTACGTAAGTCGGTTGAGGCGGTCGACCTGGATCGGCTTGGAGAGCAGATACGGAATTTGCGCGAGGCCGCCGAAATCATTTCAGCCACTGGTGTCGTGGAGAGCGCGAAACGCGTGGAATTGGCGATTCAATCGAAAAAGACCGATGCCGTCACGCATGGTCTTCTGTTGTTGGAAGGGGAGATTACCCGCCTTCAACAAAGCACAACGGTGACTACCGAGTACGCAGCAAAGTAGCGGTGCTGCGATTGAAGGGCTGCTCTCTTGGTATGATGCCACTTGGGTTCGATGCGGCTCCTATCCCTCTTCTGTCTAATCTCGGCACTTAGCGCCCAGCCATTCAATATTGGCGGCAGGCGGGAACTGTTCGTGGATCGCACGTTGATTGATCGGTTGACGGGGGCCGAGCTTCGGCCGGCGAATCCGCTTGACGCCGGTACGGTACTTGTGATGGACAAGCCGTGGGAAGGCGCTTTTTCGGGCTACTTCACAATTCTCAAAGATGGCGGCTTGTTCCGCATGTACCATCGGGGCGTACCCAACTCCGGTGGAGATGGCAGAAATGCCGAAGTCACCTGCTATGCGGAATCGCCCGATGGCATCCGATGGACGAAGCCGGAACTTGGGCTGCACCAATCGCAGGGTTCGCGCGCGAACAATCTCATACTGGCCGATGCGGCCCCCTATTCTCACAACTTTTGCCCTATGCTTGATAGTCGGCCGGGGACGCCAAGAATGGAGCGCTTCAAAGCGCTGGCAGGGCTGAACACAACGGGCTTGGCCGCATTCTCTTCAGCCGATGGAATTCATTGGCAACGGATGTCTGACAAGGGTGTGATTCCGGTGCCCGATAAGTCTTCCCTCGACTCGCAGAACCTGGCATTTTGGCCGGAGGCTGAAAACAAGTACGTCGCCTACTATCGAACTTGGAAGAAAATTGATGGGATAGGCTATCGTTGGATTTCGCGATCCACGAGTGACGATTTTCTGCATTGGACCCGCGGGGAACAGATGGACTTTGGCGATGCGCCCTCCGAGCATTTGTACACCAATCAAACCAGTCCCTATTTTCGAGCTCCGCATATTTACATCAGCATTTGCGCTCGCTTCTTTCCTGGCAAGCAGGTTTTGACAGATGAGCAAGCAGCCGCGGTGCGGGTCGATCCAAAATATTTCAAAGATGTTTCCGATGCCGTGTTGATGACCAGACGGGGAGGCCCGCGGTATGAGCGAACGTTTCTCGACGCGTTTCCGCGCCCCGGTACCGGTTGGGAAAATTGGGTGTCCCGATCGAACTATCCAGCGTTGAATATTGTGCAAACTGGTCCAACGGAAATGTCGCTCTACGTCACTCGCAACTATGGACAGCCGACCCACCATATCCGCCGATACACGATGCGATTGGACGGATTTGCGTCTGTCCACTCTCCTTACAAAGGTGGGGAACTGGTGACCAAGCCTCTCGTAGTTTCTGGTTCCAGGCTTGAACTGAATTATGCAACGTCGGCGGCGGGGGGAATTCGTGTGGAGATTCAAAATGAACAGGGCATCGCGATTCCTGGCTTCGCCGCAGCGGACGCGGCGGAAATCACTGGTGATGAGATCAGCCGTTTCGTCACTTGGAAGGGTTCCGCCGACGTGAGGGGCTTGGCGGGGAAAACGGTGCGGCTGCGATTCGTAATGAAGGATTCAGACTTGTACGCGATGCAGTTCCGGTAAGGAGGAATATTGACTCGAAGAACCATGCTGGCTGCTTCCGCCGCTGGAAGCTCAATGGCGATGGCGACCGGTCCAAAACCGGCACTACTTGGCGGAATCAAAACACGCGCGGCCCGTTGGCCTACATGGCCTGTTTGGGACAAGACTGATGAAGAGGCGATTCTGGGCGCGTTGCGTAGCAGCCGCTGGTATCGCGTCGGTGGAACAAAAGTCGATGCCTTTGAAACGCAGTATGCGTCGCTGACTGGCGCGCCTCATTGTCTGGCAACAGCCAATGGCACCAGTGCGCTACTCACATCCATGGCGGCGATGGGCATTGGGGCTGGGGATGAGGTGGTGATTCCCGCCTACACCTTTGTCGCGACGGTGAATGCGGTGATGATGCTGAATGCCCTTCCAGTGTTTGCCGATACCGACATGGACAGCTTTCAGGTGGATGCGCGCAGCATGGCTTCGAGAGTCACAAGTCAAACCACGCTGTTGATGCCGGTTCATATGGCTGGCGCCGCGGCTGACCTGGATGCGATTTTGGAAGTCGGGAAACAGAAGAAAGTTCCGGTTTTAGAAGACGCATGCCAGGCGCATCTGGGTGAGTGGCGCGGGCGGAACGTTGGAACGTGGGGCGCCGCGGGATGCTTCAGCTTCCAGGCGTCAAAGAACCTCAATTCCGGCGAAGGTGGAGCGATTCTAACCGCAAGCTCGGACCTGGTGGAACGCGCCTATGCCTTCCACAACAACAGTAACCGGCGTAAGGTTGATGGTCCGTTCGACGGCCGTGGACTTAATTTGCGGATGACGGAATTTCAAGGAGCGCTGCTGGTTTCGCAGATGGCGCGGATTGAAGAATTCGCGAAGCGCCGCGACGACAACGCGAAATATCTGGATTCGATGCTGCGCCAGATTCCAGGAATTAACCCGCAGAAGAATCATGGAGGGTGCACGCGCAGCGCATGGCATTTGTTCATGCTTCGCTATGATAGCGGCCCGTTTAATGGGCTACCGCGCGCCAAGTTTTTGAAAGCCTTGCAGGCGGAGGGAATCACCTGCTCAAGCGGATATACTCCGCTCAATAAATCAGAATCCGTGGTGCGGGCGCTGGCGACGAAAAGCTACCAACGCGTCTTCGGCAAGAAGGTTTTGGAGGAGTGGAAGGATCGCAATCATTGCCCCCAGAACGACAAACTTTGCGAGCAGGCGGTGTGGTTCACTCAGAACATGCTAATCGGAAGCCGCGCGGACATGGAGCAAATCGCCGAGGCGGTGAAGAAGATTCAGACTTGGAGCAGGGACCTGGCGAAGGGGTGAGCAATGTTTCTTTTCTTGGTGGCGTTTGCGGCGATTCGGGTTGCGGAACTCTTCGAGGGCTCGTCGCCGGACATCATGCAATACAAGCCCGGGCTGAATCTGTTTCAAGTGAAGCCGAAGGATTGGAAGTCTGGCGACAAACGGACCGCGGTCGTGTGGATTCACGGCGGCGGTTGGACCAGTGGTGAGCCGGGGCGCTTCCTGCCGAATGCTAAGTACTTTGCATTGCGCGGCGCGGTCGGCTTTACTGTTCAGTACCGCCTTGTTAAACCCGGCGGCCCGTCGGTTACCGATGCGGTGAATGATGTGAAGGATGCGCTGGCGTATATTCGGTTGCACGCGGCGGAACTTGGCGTGAATCCGCAGCGTCTTGTTGCCGCAGGGGATTCCGCGGGAGGTCATTTGGCGATGATGGCTGCCGACGCCGCCGATGCGATCATCGATTGCGACGGTATTCCAGATATGGGTGGAAAGTGGCGCGATAGGCTGCAACCGAATGAGGATCCCAAGAAACTGTCGCCACTGTTCCTGATTGGGCCAAAAACACCGCCAACTTTGATCTTGCATGGTTTGGCCGACACGGTTGTTCCGGTGGAGGAATCGAAGAAATACTACAGGGCGTTACTTGCGGCCAAGGTGCGCGCGAGAATGATTACTTGGCCCGATGCGCAGCATGCATTTGTCGTTACGCGGCACACGGCATCGGACGCGGATGTTGAGCGCGCTCTTTATGCGATCGACGATTTTCTGGTTGAGTTGGGATTGCTATCGAAGGGACGTTGAAGGCGTATTAACTGCATGGACATAACTTTCAAAGCTATCAGTGTATTTGCTTTCGTTCTGGGGCCTGCCTTATGGGCTGAAAGCCCCGCGGAGTGCGAAGTGTGGAGGCTTGAGACGGCGTTTGCTCAATCGGTTGAACAGCATGATGCGAAGGCCTTCGCGTCATTCCTCCACCCGGGCGCGGTGTTCAATGCGGTTACGGATTCGCCGGCTCGTGGGTCGGAAGAAGTACGCAAGAACTGGGCGGGTATCATCGAAGGGAAGAATGTGGTTCTGCGCTGGCGGCCGCGGCATGTGAACATCGGGGGTGATCCCAACGTGGCCATTTCGCACGGACCATTCACCATGGAAAACCCGGGCGCCAAGCGATACACGATTGGCTACTTCACTTCGGTGTGGATTCGAGATCCGAAGAGCGGTGTGTGGAAAGTTTTGTTTGACGGCGATGGACATCTGCCCTCACCGGTGGAAAACACCGAAGCCTTGATAAAGCATATGACGCAGGCGCCAGCGAGTTGCCCTTCGAAATGATGACCCGACGAGAAGCACTGCGCACCTTGGGCTTGAGTGCGCCAACAATGTTAGGCGCGGCGCCGGTGAAGCGTCCCAACATCCTGTTTGTGATGACCGATGACCAAGTCCCCCAAACAATGGGATGTTATGGAAGCACGGTTCTTTCCACGCCCAATTTCGACCGTCTGGCGCGCGAAGGCGTTCGCTTCACCAATTGCTTTGTCACCAACTCGCTCTGTGCTCCAAGCCGCGCATCAGTGCTGACTGGCGCCTATTCGCACATCAATGGGATTCGCGGGAACTCCGAAGCGGCCGATGCCGTCGAGAAGATCAACCCAATCGCCACGTATCCGGAAGTGCTGCAAAAGGCCGGATACAAGACCGCCATGGTGGGCAAATGGCACTTGGCGCACAATCCAACCGGCTTCGATTATTGGTGCATTCTGCCAGGCCAGGGCCTTTATTTCGATCCGGATTTCATCGAGAACGGCGCGAAGAAAAAGATTTCGGGCTATGCAACGGACGTCACCACCGATCTTGCTCTCAACTGGCTCAAGGGCCGCGCCGGCGAAACACAGCCTTGGTGCCTCGTGTTCCAACACAAGGCTCCACATCGGCCATTCAAGCCGGC
Source organism: Acidobacteriota bacterium (assembly GCA_025350695.1). GTDB lineage: Bacteria > Acidobacteriota > Terriglobia > Bryobacterales > Bryobacteraceae > JANXSF01. The sequence goes on from JANXXI010000211.1 coordinate 26,729, forward strand.
TCCCCGCCACGCGCATTTGCTGGACGGAAAAGATGTTCCTTATCCGGCGACCTTCGACGATGATTACAAGACTCGGCAGATGGCGCTGGAAGCGAAAGACATGAAGCTTGAGTTGAGCTTGGCCCCGGACTATCCTGAATTACCGGCTGATCTTTCGGCGCCGGAGAAAAAGAAATGGCTTTTTCAGCGGTTCGCGAAGGATTACTATGAAGCTTCCTATTCCATTGATGAGAATTTGGGCCGCGTTTTGGCTCATCTTGACCGGACCGGGCAGACCGATAATACGCTGATCATTTACACGGCGGACAATGGATTTTTCCTCGGCGATCACGGTTGGTACGACAAACGCTTCATGTACGAACCATCGTTGCGCGTACCTTTGCTGGTGCGCTATCCGGGGAAGGCGAAGGCGGGGCATGTTGAATCGCGCTTTGTACTTAACATCGACCATGCTCCAACGATGTTGCAACTAGCAGGGGCTCCGGTTCCGGCTTCGATGCAAGGGCGTGCGTACACGGCGCTGCTTGCGTCAAAGCCCGCGAAAGATTGGCGCAAATCGATGTACTACACTTACTACGAAAATTCTTGGAATTTGCGCGATAAGTCTAAGGATGCGTTCACCGATCCCAGCTTTCAATTCTTCACCGCTCACCGCGTGAGCCCGCATCGTGGCGTGCGTACCGAACGTTACAAGCTAATTCACTATTACAGCGAGAACAACTATTGGGAGCTCTTCGATTTGAAGAAAGATCCGAACGAGCTGCGCAACGTTTACGCCGAGCTTGATTACAGTCCAATAGTTGCGACGATGAAGAAGGAACTGGATCGGTTGCGGCGCGTTTATAAGGACGTTTAGCTATCGGCGTTCCAACAACTCGGCGGCAAACAGCAATGCCATGGCCCCGGCGCGGGCATCCACACCTAGAATCGCCGGTCGATCAAAATAATCCTTGAGACTTTTCTGCTTCCCAGTGTTGCTGCAAACGTCGATCACTTCCGCCTTGTTCGACACGCGGGTCTTAATGGCGTCCCAGGCTTTTGCCGACGCTGGTCTATAGGTTGCGGCATCCAGCCAACCAAGGCGTGCGCCCTTGGCCATCGCGTAGCCGATCATGGCGGTAGCCGAAAATTCCCGGTATGCACCCGGAACATCCACCACCTGCCGCCACATGCCGGTCTCATCCTGCAGCTTCAGCATCGCGGCCATGTGCTTCTGGAACGCGGAAAGCATGGCATCGCGACCGGGGCCTTTCGGCATGTCTTCGAGGCTTAGCGCCAGACCCAGGGCAGGGAAGCCGTTGCCTCGGCCCCATGCTGCCTGATCAAGCGGGGAGTGTCGATAGACGCCATCGGGCCGCAGGCAAAGCTTCTGCATGAACTTCATATGCTTCACGGCCATATCAAAGTAACGCTGCTCCCCGGTTAGCTTGCCTGCTTTGACCAGGATCGGCACACCCATAAAAACGGAATCGCTCATTTCGTTATGAAGGGGCATGGATTCGCGCAACTCGCCGTTCCATTCAAAGCCTGTGTCAGCCGCCGCCCTCACCAACTCCACATAGCGCGGATTTTTCGTTCTTTCGGCCAACTCGGCAAAAATCAAGTGCCCCGAAAGGTGGCTGCTGGTGGTCTTCTCCATGCTGTTAAGTTCGCCGGAAACGTAAATGGCCGTGAGTTTCTCGGCTTCTTCCAAAACATCAGGTCCACCCAGGCGCAAGCGTGCAACCAGCGCCATGGCGGGGATGTAAACCACTTCCTTCAATTCATGGCCGTAAACTTCGGCTAGCATCTTCGCCATGCCGTTCGGCGTGCGGGACAAGCGCCGCTGCATCTCCTGACGCGCTTGGGAATTAAGAACGATGCTGTTGAGCGCGTCCTTCAAATCGCCCGCCTTCGCCTCAATTTGCTTCGCCGGAATGAAGCCCACTCCAGCTACTGGGACGCGATACAGGGCCTTTGCTAAGCCAGCCGAATCGGCGCCGACAACGACGACAAAATCGGGCGCATGGGTTCCGATGAATCGCCAAAGATAGTGCGATTCGGTTAGTTTTGCATACGCTTCCCCAGTTGGGGGAAACTCAAGTTTTGCATTCTCAGGATTTGCCAAGGGAATAGCTGAGATGGCGAAGCGTCCACTGCTATTCAATTTGTCGAACTGCTGCCGCACAAACTTCGATGAAAAATCAGATCCGTCGAGTCCGCCTACCAGGAGAACCTTTTTCTTCATCCCCTCGTGCGCCACCGCGTCGGTTGAATGAAGAATTTCGATCCCCTTGCCGGATCCAGTTAACCCAACAGCTGCGGTTAGTACGGCAACAGACAGCAACATATTTCCTCTATTGATTTACTCCCGAAGCAAGGAACCCGCCATCGACCGCGATGCATTGCCCCGTGATGAAGCTGGCTGCGTCGGAAGCCAGCAACACCGCTGCCCCGACCAGTTCCTGCGCGTTACCGAAGCGCTTCATGGGCGTGCGCAACAAAAATTCCTGGCCACGCGCCGTGCCATTCAACAGTGCGGAGTTAAGATCAGTCAAGAACACGCCAGGAGCGATTGCGTTGACATTAATGCCGTCCTTAGCCCACTCAATGCCAAGGCTTTTGGTGAGCGAAAGCACCGCCGATTTAGAGGCGGCATACGCTGTTACTTCCAGCAAACTGACAAAGGAACTGAGCGAGGCAATGTTAATGATGCGTCCGTGCCCGTTCTTTTTCAATGCTTCATAGAACACCTGACAAGACAGCAACGTGCCCGTCACGTTCGTGTCCATGATTGTCTTCCACTCTTCTTCCGTCATGTCTTTCGTAGCCCGGCGCATTGTCCGCCCAGCGGCGTTCAGCACGATATCCACACTACCCAATTCGGCGACGACTCTATCGCGCAGGGCCTCAAGTTCGCTCTTCTTAAGAACGTCGGCAGTCATGCGTACCGTGCGCCGGCCCCGGGCTTCGATTTCCTTAGCCACTTCGTCAATCAGGTTTTCGCGGCGACCAGTCACCACCACATCGGCGCCGGCGTCAGCCAGGCCCAGAGCAAGCACTCTGCCCAAGCCAGAAGTCCCGCCCACAACGACCGCGACGCGGCCAGATAAATCCATGATGTTTTTTACGTTTGCCATAAATGTCTTTGAAGTAGTTACCCAATTTTGCGCTTCCGCAATTCGTCCACCGTCACGGCCAGAATGATTACAGCGCCAATGATGGCTTGTTGCAGATAGGGAGAAATACCCAGCAAATCAGAGCCATTGGCCAGCAGACCCATGATGAACGCTCCCACTAGCGTACCCAAAACGGTGCCTTCTCCGCCGCGCAGGCTGCCGCCGCCAATCACTACCGCGGCGATCGCCTGCAACTCATAACCTTGTCCCGCAGTCGGCTGACCGGTCATCAAGCGCGAGGCTTCAATCATTCCCGCAAGGCCAGTTAACATGCCGCATATCGAATAAACCGCGACGGTGTGAAAGTTAACCGGGATGCCGGCGTAAAAAGCCGCATCGGGATTGCTGCCGATTGCAAAGGCGTAACGGCCCAGGCGCGTGTGCTCCAGAATGATGTGCACAGCCAAGGCGCAGATCACCAGCAGCCAAAGCACAAACGGAACACCCAACAAACGGCCCTCACCAAGGTAAGAAAACTCTTTGGGAATTTGATGCACAGGTAGACCATTTGAGATCAGCAGCGTCAAGCCGCGAATGATTCCCATCGTTCCCAAAGTGACGATAAACGGATTGATTTTCAACCTGGTCACCAGCGTGCCGTTGACGAAGCCGCATAAACAGCCAGCCAGCAAACCAACCGCAATGCCCACTATCACCGGTTTGCCCGACTGCATCGCCATAGTGCCAAAGAGGCCGCCCATCGCAAGGATGGAGCCCACCGAAAGATCGATGCCGCCCGAAATAATCACCAGCGTCATTCCCAGCGCCATGATGTTGATCACCGCCGTCTGCCGCACCACGCTCGATAGGTTCGTCTCGGTAAAAAAGTAAGGCGATAAAAAACAGAGAGCGACAAACAATACTATCAATGTCAAAAACGGCAATAAACGCTGGATCATGAAACCTTCTCTGAACTCTCAATCGTGGCCAAATGCATGATTTCTTCCTGTGTAGTGCGACCCGGTAATTCGCCGGTGAATCGGCCCTGGCGCATCACAACAATCCGATCAGCCACCTGCAGCAATTCCGTCAACTCGCTCGACACCATTAATATGGCTGCGCCTTGCCTCGCTAACTCGTCCATTACTTCAAACACTTCCACTTTCGCGCCGACGTCAATGCCTCGCGTGGGTTCGTCGAATAAATAAATCTTCGCCCCACGGGTTACCCATTTCGAGATCACAACTTTTTGTTGATTGCCGCCGCTTAATCGTCCCGCCAATTGGGCTCCATTTTCGCATCGAATCCGCAGCCGGTTGATGGCTTTATCGGTGGTTTGCTTCACCGCCGCTGCACTCACGAATCCCAGGTTGGACACCGATTCCATGTTGGCCATCACCACGTTTGCGGCAATGGGCAGCGCCCGGGCCAATCCCGTCTTTTGCCGGTCTTCGGGGATTAACGCAATCCCTGCCTCCACCGCTTCGCGAGGTGATCGAATACGGACAAGTTTTCCTTCAACTCTGATTTCACCAGTGTCAACCGAATCAATTCCAAAGATTGCGCGGCATAGCTCCGTGCGTCCGGCTCCCACCAAGCCGCCAAGTCCCACAATCTCTCCAGCATGCACCGTCAGGTTCAGATTCTTTAGCAACGGGCCGGTCGATAGATCCTTAATCTCAAGCATGGGTTTGCCGGGCGGAATGGGTTCGCGCCTGTAAATGGACGACAGCGGCCGGCCCACCATGTATTGGATCATTCGGTCTGTAGTTAGCGTCAGCAGCGCTTCGCTATGGATCGTTTCACCGTCCCGAAGGATTGTGACCTGATCGCCAACTTCGCGCAATTCCTCCAACCGATGCGTGATGTAGATTACACCCACCTTGCGTTCTCGCAGCGTCCTGACGATGCGGAACACCTGATGTGTTTCCGATTCGGATAGCGAAGAAGTGGGCTCATCGAAAATCAATAAGGATGACCCGTGTTGAATCGCCCGGCAAATTTCCACCATCTGCTTGCCTGCGGGACTCAACCGGTCAACGCGCCATTCAGGCTGCAGCGGGAACTTGTGCTCGTCGATCAACCTCCGCGCCAAGGCCATCATCTTTGGCCGGTTTACGAAGCCTAACGGAAGTAACTCCTCCCGGCCCAGAAAAATGTTTTCGGCAACGCTTAGGTGTGGGGCAAGTAACGATTCCTGATGCACCATCGCGATGCCCACCTGCTGGGCCTCTGCCGGGTTACGAAAATCCACAGGCTGGCCCTGCCACAGAAAATCGCCGCCATCCTTCTGCTGCAGGCCCGCCACAATCTTCATCATCGTGGATTTGCCGGCCCCATTTTCGCCCATTAACAGGTGTACTTCGCCTGCTTCCACGCGCAAATCACCCTTCTTGAGGGCTTGCACACCACCGAACCTTTTTTGGAGACCGCGTAGCTCCAGCAGCATTGGACGAATTGTCTAGTTTATCAACTATTCGGCCAAGTCCCCACCAACATCTTCCATCAGGTTTTCAAACTTGGTGTATTGATGCAGGAACGCAACTTTAGCTGTGCCCGTCGGACCGTTACGCTGCTTGGCCAGAATAATCTCTGCCTTACCGCGAAGGCTTTCGTCGTCACGCTTATAGTATTCTTCGCGAAACACAAACATCACCATGTCTGCGTCCTGTTCGATCGAACCAGATTCGCGCAAGTCGCTCAGTTGTGGGCGATGGTCTCCGGGTCGCTGCTCTGGGGCGCGGCTCAATTGGCTGAGCACCAGAAAGGGTACTCTCAGTTCCTTCGACAGTAGTTTCAATCCACGCGAAAGCGTACTGATTTCCTGCGTCCGGTTCTCTGACTTACCGCGAACACTCATCAGCTGCAGATAGTCCACCACAACCAGCGCCAGGTCCTGTTCAGCTTGCAGGCGGCGAAGCTTTGCGTGAATGTCCATTAGGTTCGAACCGGCGGAATCGTCGATGAAGATCGGCGCTTCAACCAGCTCGGCCGTGCCCATTTGCAGCCGCCGCCGTTCATCGGCATTCAAATATCCTTCGCGAAACTTCGTTTGGTCTACCCGCGCTTGGGCGCAAATCATACGAGTCAATAGCGACTCATTCGACATTTCAAGGGAGAACACAGCCACCGCCCGTGAACCTCGCGGATTCATCGCCACATGTTGGCCAATGTTCAAGGCAAGCGCTGTTTTCCCCATGGCTGGACGGGCGGCCAAAATGATCAATTCACCGGGCCGGAAACCGCCTGTCAGTTCGTCGAGCTTTAGATAGCCCGTGGTCGTACCCTTGATACGTTTCGATGGATCAAGGAACGCATTGATGCCGCCCTCAAAACCTTCGATCACTTGGCGGGGACTAACTAAGGTCGTGTTGGCCTGAGCTTCGCCCAGTTTCAGCAGCGATTCTTCGGTGGCGGCTAGAATCTGGTCGGCTGGCTCTTCGCCCATCAGGCATTTGTCGATGGTTGCCTGCGCCGACATGATCATCCGCCGCAGCATCGACTTTTCCTTGACGATGCGCATGTAGCTTTCGAGGTTGTAAATCTGGGGTAGGCCGTCGTCCAGCGAGATTAGATAGGTAAGTCCACCAACCGATTCAAGCTGGTTGTACCGCATCAACTCATTTGCCAACGTTACTCGATCAATCTTTTCCGCACGAGTGTTGAGGTCCAACATACGAGTGAAAATACGGCGGTGGCTCTCCAGACTAAAATCGTCCGCATCAACGCCACCCGCAACCGAGATGAACGCCGAATCGTCCATGAGGATTGCACCCAGGACGAATCGTTCCGCTTCTTGATTGGCGGGCAAGCCCTTTTGGAAAACTAGTTCGCTCGACGCCATGGATTTAGACTACCCAAAACAAGGTTTGAACACAAATTTAAGGCGTTCACACCTTTTCCACAGTTTATTAGATTTCACGGGCGGATGCGGATCGAGCGGCTTTTCAATGTCTCGCCGACGGACTGCAAGAAGCGGGCCGAGGCTTTGTTGAGGTCTAGCTTGGCCAGCACGGCGCGGCGCTGTGCGTCCAGGTATTCGTTTTGCCGCGTGAGAACGAAGAAGTTGGTGGACTCGCCGGTTTGAAACAGGCGAAGTTCACTGTCGAGCCTGTCCTTGGCTGCTTTGGCGCCGGCATCGGAGGCGATGATGCGTTGTTGCGAAGTTTCGATGGCTTGCAAGGCGTTACGCACTTCGGCGGCGATGGCCTGTTCGGCGCGGGCTCGTTGGATCTTCAAGTTGCGTTCGACGATGGAACTTTGTTCCACGGCGGCTTTCGCAACACGGTTGTGAATGGGTATGTCAATTTGCAGGCCAGCTTGATAAGCAGGGTAGCGGCCAACGAAAATGTTCTTCAATGTTGATCCATAACCGCCCACCAGAAAATCGGGGAACGCGCCGGAATTAGACGGCGCGAACGGTCCTAAACCAGCCTTGTTGCTGAGTTGGTTGATTCGGTCATAGAGCGACGCAAAGGAGGCGTTGAACGGATTCTCTGCCGTGCTGAGCGTGCCGGCAAGGCCACTCAGGCTATAGCTTCCAACGAAGTTCACCTGCGGCTTGAGTTGTTCGCGGTTTACCTGGCTGTCGATTTCGTTGATCTGAAGCCGTTGGTCCACTTGCTTCAATTCGGGGCGCTGAGTGAGCGCGGTCTTGAGCGCGGGTTGCAGTTCGATGACCGCAGGGGCTTCGATGGTTGTGTCGATTGGCAGCAATTCCTGGGACCAGATCTCGGACGCTTGATCACGCGCCAGTAGCGTCTTCAATTGGTTTTCGTATTCTGTCACGACCCCGAGCGACGTGAGTAGTGAATCCTTGCGGCGTTCGAGTTCTGCTTGTGAGGAGGAGAGTTCAATGGGGGCAAGCGTGCCGGAATCAATCATGCGGCGGTTGCGGTCGAGTTGTTCCTGGGCTAGTCTCACGGCGTCACCGAGAACGCCAAGGTCCTGACGAGCGGCTACCAAATTCCAATAGGCTTGCTCGACGCGAGCGACAACGTCGATGGAGCGAATCTCGAAATCGAGTTTGGAGATACCCACCTGCTTGTTGCGGATGACCAGCTCGGCGCGGTCGCGATCAATCTTACGATTACGCCACAGCGGCTGAATATAGGCAACGCCGATGCGTGAGTTCGTGAGTGGCGTCAGGCTGGTGAAGGGGTTGGTGGAAGTTTGGCGTGAGTTGTCGAAAGTCGCGCTGAAGTTGCCGCCATGGTAACCCGTTTTTTTACCGAAGCCGAAGTTGTTGTTGAAGAACTTTTCGTTCAGGTTTCCACTGGATCCTTGGAGGACGCTGGCCGTGGGCGTGTTGCGGTCCTCGAACGAAGGCGCGTAGCGCAAGTAAGGATCGAAAACACCTCTTGCCGCTTCAATGGCGTTCTTGGCGGAAAGTACATTGGAGCGTTCCGCGTCTAGTTCCAGGTTGTTTTCCAGCGCCAGTTGGATGGAGTCGGTCAGTGTGAGCTTACGTGGTTCGCCAGCCACGCCGACGCGCGGTTGCGCGGGAAGAGCAATGGCCAGCAGAAGCGTCAATGTAGTTGCGATTGCTGGCGTTTTTACTTTACGGCCAAGGCCTATGACAAAGGCCGACAAGTCGTCGAACAGCGAGTAAAACACCGGTGTCGCAAGCAGCGTTAGCAGCAGACAAAGGGACTGACCGCCGATCACTACGATGGCCACGGTGCGGCGTGTGCCAGAACCGGCGCCGGTGCCGAGAGCTAGCGGAAGCATGCCGGCGACAAGCGCCATGGTTGTCATCAGAATGGGGCGAAGACGGTCTTCGCACCCTTTCAAAATAGCTTCGGCGCGAGGCATGCCTTCTGCTCGCAAGGCTTTGATGTGATCCACCTGCAGAATGGAATTCTTCTTCACGATTCCGAATAGAACGAGAATACCGACCGAGCTATAGATGATGGAGAAGTTTTCATGCACCAATAGAAGGGATAGGAGAGCGAAGGGAACTGACAGCGGCAGACTGATGAGAATCGTGATGGGATCGACGAAACTTTCAAACTGGCTGGCGAGGATCATGTACATGAAGATGATAGAGAGGCCGAAGGCGAACACGTAGCTCTTGCCGGCGCGAGCCAGTTCCTTCGTTTGACCCATTTTTTGCGCGTGATATTCGGGACTGAAGTGCATGTCTTCGACCGCTTGTTCCGTTGCGGCAACGACGTTGCCCAGGGATTGGCCGTTGGTGATGCTGGCGGTGATCAAGATCTGGCGCTGGCGGTTGTAGCGATCAATGGCTAATGGACCAAGCGAAGGTTGGAGGCTGGCCACATTTGACAAGGCGACGTTGCCGAGCGTGGTGGACGGAACATACAGCCGGGAAAGGGCTGCGGGGGAATTGCGGAATTCCTTGTCCACGCGCAGTTGAACGTCGTAACGGTCGTCGCCTTCGCGGTATGTGGTGGCTTGATCGTCGCCGCCAACAAGGGTGCGCATGGCAGTGGCGATGGAAGAGACGTTGACGTTGAGATCCGCTGCTTTGTCGCGATTGATCAGTACGCGCAGTTCGGGTTTGCCGGATTCATAGGAGCTATCGATGTCGTTGACGCCCGGCAGTTCTCGTAATTTCGCCTTAAGCGTGTTGGCGTACTTGTCCAACTGGTTCAAGTCGGGACCCTGGAGGATGTACATGTATTCCGTGTTGGGACCGGCCCCTTGAATCAAGGCCGGCAATTGGACGCTGATGACAAGGTCTTTATATTTGCGCAAGCGTTCGCGGGCCATTAGCATGAGGGCTTTTTGGGAATCTTTGCGTTTGTCGGTGGGAACGAGCTCGACGAGGATACTGCCGCGGTCGACCTGGCGTTGGACGTCGGCGCCGATTTGAGTTAGCAAATTTTGTACGCCGGGGAGTTGTTTGAGGTCCTCTTCAATGAGCTTTAGCACTTCAACTGAGCCTTGCATCGCCGAGCCGGCGGGCATCCGGACGTTAACCTGAAATTCGCTTTGATCGTCGCTGGGCAGGAAGTCAAAACCGATGCGCGAGCCAATAGGTTTGATCGAAGCGAGCACCAGTACGGCGATCACGACAATGGCCCAGCGGTGGTTCATCGACCAGCGCAGGAGAGCCTGGTAGGGCTTGTCGACCATTTGGAATACGAGGCTGTTTTTGGTGTCGTGACCGTCTGAGGGTTTCAACTTCAAGAAGCGGCTGCAGAGCATGGGCGTAAGAGTGAAGCTGACCAGCAGACTAACCATTACGGCGAACGCGGCGGTGTAGCCGAAGCTGGACATGAAGCGGCCGACGATGCCGGACATGGTGGCGACTGGAAGAAATACGACGGCAAGGCTGAGTGTGGTCGCCAACACGGCTAGGCCAATGTCTTTGGTGCCGGCGATGGCCGCATCCACCGGGGACATGTGCTTTTCTTCCATGAAACGGAATATGTTTTCAAGCACGACGATGGCGTCGTCAATCACGATGCCGACCATGAGTGTGAGGGCCAGCATGCTGATTTGGTTCAAGGTGAAGCCCATCAAGTTCATCAACGTATAGGTTGAGATGATTGAGGTCGGGATGGCGACACCGGCGATGAGCGTGGAGCGCCAGTTGCGCATGAACAAAAGTACAACTATTCCGGCGAGAACGCCGCCGAGGATAAGGTGTTCCTGCACGGCTTCAAAGGAAGCTTGGATGAAACCGGATTGATCGCCGAGGTACGCGATCTTCACATCTGGCGGTAGCGCCTTTTTTACTTCGTCGATTCGTTCTTTAACGTTGTTGATGACTTCGAGAGAATTAGTGCCGGACTGTTTGCGGACGGCGAGCACAACGGCTTCGACGCCATCAAGCCGGGCGAGTGTGCGGGCTTCTTCGGAACTATCGGTGACGGTTCCAATGTCGTTGATGCGAACTGGCGCGCCACCGGAATTGGTGATGACCAGCCGTCCGAAGTCGGCGGGACGTTCCACACGGCCGAGGGTGCGGACGCTCGATTCGCGATTGCCCTCATCGAGGCGCCCGCCGGGAACTTCCACGTTTTGCGCCGATAGAGTGCCGCGGACTTGATCAATGTTGAGGCCATACGAGTAGAGTTTTTCGCCATCGACGGAAACATGGATCTGACGCCGCCGTTCCCCGACGAAGCGGATTTGTCCCACGCCGGAGAGCGACTCGAGATTTTTCTTGATTAAATCGTCGACGAGTTTGGTGGTTTCGCGCAAGTCCCGCGGGCTCGAAACGACGACGTTTAAGATGGGCGAGGCGTCGGTGGCGAGCTTTTCGACAACCGGCGGATCGGCGTCTTTTGGAAGTTGGCCAAGAATAGAGGAGACTTTGTCGCGGACCTCCTGGGCGGCCACCTCAGCGTCCTTTTCCAGCACAAAAGTTATGGTGACGCGCGAGACGCCCTCAAAGGAGTTGGACCCTAATTCATCAATGCCGGAGACGGTGTTGACGGCTTCTTCGATACGCTTAGTGACTTGCGTTTCAACTTCCTCAGGGGAGGCGCCTCGTAGCGGAGTGGTGATGGTGACGATAGGGAATTCGACCTTGGGGAGCAAGTCGACACCCAACTTGCGGTAAGCGTCGAGCCCAAGGACCACCAGCATAAGGATGAGCATGGTGGCGAAGACAGGACGCCGGATGCAAAGTTCAGCTAACTTTTGCATGGGCTATTGCCTCACCTGAGTGTTATTGGTGAGCATGGGCAATTGGGTGATGGCAACCAGGTCACCGGCGACGACCTGGTCACCCGGCACTTCGATGAAGCCGCCGAGATCCTGGCCGGGAACGAAACGTTTTTCACTGGCGCGCCCGTTGGCGATGACGAAGACCTTGCTTAAGCCGGCGACATTGTAGACGGCTGCTTTCGGAACAGCCATGAGTTTCGCAGCGGCGGAGGTGACCAGTTTGGCTTGAACGAACATGCCGGGCCGCAGGCGTGGATCGCTTTTGGAGCAACGGGCTTCGGCCGTTAGGGTGCGTGATTTCGGGTCGAGCGTGGGGTTGAGTTCGCGCAGCACGGCGGGGAACGCTTCGCCGGAAATTGCGTCGGTCGTGAAGGTCAAAGTGGCTCCGAGTTTTAGCGAAGATGCGGCCGATTCCGGGACATCGAGGCGAAGGCGAAGAGGGAAGTTTTTGACGACCGTCATCACTGGAGTATTTTCTTTCAGGTATTGACCGGGCGAAACCATGCGAGCGGAGATGGTTCCGTCGAAGGGTGCGCGGATTTGAGTGTCGGCTTTGTGCTTTTCGGAGAGTTTCAGGTCGGCCTTGAGGGCGGCGACAGAGGCCCATTGGGTGCGCATTTCATCTTTAGCGGCGGCGACGGATTCTTCGCGAGCCCTCAGTGCCTTTTCCAGTTCCACGAAACGTTCGCGGCTGATATCGCCGCTTTGGACGAGTTTTGCGGCGGAATCGTACTTGCTTTTCGCGTCTTCGAGTTGGGCGACGGCTTGACGGATGGTAGGTGTGGAAACGGGGGTCTTCTCGAAGTTGTTGGGATCGAGGCCCAGGCGGGCAAGGGTTTGCGATATGGCGGCGCGTTTGCGGTCGATGTCGATTTGGAATTCGGTGGTTTCCAGTTCGGCGACGACTTGACCCTTGCGAACGGTTTGACCGAAATCTCCGCTGATGCGCGATACACGGCCGGCGACTTCGGAACTGACGGAAACGGACTCGTCGGGTTGCAGCGAACCGGTGATGAGGATGGAGCGCTCGACGGAACGCAGTTCGGCTGGAGCTGTTTTTACTGTGAGGATTTCAGGAACTGCGGCTCTGGTGTCCGCGGTGGCTTTTTTCTCAGACGAGCAGGAGAAGAAGGTGATAAGAACTGCTAGTAGAGCAACACAACGCATTTATTTAAGGACTCCATTTAAAAAGATGTTTACCATGCCTTCGACGACTCTTTTTCGCGAAGTTTTGGCAACTGCAAATCCGAAGTGGATGTCGAACAGGAAATATTGGTTAATCATGCCGATGAAGACGCGCGCGGCTACGGAAGCGTCACACTGGCGCAGTGCGCCGGAGGCAATGTCGGCCCGGATGCGGCGCATGAGCATTGCCTGAAATGGCTTCATGCGGTGTTCAAAGTGAAGTTCGGCGAGGCTGTGGCCTTCGAGCGCACTGAAGAGGATCAGGCGGGAGAAATTTGGGTTCTTGTCGAGGAAGCGGAGGATCATTTCCGCGAGGCTCTGGAAGAATTCGGCGGGGGCGGCGTTGCTGTTGAACGTCACGTCGATTTTAAGTTCCACGTCCTGATGATCGTGGCAGGCCTCTTCTAGAAGCGCGAAATAGAGCTCGTTCTTGTCGGCGAAGTGCTCGTAGAGGATGGGTTCGGAAACGCCGCAAGCCTTGGCCAAATCCTTAGTGGTAACGCCGCGGAAGCCGCGCGCGGCGAACAGGTTCGTGGCGGCGGCTACAATTTGGGAGCGGCGTTCGGCGGCGGTCAGTTTCTTGCGGGGCTTCATATATGTTAGTGAATGCTAAGTTAGTAAACACTAGGTTAACATACTCGCTTGCCGCATGCTATCGTCATATTGAAGATCGAGTGTTCTCCCGTCGCCAAAGAAAAACACGGATTCTATTCGCCCTCTCCGACGTGCTGTTGGTGACGCTCGCGTTTGTTGTGGCGTACCGCACGCGGGCGTCCGTCGAATTGCTCAATCGCGAGTTCTTCCTTTCCCCTTCGGTTCAAGTATTAATTGCGGCCATTGGCGGCATGTCCTGGGTGCTGGCCGGCCGTTGGATGGCGGTTTACGACAAACTGGATTCTTCGCAAGCGCTGGTGATACTGCGCGATGGGTTGAAGCAGTCGCTGGCGGCAATCGCGGTGATTGTGTTCGTCCAGTTTGCCCTGCGGTTGGATTTGAGCCGGACGTTTTTGTTGTTGTATGGCGGGCTGGGCGCTTTCTTCCTGATCTTCTTCCGGCTGAATGCGCGGGTGTTCTATGGAAAGATCCGCGAAAAGTTTGGGGCCATTTACAATGTGGTGGTGGCAGGGGACGGAGTTAAGGCGCTGGAGGTCGGGCGCTTGGTGGAACAGGCCTCGCGGTATGGGTTCCGGTTGGGCGGCTATCTTTCGTTAGCTCCCAAGGATCTGGAATTGGATGGAAAGCCGGTTTACTCTATTGAAAAACTTAGCGAGATTTTGCGCTCGCAGGTGATTGATGAAATCCTGTTCGTGGTTCCGCCGGCGGACGTGCCGCGACTCGAAAACATCTTTTTGTTGTGTGACGAAGAGGGTGTGCGAACGCGCCTGGCAATAGATTTTTTCCCGCACGTGAATAGCGAAATGTATTTGGATCAATTGGGAACGCTACCGATGTTGACGTTTTCGGCGGCTCCGCATGATGAGTTCCGGTTGGTGATTAAACGCGTGGCCGACGTTGTGTTGGCCGGGGTTGCGTTGGTGCTGGTCGCTCCGCTGATGGCCTTGATTGCAGCTCTGATTAAGTTGACCTCGCCGGGACCCGCCATCTTCAGCCAAGAGCGTTGTGGGCTGAATGGGCGGCGGTTCCTGTTCTATAAATTTCGCTCAATGTGCGATAACGCCGAGGCGCTGAAGGTTGAGTTGGCGCATTTGAATGAGAAGCAGACGGCGTTCAAGATTGCCAACGATCCGCGGTTGACGCCGGTGGGCCGATGGCTGCGAAAGTTTTCGATTGATGAATGGCCCCAGCTCTGGAATGTACTCCGTGGCGATATGTCTCTCGTCGGCCCCCGCCCCCCAGTTCCGCAGGAAGTGGAACAATATAAGGGATGGCAGCGTAGGCGGTTGCGTATGCGTCCCGGCCTTACCTGTTTGTGGGCTGTTTGTGGTCGCGACAAGCTGGATTTCGATACATGGATGCGCCTCGATATGGAATACATCGACAACTGGTCCCTGGTGCTGGATTGGAAAATTATCTTGAAAACTATTCCCCACGTGGTCACCGGCAAAGGAGCCAACTAACCCCATGCAGATGATTCCCTCTCAGGATGAAGTGTTGCAACTTTTAAGAGACACTGGCGCATTGCGCACTGGCCATTTCGTCTATCCCAACGGCCTTCATTCGGATATGGCCCTCCAAATCCCTCTCGCTTTCCGCCACTATCAACATGCCAAAGTCCTCAGCGTTGCGTTAAGCCGTTTGGTAAGAAGCAATCCTGAATTGAGGGCAGCCATTTCTGAGCTCTCCATTGTTTGCCCTGCCACCGGCGGACTTCCCGTAGCCTTCGGTATTTGTGAGGCATTGCGAGCTAAAAAGGTGTATTGGGGGGAGCGTGAAAATGAAAGGGAGCCTCTTCATTTCCGCCAATTTCATGCCGTGGAACCTGGGGAAAAAGTGCTCCTCGTCGACGATATCCTCCGCACCGGCAAGAAGCTAATGGAATTGAAATCACTAGTCGAAGCCGGCGGCGCTAATGTAGTTGGCTTGGCCGTCATCATCCATCAGCCAACGCCCGATACTCCGGATTTCCGGCCCTTACCGTTTTACTCTCTGGCGAAATTGGACGCCATGTACTTTCTTGATCCGGAGGAAGCAAAGTGCAAGTTCCCAGGCGACCCCCTAAAACTTTTCCCTTGACTTCCACTTCCTTACTCCTTACAATAGTAATCAAAGACCCATATGAACCCCCTAAACGCTGACAGCACACTCTCCAGTAAAGGTCAAACGACACTACCCAAGGAAGTTCGTGATAAGCTTGGACTTAACACTGGTGACAAGCTTATTTACGAAATTGAAGGGCGCACCGTGAGAGTAAGGAAAATGGAACCATTCGACGCCATTTATCATGCAGCTATTTCCCAAAACATGACGGAATGGGGAAGTAAGGAAGATGAGGCCGCCTTCGGTGACCTGTAATCGGTGGGACGTAGTAATCGTCCCATTTCCATTCATCGACAAGCCAACCACCAAACGCCGCCCCGCCCTGGTGCTCAGCGATCCGGCCTTCAACCAGGCCGGCTACACGGTTATGGCGATGATCACAACCGGCGCAAATTCCCAATGGTTAGGCGACGTTCCTGTAACAGATCTTGCGGCTGCTGGCATGCCCCATCCCTGCTTGATTCGTTGGAAAGTGATGACGCTCGACAATCGGCTAATAGAGCGGCGTTCCGGCTCCTTATCCGAAACTGACCGCGCCACAGCCGACTCCAACTTCCGCAAATACGTCTTCTCCTGAATAAAATAAAGCGATAGAATTGAATCTCGATGCGCCTTCTTGCCGCCCTCTCGCTTGCCGGTTGCCTCTATGCGGCCTCAGGTCCAGAGTCCTTTGAGCAGAAGGTGCGCCCCGTTCTCGTCAAACGCTGCTACGCCTGCCATACCGCCATGAAAGCCGCCGGGCTCAGGCTTGATTCTCGCGCCGCTATTCTTGTTGGTGGAAAATCGGGCCCGGCCATCGTTCCCGGCAATGCCGAAAAGAGCCTTCTCATCCAGGTCATCCGCGCACACAAAATGCCACCCGGCGCCCCACTCGATCCATCAGAAATCGCATCGATCGAAACTTGGGTTAGCGATGGAGCTCAATGGCCCGATGCTCCTTCCGGCAAGTCCGGCGACTTGTGGTCCGCCGGCCCCCTGCGAAAGCCTAATGTATCCAGCATCGACCAGGCCGTGGAAAAGGGTCTCCGTGCCAAAGGGCTCACCGCTAATGCCAAAGCCGATAAGCGCACGCTGCTTCGCCGTATGAGTTTTGATCTGACCGGCCTCCCGTCAACCACACAGGAGATGGGCGCGTTCCTGACCGACCCTTCTCCCCGCGCTCTCGAAACCGTAGTCGACCGTCTGCTGGCCTCCCCTCATTTCGGCGAACGCTGGGCGCGCCACTGGCTCGACGTCGCCCGCTTCGGCGAGGACGATTTCACCGGCACTGCCGTAAAACCCTACCCAAACGCTTGGCGCTATCGCGATTGGGTCGTCGTCGCATTCAATCAGGACATGCCGTATGACAAGTTCCTCCAAGCTCAAATCGCCGGCGATCAAATGGAAGGCGCCCGCGATCAATACCTCGGCGGCCTCGGATTGTTCGGTGTCGGGCCATGGTACTTCGGAATCTCCCAACCGTCACAGGCAAGGGCAGACGAACGGCATGACCGCATTGATGTCGTTACCCGTGGCATGCTCGGCCTAACCGTCGCCTGCGCCCGCTGTCACGATCACAAATACGATCCTATTCCAACCAAAGACTACTATGCGCTAAGCGGCATTTTTGCCAGCGTGCAGTACAAAGAATATCCTTTAGCCCCGGCCGATGAAGTCGCTAAATGGACGGGGGCCAACCAGGAAGTGGAGGCGCTTGGCGCCAAGATCAACAAGTTTCTCGATCAGCAGTCCGATCAGTTGGCGGAAATCTTTTCCACTCGGGTCGCTGATTACCTGCCAGCCGCATGGAAGAAAATGCGTGGCGTTAAAGTGGATGGATTCGATGAGGAACTACTCAACCGTTGGGTAGCCTATCTGAAGAAGACCGAAGACAATCATCCCTACCTCCAGCAGTGGCGCGCCGCGGCGTCGGGTGACGATGAAAACGAAGTCCGCCGCCAATCCGTATTGGTGGAATCGCAGATTACCGCCATCGTCACCGAAAAGAAAAAGCTTGATGAGGAGAACCGCGAGTTTGTAGCCAAAAACAAGAAACCGAAACCGGGCCGCGATTACATCCTCCCGTTCGGGTATCGCTCCGAGTCCGATTTCAACCCCGGCGCCGAGATTCCCACCAAGTCCTTAGAGCGCGATAAATACGTTTGGTACAACTGGCTCTTCTCCGGCGATAAGGCGATTCTGCGCCCCTCTCGCGACAAGGTTGAACGTTTCCTCGGCGGTGAATGGAAGACGCATTTGGACGATATGCGCGCTTCGCTCAAGATGAAAAAGGAAAGCCTTCCGCCGCAATACGCCTATCTTCACGGCATCGAAGATTTTCAACCGGTCGATATGCAGGTAAACCTTCGCGGCAATCCCGATGCGTTAGGCGAACCCGTCGCTCGCGGTTTTCTCACAGCGCTTTCAAATGGCGACCGTCAACGATTCACGCAAGGAAGTGGCCGTCTGGAATTGGCGAAGACGGTGTCCGCACACCCACTGGCGCGCCGTGTGATGGCTAACCGAATTTGGCTTTACCTGTTTGGCGCCGGAGTCGTGAGCACCCCCAGCAATCTCGGCGTTATGGGGGAACGCCCCGCCAATCCCGAATTACTTGAGTATCTGGCGTGGAAGTTTGAACACAACGGCCTCTCCGTAAAGCAGCTAATCCGCGAAATCGTCCTGTCCAAAACTTACCAAAGCTCAACCGATGGCGACGCCACGAACGAAGCAAAGGACCCTGACAACCGGTTGTTCTGGCGCGCAAATCGCAAACGGCTCGACGCCGAATCCTTGCGCGACGCGATCCTAATGACGTCGGGCGCTCTCGACCTGAAAGTCGGCGGAGAATCACAGCCGCTCAAAGGTTCGATGCGACGCACACTCTACGCCCGCCTGGGTCGCTTCGAACAGGACGCAACCATGGCCCTGTTCGATTTCCCCAATGCCAGCGTATCGAACGAACAACGCGTAGTAACCAACGTCCCATTACAAAAGTTGTTTTTCCTCAACAGCGCCTTCGTCTTGGATCAAGCCAAGACATTCGCCGCTCTCTTAAAGCCGCTGGAATCGCCGGCAGCCCAAATCCAAAACGCCTATCAACGCGCTTACGGCCGCTCTCCCTCTCCCAACGAAATAGCGTTGGCCAAACAGTTCTTGAATTCCGCCGGCTCCCAAGCCCTGGAACAATATGCTCAAGTATTATTAGGCTCCAATGAATTCGCCTTCGTGGATTAACCATTCTCCCTATGCAGTAGGGCGGACCCCCCGGTCCGCGGTCGACCCCTTCGGGAACCGTCAACGGCTTCAATCAGCCAGACACTCCAGTCGCCGAAGAATCCAAGGGGTGGTCACGGGCACGGGCCCATCAAGCCCGACGCGAGTTCGGCGACTGATGTCGCACATGACTAGCCCCGGTGGCAAAAGGGGATGCGCCGGACGTAAGTCTGGCGAGCGAGTTGCCCAACATGACTAAACTTCATCAAGCCGACATCCTACCCTACCTCTCCCGCCGCGAAGCCCTCACCAAATTGGCCAGCGGCTTCGGCCTCCTAGCCGCCAACGCCAACCTCGACGCCGCTCGCGACCCCTTCGCCCCCCAGCCCCCGCACTTCGCCCCCAAAGCCAAACGCATCATCTATCTCGTGCTGAACGGCGGCATGTCCCAAGTCGATTCGTTCGACCCCAAGCCAATGCTCAACAAGCATCACGGCGAACCTGTTCCCGGCGGCGCGCCACTTACTGAAAGCTCAGTCGGCAACCTCATGCGTTCGCCATTCTCGTTCCAACGCTACGGGAAAAGCGGCATCGAAGTCAGTGACCTCTTCCCAAAAATCGGTGCCCTCATCGACGATTGTTGCGTCATCCGTTCCATGCACACCGACGTTCCCAATCACGAACCCTCGCTGTTCATGATCAACTGCGGAGCCATCCAACCCGGTCGCCCTTCCATGGGTTCATGGTTGACTTACGGATTAGGAACCGAAAACCGCAATCTACCGGGCTTCGTTGTCTTATGCCCCGGCACGCCCGTAGTTGGCCCTCCCCTTTGGCAGTCGGCATTCCTACCAGCCGTCTACCAGGGCGCGTTCTTGAAGAACAGTGAAATCGATCCCAACAAGATGATCCAGTTCATCACCCCCGGCGCATCATCGGAAGCGCAGCGCCGTCAACTGGATCTGATGGCCAAGCTCAATCAGGAACACTTAGCCAAGCGCGCGGGCGACGGTCAACTGGAAGCTTCGCTTGAAGCCATGGAGACAGCCTTTCGCATGCAAACCGAGGCTCCCGACGCCTTCGATATTCGCAAGGAGGACCCCAAAGTCCGCGCCCGTTACGGCGATAGCGATTTTGGTCGAGGCTGCCTGATGGCCCGCCGCCTGGCCGAACGCGGCGTGCGCATGGTGCAAATTTACTACGGCAATAGTCAGCCCTGGGACAGTCACGAAGACATCATGGCCCACAAGAGTTTGGCCCAAAAAACCGATCCCGCGGTGGCCGCGCTAATCTCCGATCTGAAAGAACGCGGGATGCTCGATGACACACTGGTGGTCCTCGGTACCGAATTCGGCCGCACCCCCGCAGTGCAAAACAGTTCCACCGTGAAAATCCACAACGGCCGGGATCACAACTCCCTCGGCTTCTCCATTCTTCTCGCCGGTGGAGGCCTCAAGCGCGGCATCACTTACGGAGCAACGGACGATATCGGCTACCGCGCCGTGGAGAGGCCCGTCCACGTTCACGACCTCAATGCCACCCTGCTGCACCTTATGGGCCTTGACCATACCAAGCTCACTTACTTCTACAGTGGCCGCGATTTTCGCCTCACCGACGTGCACGGAAATGTGATTCGCGATATCCTCGCATAGTACCTTATGCGATACATCCCCTTTTTCCTCCTCGCCGCCGTCTGCTTCGCGGCTGAACTCAAAGTGCCCGACGACGTGATCATCGAAAAGAATGTCGACTACACTTCGATCACACACGGCAAGCTTGCCATGGATATCGTGCGGCCCAAAGCGAAGGGTAGCTATCCAGGCATCGTCATGATTCACGGTGGCGGTTTCAACGCGGGCCAGCGAGACAGCTACCTACCCATGGCAGTTCGTCTGGCTCAAAACGGCTACGTCGCCGCCACCGTCAGCTACCGGCTAACACCAATGTTCCAATTCCCCGTACCGCTGTATGACGTCAAAGCCGCAGTCCGCTTCCTTCGCGCCAACGCCGGAAAATATGGCGTGGATAAAGAACACATGGGAGCTATCGGAGTCTCCGCCGGCGCTACTTGGTCCCAGTTCCTCGCCGTAACTCGCAACATGCCCAAGTTCGAAGGCACAGGCGGAAACAAGGATCAATCCAGCGCCGTCGATTGCGCCGTAAGCTACTACGGTCGGTCCGACATGATGCGAGCCTATGAAGGCAGTCGCAATGCGGCCACAGCCCTTCCCATGCTCTTCGGCGGCGACCGGGATGGCGCAACCGATGCCCATCGCCGCGGGAGCCCCGTGCAATGGATCACCCCCGATTCAGCGCCCATCCTAGCCATCCACGGCACCCGGGACCAAAACGTGCCCTTCGAACAATCCTTGATTCTTGTGGACCGACTTCGCGCCGCCGGTGTCGAAGCGGAAATGGAAACCATCGCCGAAGGCGCACACGGATTCAAAGGAGCCGATGAAGAGCGCGCTCTAGCCCGCACCATCGACTTCCTTAATCGAAAGTTAAAACCAAAGCTCCTCGAATCCCGCGTGCTGATGGTAAATGATCACGGCCCGGGCGGTGAAATTCTCGCCGTCGCATGGCCGTCCGGCCGCGTTCTTTGGCGCAGACCCAATGGTCGTGGCACTGAGGTCGGCGTAACCCCGAACGGCAACGTGCTCTTCATCGAGGACCCCAAAGGAGTAGTGACCGAACTCGATTCCAACCAAAAGGTGGTGTGGCAATACAAAACCGAAAAAGTTGGCCTAGTCAGCGCCCAACGCTTGAAAAACGGCAATACGCTTTTGGTGGACGATACCCAAGCCCGACTGTTCGAAGTCTCCCCTGAAGGCAAGGTTGTCTGGAGCGTCGAAAAGCCCGAGTTCAAAAATCAAGCCATGCGTCGCGCCCGTCGCACCGCTGCGGGCACAACTCTCGTAGCGATACAAAAAGCCGGCCTACTTCTCGAATTGGATAAGGATGGTAACATCCTCCACAAAACCGAATTAGTGAACCGCATGCCTGCGCTAGCCTGGCCGCTCGACGATGGCGGAATGTTAATCGGCCTGGCCGGTCCCGGCGAAGTGCGAAAGGTCGACGCTCAAGGCAAGACGTTAGTCACCTTCGCCAACCCCACCGGCCCGACGAAAATGGCCTGGACCTCCGGTTTCATCCAAACCCCCGAAGGCGGCCTGATCGTGTCCGATTACCAAGGCGGTCGCATAGTTGAGTTCGACGCGCAGGGCAAAGTACTCCACGAACTCCGCAACTTCCCCTGGTCCGTAACCAGCATAGCTTTGCTAACCAACGAGTCACCAACCGGCACATCAAAGTAGGGCCGTCGCACACTCGGCGGGCGGACCTAGGCCGCCCTGCTCAAGCTCTGAACCCTGCCAAGGTATAAACGTCATCGTAGCCAATCTTGAAATGCCCCAAAACACGAGCCAATTCCGAAGCATTATGAAGAAAATAATTGAAGTGCCAAAGTTCATCTCTGAGGCTGAAGAGGCGGACTGGTGGGCAAGCCGCGCCGGACGCGAATACCTAAAGTCGAAATCAACTTAACAAATGTCCGAAGGCAAGCGCGCCAAAGGGTCCAAAATAATTGAACAGCTGAAAGAGAAGACATCCGTTCAAATTGCGATTCGATTGCCTGCCGCTGATCTTCGGCAGGCCAGAAGCATTGCGGAACGCAAAGGTCTCGGGTATCAAACTTTGCTTAAGATGATTGTGCATGAAGGCTTAATGCAGGAAGCAAAACGCCTCTGATTTTTAGGGCGTTTGTTCGTGTTTTGGGTACGTTACTATGTGTATCTATTGGCCTTTCCAGCAGCTAGTGCCTTAATAATCGCCTCGGCATCATAAACACACCCGCCCCACGGCCCGCCACTGGCGTCCTGCAACGCCGCCCACAGCCGCGTATCCATCGGTAAATCCGGATCAGGAGCCAAGTCCGGATGCCCCGTGCGCGAAGCCAACAACGCATCGCCCGCCGCCACAGTTCCATCGGCGCCCAAAACGTTTAAGTGCCCCTCAAGGTTATTCCGGTCCACTATGATCTCCACCACATCGCCATCACGAAGCTTGCCCAAAGGCCCGCCTGCTAGCGCTTCCGGCGAAATATGCCCAATGCACGCCCCGGTCGAAACGCCGCTAAACCTCGCGTCCGTCATCAGCGCAACATGCTTGCCAAACGGCAAATGCTTCAATGCGCTGGTCAGCTGATACGTCTCCTCCATGCCCGACCCAAGTGGCCCACGTCCCATCAATACCAACACATCGCCCGACTGAATCTGTCCGCCCTTAATCGCCGCAATCGCCGCCGGTTCGCTGGTAAACACACGCGCCCGGCCGCGCTTGCGATAAACTCCGTCCTCACCCACAACGCTAGGATCAATCGATGTGCTCTTGATCACAGACCCATCCGGCGTAAGGTTGCCCTTCGGAAAACAAACCGTCGAAGTCAGCCCACGCGACCTTGCACCGGGCAAGCTCATAATCACGTCATCCGGGTCCACGCCATCGCGTTCCTTCAGCACCTTCCGCAACGCAGCGCGCCGCTCACTCTGCTCCCACCAATCAAGTGACGCGCCAAGCGTTTCGCCAGAAGCCGTCAACGCCGTCAGCTTCAACAATCCCGACCGCCGCAAATGCAGCATCACCTCGGGCACACCACCAGCCAAGAACACCTGCACTGTCGGATGATTCCGAGGCCCGTTCGGCAAAGCGTCCACCACTCGCGGAACTTCTTTGTTAATGCGCGCCCAATCGTCAACCGTCGGCCGGCGCAACCCCGCCGCATGTGCGATCGCCGGTATGTGCAATATCAAATTGGTCGACCCGCCGAACGCCGCGTGAACCACCATCGCGTTTTCCAACGCATCAGTCGTTAAGATGTCGCGCATCTTCAAACCGGCTGACTCTAACCGCATCGCCGCCCGCGCCGACCGCCTCGCCATGTCCAACCACAACGGATGCCCCGACGGAGCTAATGCCGAATGCGTCAGCGACATTCCCAGCGCCTCACCAACCACCTGCGCCGTCGCCGCCGTGCCCAGGAACTGGCACCCGCCACCGGGCGATCCACAAGCGCGACATCCCATTTCCGCCGCTTCTTCAAGGGTGATCGCCCCGTGCGAGAACCGTGCGCCGATTGTCTGTACCTTGCCGGCATCTTCGCCGTCTTCGGCCACCAGTGTCACTCCGCCCGGCACCAGCACACACGGCAATTCCGTTGTTCCAGCCAAGGCCATCATCATCGACGGCAGCCCCTTGTCGCAGGTCGCCACGCCAACCACGCCGCGCCTCGTCGGCAAGCTACGGATCAATCGTCTGAAAATTATCGCCGCATCGTTCCGGTAGGGCAGGGAATCGAACATCCCCGTTGTCCCCTGGGAACGTCCGTCACAAGGATCGGTGCAATACGCGGCAAAAGGCACACGGCCCGCGCCTTTCAGTTCTTCCGCCGCAGCCTGAACCAACAGTCCAACTTCCCAATGCCCGGTGTGATATCCCAGCGCAATGGGCTTTCCGTCAGCCGCGCGAATGCCTCCGTGCGTGCTCAACAACAGGAAGTCGCCACCCGCTAACTTCGATGGCTCCCATCCCATGCCCGCATTCTGTGTCCAACCGAAAAGATCGCCCGAAGGCCGCTTCAGCAGCATCTCCGCTGTGATTGGAAGAGACCCTTTCGGACCAGGTACATGCGTCCTCACATCGAACAGTGAGGCATCGCCGGAGTCGTAGATGTTGTTCATGCCGGCTATCTATTCTTGGCGTTTAATTGCAGTGCTAACTGCACTCGGCTATGATTCTTTCCGTACATGAAGTACACAACCAATCCAATGCCGAGCCAGATAATCAGTCGAGCCCAGTTGACCCAACCCAATTCGTACATCATGTAACCGTTGAAGATAATTCCCAGAATCGGAATCAGCGGGACCAGCGGAGTACGGAACGGACGCGGCTGATCTGGGTCTGTTTTTCGCAGAACAATAATCGCAACACACACAATCACAAAGGCCAGCAACGTTCCAATGTTCACCATCTTCCCGATATCGTCAATAGGCGTTACGCTGCCGACAATCGCCGCCAGCAACCCAACCAAAATTGTGTTCTTCCAAGGTGTTCGGAATTTAGGATGGATTTCAGCAAAAACTTTCTTGGGCAGCAAGCCGTCGTTAGCCATAGAATACAGCACTCTGGTTTGGCCAAGCAACATCACCAGCATCACGCTGGTTAATCCAGCCAATGCGCCAACCGTGATGATGTGCGAGGGGCCAACCAAACCTCGGTCCAGAAACGCCCTGGCAATCGGAGCTTCGATGTTAATCTCACGCCACGGCACCATGCCGGTAAGAACCGCAGCCACGCCTATATACAAAACCGTGCAGATGATCAGTGAGAGGATAATGCCGATGGGCAGATCCCGCTGCGGGTTCTTCGCCTCTTGCGCCGTCGTGGAAACCGCATCAAACCCTATATAAGCGAAAAATATGTAAGCCGCCGCAGCCCCGACTCCTGAGAGCCCATGAGGAGCGAACGAATTCCAATCCGAGCCCCAATTTGCCGTGTCGACATACGTGATGCCCAACCCCAACACAAATAAGACAACGGCCACTTTCACCACAACGATGGTCGCATTAAATTGAGCGCTCTCTTTGATTCCTACAACCAGGATGGCCGTTATGACCAGCGCAATGAGGAAAGCGGGAAGATTGAATCCAATTTCCACTCCGAACATTTGCGGAGCTCCAAGCAACTCGTGTGCCTTTTGCACCAGCAGCGGCGAATGCTCCGCGCTAATCGCTGAAACCTTCGCCATGAAAGCCTGCGTGCCTGGCGCCAGCGAAGGGTCGCTTGCCTGCGCAAGTTGCCGAGCCACAATTCCTTCCGCCGTTCGTAGCCCCGTCCAGTGATCATAGGCCAGCCACAGGGGCATCTTAATGCCAAAAATATTCAGCAGCTCAATAAAATGATTCGACCAGCCGGATGAAACGGTACTGGCCCCCATCGCGTATTCCAGTGTGAGATCCCAGCCAATAATCCAAGCAAAAATTTCCCCTAGCGTTGCGTAGGCGTACGTGTAAGCGCTACCGGCCAGAGGAATCATCGCGGCGAACTCGGCGTAACAGAGAGCGGCGAATGCGCATCCGAGTCCTGAAAGCACGAAGGACAACATCAGCCCCGGCCCGGCGTAATGCGCCCCCAATCCAGCCATCACAAAAATACCGGCTCCAATAACAGCCCCTACTCCCAGGGAGGTGAGTTGAAGGACACCAAGAGTGCGTTTAAGAGTATGGTCTCCAGCCTCTTTCGCTTCCTCCAAGAGCACGTGCATCGACTTTCGCGCCAGCAAGTTCGCCATTAAGCAAATTCTCCCCGTTTAGTAACTCGGCATTCCAAAAGTTCGCCTTAGTGAGCTATTGTCACACAATTTATGCGATCAATGCGCTTTGGTTTTGATCCTTCAACCTGCTAACCTAATTGAAATTCCCTTATGATCACGACCCGTTTAGCGCGGTGTTCCTCCTCCTAGCCTGCCTTCTTTACTCATCCGCTTGCACGCGTCTTTACTACTCCTCAATGAAGAAGTTGGGCAAAGAAAAGCGCGACATATTAGTCAACAGAATTCTCGATGGCAAGAAGGCCCAGCAGAAAGCCGCCGACCAATTCAAAACCGCCCTCGAGGCCTTTCAGGAGGTCACCAAATTCGATGGCGGAGAACTCGAAAAATCTCAAAAGAAACTGAGCAAGGAATTGGATCACGCCGAAGACCGGGCAAAAAAAGTGCACGACGAAATTGAGTCCATCGACCACGTTGCTCGCGATTTGTTCAAAGAATGGGAAGGCGAGATCGGCCAAATGACAATGGCCGGCTGAAAAGCGAAAGCAACAAACTGCTCAGCGATTCGCGTTCCCGTCACCAACAGTTGATCCGTCAAATGCAGACCAGCGAACGCAAGATGGAACCCGTCCTCCAAGCATTTCGCGATCAGGTCTTGTTCCTGAAACACAACTTCAACTCAAAGGCCATCGACTCCTTGAAGAAGAGCGCAATGGAAATCGACAACGAAGTAGGCGCCCTCATCCGTGAGATCGAACTTTCCAACCAACAGGCTGACCAGACGATTGCCGGCTTAAACGCCGATAGTGACAACAGGTAACAAACCACCAACGCCGCCACGAGTGATAAACTTCTCGTGATGTCCACCAATAGACGCACTTTCCTCACTGCCGCCGCCTCCTCCTCCTATTCCCGCATCCTTGGCGCAAACGACCGCGTGCAGGTTGGCTTCATCGGCTATGGCCTAATCGGAGCGCAACACGTTTTCGATTTCAAGAATCAAAAAGACGTGGACATGGCAGCCATGTCGGAAACTTACCAACCCCGCATGGAGCAAGGCATCGCCGCCTGCGGGGGCAAAGCCAAGGCCTATCCCGATTTCCGGCGCATGTTCGACGACAAGGACATTCAAGCCGTAGTTGTCTCCACGCCCGATCACTGGCATGCGCTGTTAACCATCATGGCTTGCGCCGCCGGCAAAGACGTCTACGTGGAAAAGCCATTGACCGTTTTCGTCGCCGAAGGCCGTTGGATGACCAAGGCCGCCCGCAAGTACAACCGCGTCGTTCAAACCGGTACGCAACAACGAAGTGGACTGCACTACCGTAAGGCAAAGCAGCTAATACAAGATGGCGCCATCGGCAAGGTTGTCAACGTCAAAATGCAATCCGCGCGCAACATCATGCCGGGCTTCGGCGTTCCTCCCGCTGCCGCCAAGCCTGCGGACTTCGATTACGACATGTGGCTTGGCCCCGCCCCCTTGCGCCCCTACAGTCCCCATCGCGGCATCTACCATTTCCGCTGGTTCTGGGATTACTCCGGCGGCCAGATGACCAACCTTGGCGCACATTCAATCGACATCATGCAGTGGTACATGAATGTGCTTGGCCCCAAGGCTGTCTCCTCCAGCGGTGGCCGCTTCGCGCTTGAAGACGATGGAGAAACGCCCGACACGCAAGACGCCATTTTTGAGTACCCCAACTACACAGCAACTTGGCACCATCGCGAAGCCAGCATGGGCAGGCGCACCGGCGGCGGTCTCGAATTTTACGGAACCAAAGGGAGTCTCGGCATAGATCGTTCCGGTTTTGAGATCACGCCCGACATGAAGGTGGACCCCGAAAGTCTCATCCCACAATTCCAAGGCCATCCCGGCGGCGGTCCAAAGACGTCGGATTTCAAGCCATCGCCTTGGACAGCGTCCGTTAAAGAGAAAGGCTCCGGCGCCGAACAGTTCGATCTTCATGTCCGCAATTTCCTCGATTGCATCAAGACGCGCCAAAAGCCGATATCAGACGTTGAAGACGGCCACCGCGTGGCTGTCTCTTGTCACTTGGCCAACCTGTCGTTACGCCTCGGCCGTAAACTACGCTGGGATCCGGTGAAGGAAGAAATCATTGGCGACGCCGAAGCATCGAAAATGCTCATCCGCCCATATCGCAAGCCTTGGGATCAGGTGCTGAAGAGTTTCAATTTAGGATAAGTCCGCTAGGTTTGGGAGCTTATACCTTTCTCTGCATGTTTTCCAATACTGAAACTGGGGCCGATTCGTGATCCGCGCGCCAGTCACAAAGTCGCGCTGCTCAGGAACCGTAGGTGCATCGGAAATAGTTTTGACCAGCCCCCTATGAAAGCGGGGATTTTTCAGACCATTTGAAGCGCTGATTCTACGCAGCAAGGTCTGTGGGAGCAGCCTTCGATTAACCACAGTGGTTTGCAGAACTGTGAGTTTCGCCTTTAGGCTCTCGCTGCGAAGCTCTGGATCAGTTTCCAGACAACATCTATATCTTCCTGCTCGGTTGCATAATTACCCACAGCCACCCGCAACGAAAATCGCCCTCGCAGAACCGTCTGCGAAATAAACGCCTCCCCGCTCGCATTTACTCGGTCAAACAGCGCCCGGTTCGCATCGTCGCTCCCTCTCAACCGGAAGCACACAGTCGAAAATGGAGCGGGCGCAGTTAACTCAAATCGAGGATCCGCGCCCACCTTCGCCGCAAAATCCCGTGCTAACTCCATGTGCCCCCGCAGCACCTTGCGAAGCCCTTCCAATCCGAAGTAGCGCATCACAAACCACAACTTCACCGCCCGAAATCGCCGCCCCAACTGAAATCCATAGTCCATCAAATTAACCGCCCTCGGATCCTGCGACGAACTCAAATACGCCGGATTGTAGGCGAAGGCGCGCCGCAAAACTTCAGGATGCCGCGTGTACAGCACGCTCGTGTCCACCGGCACAAACATCCATTTATGTGGGTTCATCACCAGCGAATCCGCCTGTTCCACACCCGCGAACATTGCCGCATATTCAGGCAGCATGGCGCACACGCCGGCGTAAGCCGAATCCACATGCAACCAAAGTTTGTACTTCTTAGCGATCCCAACAATGTCCGCCACCGGATCCACCGATGTGGTCGAAGTCGTTCCCAGCGTCGCCACAATCGCACAGGGCGTCAACCCCGCCGCAAGATCCGCTTCAATCGCTTGCTCCAGACCGTCCGCTCTCATCGCGAATGCTTCGTCCGATTCGATCTTCACCAAATTATCCAAACCCATTCCAAGGGTGATGACCGCTTTATCCACCGACGAATGCGCTTGGTCGGAACAATAAATTCGCAGCCCAGTCCGCGTTCCTTTTATCCGCGAATCCGGATCAGTTACCTCTCGCGCCGCAGCCAAAGCGTGCAGTGTACTGGTCGACGCCGTGTCATAAATAATTCCAAAAAACTCGTCAGGCAGCCCCATCCATTGCCGCAACCACGCAAGCGCCACCTGCTCCAGTTCAGCCACCGCCGGCGATGCCGTCCAGTTGAACCCATTCGTGTTAATCACGCTCACAAGCATCTCGGCCAGCACCGCCGGGGTCGAAGCCGTGCACCCGAAATAGTTCAAAAACCGCGGATGATTCCAGTGCACCACCGCGGGCAGCACAAGATCGTGGAAATCTTTGACCGCAACTTCCATCGGCTCGCCCCAATCAGGCCCGCTGGCTGGAAGCTTGTCGATCAAATCTCCTGGCTTCATGTCTGGAGTGATTCGAAACCGCCCAGGGTCCGTGAAATAATCGGCCATCCACTCCACAACTTCGCGCCCCACTTTGCGGAACTCTTCGGCGTTGTGTTTCATATCTTTCATTCTCACAGTTTCGATATACTATTTCTTCCCTCAACAAGGGTAGGAGCACGAAACATGACCAATGAAATCTCCCGCCGGAATTTGTTCTCCGCAGGCGCCGCCAGCACCGCCTTCCAGATCATCCGCCCAGAATTAGTGCGCGGCGCCGGTAAGGAAAAACTCACCGCCGGCCTGATCGGCTTCGGTGGCCGTGGCCGCCAAGCCGTCAACGACTTGCTTACCGGCACGGAAAATGTTGAAGTCGTCGCCGTTGCCGACATCTTTGAGGATCACGTGGAAACCAACATGCGTTGGATTAACGAGGATGCGCGCAACGCCAAGATTAAGGACCGCGTCAAAATTGCTCCGGACCGCCGCCACATCGGCTTTGACGCCTACAAGAAAATCATCGCAAGCGACGTGGATATCGTCATGCTCGCCACGCCTCCCGGCTATCGCCCAATGCACTTTGAGGCAGCCATCAATGCGAAGAAACATGTCTTCTGCGAAAAGCCATTCGGTACCGACCCAACCGGCGTTCGCCGCTTCATGGACGCCGCCAAGAAGTCCGAAGAACTAAAGCTGACAGTGATGAGCGGAGCCCAACGCCGCCATGATCGCAAGTATCAAATCACCGTCGACAAAATTAAGAACGGAGCCATCGGCCAACTCGATTCCGCCTATGCCTACTGGGTAGGTACGCCTGTTATCCAGCAAAAAGCCCGCGACGCCAAGTGGGGCGATATGACCTGGCAACACCGCGCCTGGTATTCCCACCTGTGGCTCTGCGGCGATCAAATTGTGGAACAGCACTTGCACAACATTGACGTCATCAACTGGGTAATGGGCACGCATCCCAAAAAAGTGATGGCAGTTGGCGGCGCCGCATGGCGTCCTCGCGAAGAGATTTACGGCCACATTTTCGATCACTTCTCCTCCGACTTCGAATATGAAAACGGCGTCCGCATGTCCAGTTACTGCCGCCAATATCCCACCCAAGGCAATCTCGCCCGCAAGGTGGATGAACTGGTGATCGCAAGCAAAGGCCGCTCCAATTGTCACGACCTCGCCGGTAACGAGCCTGCCGCGCCGCCCTACCAGGCAGAACACACCGCCATGGTCAATTCCATTCGTGGCGACGGCCCGTACATAAACCACGCCATGGCAGTCGCCGAAAGTACGATGACCTGCATCATGGCCCGCGAATCGGCTTATTCCGGAATGGAAATCACATGGGATATGATTATTAATTCCAAACAGGATCTGTTCCCCAAGCAGTTCGATTACGACCTGAAGATGGAAAGTATGCCCTTACCTGTTCCTGGGGTCTACAAGTTCACCTAGCGACGACCGCGTTCCCGTTCGGCAGTCCGTTACGCTAATCTGGATAATTGAAACCTACTCCGTTTGGTACGCGTCCGATTGGGCATGAGCGGATTAGCTGGCGTTCTTGAACTTCCGGTAGCAGTCACTGGTCGAGCGAAAGCAAAAGTGGATTATCACAAGACAGACGAGGCTGCACTCATCCGCCGTGTTCAGGCGGGCGACGAAGCCGCGTTCAAAGATGTCGTGGATCGCTTCCAATCGAAAGTCTTTTCAATCATTTACGGCATTCTGCGCAATCGCAACGATGCCGAGGATATCTCCCAACAGGTATTCGCCAAAATTTATTTCTCAATAAACAGCTTCGATTTCCGCAGCTCTCTTCTTACTTGGATCTACAAGATCACCGTTAACGAATGTTACGACTACCTTCGCAAGAAGAAAGTTCGCAAACTTGTTTACGAAAGCGATTTTTCTGAAGATGACGCGCGAAAAATGGAAAGTTCCGATATTGCCGTGGACAGAAGCCCCAGTGCTGACGATGCTTTAGCTAAGAGAGATCTCGTCGCCAAGCTGCTTTCCAAAGTCTCTCAAGAGGACCGTTCCTTGATTTTGCTGAAGGAAGTAGAAGGCCACTCGGTGGAAGAATTATCCCAAATGACGGGCATGAATGAGAATACAATAAAGGTAAAGCTATTTAGGGCGCGGCAGAAGTTGCTGAAAGCCGCCCAGAGATTGACCAAAATTCCTGGTCAAATCGCCTTTGGAGCCTAATCGCAGTAGCAGTAAAAGGATCTTTGATTCGACGAAAATGCTTGCGGACAAACCGATCCGCTGCGAACAAGATCTTTCGTAGTCATGTTGGTAAGGGAAGATAGATATGCACGATCCAGTCATCCAAAATCTGGAGGCTTATCTTGAGGGCCGTCACGCCCCTGAGCTTGAGTCTCACGTCCGATCCTGCGGCAGTTGCCGGACCGAACTCGAGTTGATGGTTAAGCATGCTGCTTTGTTCCACGCGTTGAAGGTGGAAGACCAGCTTGCCCCAGCTCCCGGGTTCTACAACCGAGTCGCTGCTCGCATAGAATCACAGGCACAACCGTCCTTCTGGGACCTGCTGCTAGATCCGATCTTTGGCCGCCGCCTTGTATTCGCCACCGCTGCTTTGGTGATGGTCATGTCTGGCTATTTGATGCTCACTCCAACCGAAGCGGCTCAAATTTCTTTTGCCCCGGAACGTTTGTTGGTCTCCCCTCCGCCCAACGCGCCAACGCAGGTTGGTCAAGACGTGGAAAATGACCGAAACGTCGTGTTGGTCGACATGGTGAGCTACGCGCAGGCGGATTAGGCAAAATGTTTCCCAGTTCAAATGCTCCCCTAAGAACTCCGAAAATCCTCCTGGTGCTGATATTAGTATTCGGGTGCGGCGGATTAACAGGCGTGGCCCTTTCCCGCCTGCAAACAGCGCAAGCCTCGACGGCCACCAAGCTCAATGCCAGTTGGAAAAAAATGACCATGGATCGCATGCGCCGTGAGTTGCAACTGACTCCAGTGCAGGCCGAATCCATCGAGCAAGCGCTCGATGATTTCACCATGTTCTATCAATCTCTGCAAGCGCAAATGGACGACGTGCGGTCGCACGGCAAGGATCGCATTCAAGGCGTTCTGAACGCCGATCAACGCAAGAAGTTCGAGCAAATGGTGACCGAGCTTAAGCAGACCCGCTAGGCTTATACCTCTTGGGATCCGCAAACTATTCCGAAATGGGGCAGACCCAAGTCTGCGGAGGACCCTGGTCCGACTGCCCAGGCGTCCTGGATTCCAACTCGGATAGCTCATGACGATGATATTCGCCATTCGACGCCGATGGGGAACCTAACGTTATCGGTTCCCACGCCCTTTCGTTCGTTCATTCCAGGTTTCGATAACGGCGTTATCGGTAGTGAATCCCCAGTGTAGGATTGGTTGGGACGCGAAGGTGGAGTGAGGGCGGATGATCCCGAATCGACATCAAGCACGCCATTATTACCGGTGGAAACGCAACCAATTTTAGGCATGTCGAGCGGATTCTGATTTAGAATCGGCTGGTCTCAGGACCCCAAGAGATTTTTTCGCACTTGCGGCGTTTTCTGAACAACATCGTAGAACTCAGCTTGGTGGCGCACAAGTTGCTCCTCCTCCAATAGAGGGTCATTTGTTCTGATGGCATCTCTGACCGCGGCAATTTCTGTTGGTTGGAATCTCTTCCGGCCCACGTGGGCAACGGTTTCTGGGAACTACTGCGGGACGCCCCGTTAATTACAGAATCTGATTTCGGACCGCTCCCCCAACTGTTTGCATGACCTTTCCCAAGCGGATGGCACGGTAACCGGCTCGATTCATGATCTCACCGTTTGCCTTCCGAGGAGAGAACCACCCACTGCATTGTTGTAGAACCCATGGCCCTTCGGCATACTATCGCAGTCCCAGCAATTCAGACCAGGCAATAAGCTAAGATTTCGACGGAGTCATTGAACAAGAAGAGGTCGATAACAACGACGAGAAAACAGTACAGTCCGAATTTCAAAGCCCGGGTTGTGATCGAGGCGATCCCGGGCGTAAAGACACTGAGCCAGTTGGGCTCGCAGTCCAAGATGCATCCCATCCAGATCGCGAAAGGGAGGAAGTCTGCGTTGGAGCAGCTTCCCGAGTTATTCGTGGAATCCTGTTCGAACCGTTTGAACCGCTGAGGCGCTCGAACCGCTCGAACCGCGCTAACCTCAACGGAGTGAAAACTTTCCAGCTATCAAAGGCATCGATTGCAATTCGGCTCCCCACACTGGACGCATTTCGAACTCTTGAGGCTTAAATCGCTCTCTGCTCGAACCGAGTCAACTCCTTTGTAAAGCTTGGCATACAGGTAGAGAATCGTAATAGCGTCCGGACTGGGCACCCACACTGGACGCATTTCGAACTCTTGCCACCCAATTGGCCATGTGAGGTGTATAGTTTTAGCTTCGGATGCGCCGTGACTCAGGCACGAGCCGGAGTTTCCGGGCCGTTGTTCCAAAGACCGCGCCACCTTTATAACAGAGCGCCTTCGCTGAAAGTCCGTCTACGTTTGCAGTGGTTGCCAGTAGTGAGGACAAACACGCGGGTCGATTAGTGACCACCGTCATAACGGTGATCGCACGACGGACACTTGGCAGCCGCTTCAAGCGACCAATACACATGCGAAACAGTTTTCGACCCGTCATTGTTGTAGCGTTCGTAAGTCGAACTGCGCCCATTGTTTGACTGGCTCACAAGCTTGCCCCAGCTATTGGGATCGTCGTTGGCATCAACGTCGGCATTAGACGACAGGGATGTTGTCTGGGCAACCGTGGTCGTGCTGTCAAGGTGCCCGTATATGATGTTCAGTTCATCGAAGTCATGCAAGTTGGGTCTCGTGCTCGCCGTCTTGGTGGCGTTGGCGCCCGTGTTCGAGAAATAATCCATGCAAGTGTTCTGGGAACTGCCATCCGTCGACTGGTGATCGAGCCCGAACGTGTGGGCAATCTCCTGGCACATCACATGCCGCTTCTCATTGACGTTGTTATAGGTGCTGGTATTGAAATAGGTGTCATTCATCTTCGCCGACCCTTGGGTAATGTGAACGCCACCGGTGATATTGATGCTCGCCAGGCCGAGCCAACCGTTATTGCCGTAGGTACTATTGCACACCTGAGTGGTCCCGGCCACCATTGAGCAACGCTTGTTGGACTGGCCGGCGACGATCGCGGTCAGAAGAGGCGTCGATGCTGCGCCGAAAACCGTGGGGCTGTTCCAATCCGAAGAGGCGTCGCTAAGGTGCTGTTGCCAGCCTGCGGAGAGGTTGTTGCCGAGCTTCAGGGTGAACTGTGGAGTGGTCCGTGCCCAGTGGTAACCGCCCCAAGAATTTGTCGCCAAAGCGACATTCACAAATGCCGCAAGCGCTGCCAGCCCCGCAGCAGCAGCCATTGATCGGCGTAGATTCAAGTAAGTCATATGGAACTCCTTTGAGCGCGTAGACCCTGACCGCATCATCCTCTTTATAAGCCTTTACGCCGCCCGTCGTTAGTATACACCCGACTGATTCCACCCGAACAGCCCTAAGGTATTTTTGCTTCGCGAATGGCGCTTCGGTTTGACCTGGCAGCAACTCCCCGACCCGCCGGGAAGGCGGAAGGCACTCGGCCTTTCCCCGAAGATGCTGAAAGTACAGAATCGGCAACTTGCAGCCCCTTTGTTGATTTCAGCACCAGTGGTATCCGTTCTCGCGAAGCGGCATGCAGCACCAGGAACGTGGATATCCTGATCGCCTTGGCCTCGCACCCAAGCTCTGCTACCCGCGCCTTTCCAGGCGGGATTCTTCAATAGGGCGACCGACCGGGCCTGAAGAATGTGCGGGATAATCTGCGGCCGGGCAATTACGCCGAACACGACCAAGCTCGACGGGGAGATGCTGGCCGGACAAATTCGTTGTCGAGTTCGAGTTCACGCCGGGGTCACAGTCAAAACGGGGCCAATCAGGACGAAACGTTCGAATCTGCCGTAATGAAATCAATCAGATCGCGGGCACCGAGGAATACTTTATTTGGCTCCCCATCGTGGATGCATTTCGAACTCACGCAGGCCAATTGGCACTGTGATCGAACCAGTCAACGCCTAATGTTTTCAAGATGATCGGTGTCAACACCTGTTCATGCCGGGCACCCAGTCTGGACACATCTCGAACTCGCCAAGGGAACCCCGGATAAGGTTTCGGATGGTGCGTTATAAGGGAGTACGCGTAGATTCCAGCGCCCGGCGCACTTGTTTGCTGGTGCATAATATAATGGCGAAGGAGCACATCGACGCCATGGAAATACGAGCTACGGAACCGCTTGCCCAAGCATTGACGAGTGCGATTCACACAGGAGATGTCAAGGCGTTGAGGCAATTGCTGGACGGCGACCCTCTGATTTCCAAGGTGGGCATCGTCGACCCAAAGGGGGCCAGCCGCTCACTGCTCCACATTGCGGTCGATTGGCCCGGTCACTTCCCCCGAGTATCGCAGACCATCCGGCTGCTCATTGACCGGGGCGCGGACCCCGATGCCCCAATGGTGGGTGGTAACGCCCCGGAAACGCCTCTCCACGGGGCCGCGAGTAGCAATGACGTGGATGCTCTCGACGCGCTGCTTGATGGCGGCGCCAATATCGAAAGCCCGGGGGCCATTTTCACGAACGGCACTGCCATGTCCGACGCCGTCATCTTCGCACAGTGGAACGCAGCACGCCGTTTACTTGATCGGGGGGCGAAAACTACTTTCACGGAATCGGCGGGCCTCGGCCTGCTGGATCGTTTGGCCACCTACTTCGAACAAGAGCCCAAGCCAGCGGGCGACCAAATCACCGCAGCACTCTGGCACGCCTGCCGGGGTGGCCAGTTGCACACCGCCCAGTATCTGACCGGGAAAGGCGCAAACATAAACTGGGTCGGCTGGGACAAGATCGCGCCGCTCGATGGCGCGCAACAAAGCGGCAATCAAGACCTTGTCACGTGGCTTCGGAATCAGGAAGCGAAACCGGCACGCGAACTGGCGGACCAGGAGTGTTCGTGACTCACGAAACCGCTACCCGCCGGCCGAGTGATGCTCGTTGCTGAAGCTCTTTAACCGAACTGCCGGTTCGAGTCCATGCTGGAGTAGCCGTTCTACCGGTAAGAATTCCTAGGAAGTCTTCAAAGGAGCGCAACGGAGTCAATCAGATAGCGCGATTTTCAGGAAGTGATAATTGGCTCCCCATACTGGATGCATTGAGAACCTTCGCAGCATAAATCCCCCCTTGCTCGAACCAAGACAAACCTCTCTCCAACTGAGAGTTACGGCGAAAGCCGAGAAGCGAATCCAAGATGGGCACCCAGTCAGGACACGTCTCGAACTCGCCGGAGGACTCCCGCAACGTTTGGATGCGCATGCTAAAACTCTATAACGATGGGAGGCTGCTGCGTGAACTATGCTTTCGACTATTCAAATAGCTCCGCGTGACTTCCAGTTCGGACCAGCAACAGCGCGGTTTCCGTCACCCGATAGAGCAAAAGCCAATCAGGCGCGACGTGGCAATCCCAATGCCCTGTCCAGTTTCCGCGCAATTGGTGGGGCTTGCAGCGTGTCGGGAGCGGTTGCTGTGATTGAAGCAAATTCACCACTGCCTCCAACTTGTCCAGGTTGCGGCCTTGCTTCCCAACTCGTTTCAGGTCCTTCTCAAAAGCGGTTGTTGTGAGAAGGGAGAGTGACATTAGACCTTGTCGCGCAGTTCTCGGAAAGACCGATACCGGTTCAAGCCCGCCGGATTGTTCGCCTCCGTCATGGCGGCGGTGGTCTCCGCGTTCGGAATCGAGACGGGGAATGGCAAACCGTTGTAGAGTTCCACCTGTTTCAGAAAAAGCCGAATCGCCTCGGTAGTCGAGATGCCGATTTCCGAAAACACACGCTCTGCGGATTCCTTCAGCCTCGGATCGATACGAGCGTGGATCATCCTGGTTTTCGTGGTTTGCTGTGGCATTGAACCTCTTCCATGAGTGTATCTCATTTGCGACCTACTAACCCGGTGTCATATTCTGTCCATCGCCAAATCTGTTGCCTTCGGAATTTTCGACCAGTCTTTCAATGTGGCCTATACTGATGGGTATGGATGAGATTCTCATCGTAGTCGAAAGATGTCCTGATTCGGGGCAGCTTATCGCGTCATGGGACGCACCCGGTGGCGGCGGCATTTCGACCCAGGCGGTCGACTTGCGTGGCCTCCAGGGGCAGGTCGATGACGCCGTTCGTTGCCATTTTGAACCAGGTTTCATGCCGAAGTCGATCCGCTATCATTTCGTGTCCGATCCAGTTCTCGCTACCACATGAAAATTCCGCGTGACATTTCAGGCGAGTCACTCTGCCGCGCCCTGACTCGATTGGGATATGTTCGGATGGGTCAGACGGATTCGCATGTGAAGTTGAAAAGTGGTAGTCTAACTGTCACGGTTCCCGCCCACGGGTCGATCGCACCAGGGACGCTAGCCAACATCCTTCGCCAATCGAACGTTAACCTTAAGGACTTGCTTCCTCATCTGCGCTGAGGGGCTTGGAGTAGAATCTGATTTCATCAAGCGATCAAACACTTGAAAATTGGCTCCCCAAGTAGGACTCGAAATAGACGTCTTTCAAAATGTGTCTTCTCCTGCATTTGTTTAGGCGGATTTGGATAAACCCGGTATCTTCAACTCAGAGGTTTGCACCGGGCTAACTAGTCGCCCAATTGGGCGAAGTGAGACTTCAATCTAAATCAATCATCGCTATTTCTCAACGCAAGTTCTATTTCTTCGGCCAACGGAGTTAGGTAGTTCGGCT
The DNA here is from genome assembly GCA_025350695.1 of Acidobacteriota bacterium. Lineage (GTDB taxonomy): Bacteria > Acidobacteriota > Terriglobia > Bryobacterales > Bryobacteraceae > JANXSF01. The sequence continues at coordinate 65,430 of JANXXI010000211.1, forward strand.
CGTTGCACAAGAGCCATTCGACGATTTCCACTGCATGCAAAGTTTTCCGAAACTCCAAGTTACCTTCCGACAATTGACGAAATACGTCAATGAGTTTTCGGTCCCCCTTGGTTTCTGTTGAGCGGTCAAGTGCTTGTTGGCAGTCTTCCGTCGAAACTTTTGTGGATCCCAAATTAGCATTAATAACCTCCGTGATCGCACCAGCATGCGATAAATAATCCTCAAACATTTGGAGTTTCAGAAAGCTCACCTTTTCAGGCGAATCGCCTTTTAAGGTCATTTAGTTCCTCTTGCTTCTTTCCCTCGGAATCAAACAAGAACGCTACTCTTCGTGGCATTACAAAGGACAATCCACTCAATTTCGAATATAGTTCCACCGTGGCATCAATGATCTTCTTGTCCGTAAATCCCGAAGTGCTGCGTACGCCGAGCACCACCGTTCCAATCAGTTCATTCGTCTTCAACTTAGCGAGGATTCTTGGAATGCATTTTTCCTCGGTCCTCCCTTCAACCCAAAATACCCGGTCGGCCCCGAATACATCGGAAAGGCGAACTCCTAGGTCTGCCAAAAGCATTTCGACGACATTCTTAGCGGTTGCATCAATAGACGTTACGCTACTGACCATCTGATCTTTAACTATGTGAACAAACTGAAACAACTCAGGTGTTCCGATAAGAACAGGGGAATGCGTTGATGCAATGAGCTGGTGACCTCCAAGTTGCATGAGAGTGTGTATCAGGTCCCTAAGACATCCAGGATGCAGGAAGCTGTGGATTTCGTCTACAAGAAGCGTTCTAGGCTCATCAGAGGTTAAGGCTACATACAGGAGGCCCAAGACGGTACGAATCCCCGTTCCACAAGCGTCCAAAGGAAAAGCACACTCAGGCCGTTCCGTCTCCTGGTCATGAAACCAGACATATACACCCTTCGTTCCAGATTCTACTGTTCGACTATCAATGGTCACTATCTCCGGCAAAACCTTATGAATTGCTTCCAAATATCTGTTGAATCTAGATGGATTGCTTCGCAGTTTATCGATCACGCTTGCCAGATTGCCCAAGTTAGGGAATAGCTCGCCTTGTGAATTTACCATTTCATTTTTTGCTTGGGCTTCTTGTGGCTTAAAGTGCCAAAAACGACTAATCGAAGTATTCATCAACTCCAGTATTAAGTCATTTCCCTGCACCGGGTGGGAAGAGCCGGGTGGAAGTAATCGTAGGTTGCCTGTGTTATCAAAATATAACCAAAGATATCCTTCATTCTGTAATTCATCCCCTCCCCGGGCTCGGACCGGGTCCGAAACACCACCAGTAGCACCCATGTCTACTGACAAGTCGAAGACTTCTTGTTCGAAACTAGCTTGGCTGAATTCGCCAGCTTGCTTTTGCTAGAACGCATCTTTCGGCAGGGCTGTAAAGCGAAAGGCACCAGCGGCTCGGTAACCCATAAGCTTATCAACCAGTTCCCTGCCAGTAATCCGAAAAGTCAATGTCATTCGTTGTTTTGGCGCGCTCAGGTATTTGTCTAGGCCCCTGTGGGGATTCACAATGCTAGGAACTGCAATCCCAGCAAGGAATGCAGACTTACCAGAATTGTTTCGACCCAGTACTAGGTTGAATCTTGTCGAAAGGGAAACGTCCCCGGTGTCCACGAAGCAGGCGTAATTACGAAACCGCACGGATGAAAGTAACATTGTAGATTCCTGAGAAGTCGATTAAGTAGCAGTCCAAATTAATTGATCTAAACCAGATCAGGCTGCTTCGACGGTGGTAACTTGCCGTTTGCGTCAATGCCGTAAATGCGAACCCTCCTTGCGTTGAGATCCGATTCATTGCCAATCATTGTCAGTGCGGCTTTTGCTCGCAGGGAAATCTCTTTCATCGCTGGCGTTGCATTTTGGATTCTTCCAAATTGTAGACAGGTATTTATCGTCTTGCGGAGTTCTTTATCCCTGACGGTCTTAAAGATAGTAAAGTATTCTTCAGCTGACAAACTTGACAATGTTGAAATGGCGTCATCGTTCCAGGAATTAGACTCAGCAATCTGTTTAAGTATTGCAACAGGGTTAGTCGTCTCCTTTCCCTTAAGACCATCAACAATCTGCTTGCATGCTGCAATGAGTT
>JANXXI010000218.1 GCA_025350695.1 Acidobacteriota bacterium
GGATACTTTTTCAACGCTTGATCGTTCGTCGGATTGGCCGCGTCGCAGTCCAACGGCGAAGGCTTCGAACTCAACCATCTTGGCGGCCAGCGGACGGACCTTGCGCACTTCGCAGCACAGTTTGCGCAATGGCGCGGATTCACGAAAAAGATCGGGGCCGTGCAGCGAGACCATGCGTGAGGATTCGGATGCGGCTGGCGTTAAGATTTCCACTTTCACGCCATATCGTTCCCTCACAGCTTCCATCATGGCGTATGTTTCTTCCGGCATGCGGCCAGTGTCGATGGTGATCACGCGCACGGAAGCATCGAGGCGGGAAGCCATGTCCACCAGCACCATGCCTTCTTTTTGAAAGCTGGTGACAACGGCAAACTTGCGACCGAATTTTTGGAGAGCCCAGGAGAGTAGCTTATCGGGCTCTAAGGCCTGAATATCAGGCGGAACACTCATCAGATGATTCGCTTTCTTTCGTTTTCTCGTGTATAAATTACTATTGTATCGCGAATGGGAGGCTATTGAATTCGTAGCGTTTCCAACACCTGAGACAGGGCGGCCTTGCGGGCCGCCCGCCGACGAAACGTCGGACTTACTTCGCTAGAGTGAAACCTAATCCGGTTGTATAAAGAACGTCATTCTTTAACCGTCCAGGAGCAGGATTGCTCAAGAAACGATCGCTGAAGGACACATTCCAGGTGAGACTCTTCGCCAGCTTCACGCCGAGGCCGGCATCGAAGTTTTGACGATATTCGCCACTGTTGCTCAAATTGTTAAACATACGGTAGCTTTGATTGAGACTGGCGCGACTGCTCAATTTGTAGTTGAAATCATCGCCCCAGTAAAGTTCAGCGGAGTTTCTGGTGAAGGCCAATTTCGGGCGGGCCGGATCGAATTTTTCATGATTGAAATCGGCGCCACCAAGCAGATCCAAGCGGCCGCGATCAGACTTCCAAGCGATGTATCCAAGACCGCCGCCGATGACGGCGCGCAAGTCCAGAGACTGGAACTTGTCGTATTCATAGTCATTAAACACCGTGGCGAACAAGCGAGGTTTCAAATTGCGATTGTAAGCCCATCCGCCGCGGACTGCCTGGGCCGTTGCCGTGGAAACACCTGCAACGTCGGCCGAAGCGCGAATGTAATTGAAGTACGCAGTGGTCTTGCTGCTATTTGAAATACGGGCCAAAGAAACCGGAATGCTGAAAGACGCAGTCTTCGCGTTACCTGTAGTTCCCGCTAAGCCGATGTTTCCCGAAATTACCCAAAGATCGGCGAAGCCAGGCTTCAGCATTCGGACGTAATTTTTCTGTTCCGCGTCGTCACGAAGGACGGCGATGTCGGCGGGGGGAACAGATTGCTTCACGCCGCTGGAAGTTACCTCGACCTTGTCTCCAGCCGTCGCGATGGTTCCTTGAACGGCTTTGCCATCACCCAAAACCACATTGATCGGTTTGTCCACGGTAATCGAAGTGACATTAGCCCAGTCAAGCGTAACAACGCCGAAATTGTCAGATTTCACGGTCACGGACTTCGCGTCTTTCTTTATGACACTGCCCGTGACGCGGTCGCCATTCTTCATAACGATTTGATCGGCCCAGCCGACGACTATTGAAAGTAGTCCGATTGCCGCAGGCGCTACTCTCCCGAAAATGGATCTGAATTGCATTTTTCTCCTAAAATTGTTAATCGATGTGATGATCGTAGATCTGAAAGTATAACCCGCTAGATTTGTTGGGTGTACCAAGCTGTACCTTGCAATTCAATCGCCTTCCTTAGAGAGTCATTAAAATCAACCACTTACAATAGGTTCGCTCGATAAGATTTACCGCCGTTAATGTTACTTAGGGAAAAAATGCAGGCTAGCAAGTGGCGAAAAACGATCCGCTAATCCCCACTGAAGACGGAGTTGTTTCAGGCCCCCGCCGTTCGGACAGGGCAAAACTTCCACCCACTGATGCTTCGTTCGCGCGACACCCACGGCAATTGTCTGCGGTCCACTTTTGATGGCTGCGACATGGGTTGGCTGGACGGCATAACTGAAAAGCTCACTTGTCATTTTATTATTAGCCAGGGGGGTTAGACTAATTTGTGGTGCAACTTGCAGGCTTGTGCTCAAGCGCGTTTGAATGTGACGGCTCATGAAATCTTGTTTTTCGCCTGCTAGACATGCTTTCGAAGCGGGGTGAATTAGGGCCCGGTACGCCGCGGGATCTTTGTCCTGAACCGCTTGAACCCACTTCTCTAGAAAAGTGTTAAGGCTTGGTTGCGCAAAGGCATTTCCCCCAATCGCTATGATGAGTAAGCGCGAGAAAAAGCCAAAGTGGGCCATCTACCGCTTATCGGCCACATCGGCCGGTTACTTTAATGAGAATCAGATTTGCCAGGGTGTTTCAACGGCTGTTCTTCCGTAAGGTTGAAATCGAACAAAGAGCCATTCGTTAACACTCGCAGCTTTCCGGAACCTAACGGCTTATTGTTCGTAACTAAGAATAATGCGCCATCGGTTGTCTCCCCGGGTGCAAGCTTGGTGGAGACAAAGGCAATGGCGCTTGCCGCCGCTGCCGCCTTAAGTTTGGCCGAATTCACCTCAGCCAAAGCCGAAAGCCGCCGCTGTTCGTACCCGCTTGTGGAACGCAAATTCTTCATACCGTAGAGGCCCTGCTCATAGGCTGAAACCAGCCGCACCACTTCGTTGCGACCGGCCTTTTCCAAAAACTCCTGAACCACGTAGCGCGGCGCCGATGGGCGCATCGTATTACCATCGGCGCGAACCCATGTGAAATCTTCCATCTTTAAGATCACCGGCTTTGAGGATCCATTTGAAACCGCCACCTGCACCACACTGTATTCCCTAATGTGCGATGGAAGCTGGGCGAACATCACCGTCAAGCCGTTGCGGGTAAGCGTTTGGTAGATCAGTCCACCCGATTCGAATTCAATTACCTGCGCCGAGGCCGAAGCGAGAGACAGGCTCGCGAGTAGCAATAAGGGCAGAGTTCGGGCGAGAAGCATCGATATCACTATGACACAAGACGAGATTCCAGATGCGAAGGTTTCCCACCAGCCGTCATTTGGCAATCGTTCTTTCCATTTTCAGGCGCAAACGCTCGTATTGCTTGCCGAGCAGCGGATTGCCCGGAAACTGGCGCGATAAATCAAGAAGAATCGCTTCAGCCCGTGTCGGCTGCTTTTCCCGTTCATAAAATACCGCCAGCAGAATCTTCGCAAAACCTGGGAAATAGCGTCCCCCCTTGGCCACCATTTCCAGATGTTCCAGCCCCTTCTTCTTGTCGCCTTTCGTGGTTTCCACCTTAACCGCCCAACGCAGAACTCCGGGCAGGGCCCCCATCATATATTCGTTCACGCCGGTGGTGAGGTATGCGTCGTGGAAACTTGGATCAACGGCAAGTAGTTTATCGGCCCAGCGCTGACTGATCTTGCAGGGCTCGAAGCTGGCTAAGGACCGCCGTTCGACGAATGCGATGTAATCTGTCTCAAGGCCATGGGACATGGTTTGGGTGAAGAGCGCATTTACATCTTTCGGATTCACCTGGAGCGCTCCATCCGCCAGCCGTCGCGCCTGTTCGAGCGACTGATAGAATGAGGCGCGAACCGTAGGATCGGGTTTAGCCTTTATGCGCTTGCCGCTTTCGAAGAAGTCCTCACCCTCCCAAATGTTGAGCCGTGAGAATTCACCAAAAAGCGTGGCTGCGGCGCGAACCCCGTGGGCCAGTGGATCATTCAAGGTTGCCGCGGTGATTTGTTGGACCGCCGGAAAATCAAATTCATAGAGCCGCGCAAAAGCTTTGTCCACTATCGATGCAGGGGCGGCATGCGCCAAAGGCGCGGCGCACACGACAGAGAGGAATTTCCGGCGAATCATTGTTTCCTGGTTTTTTCCCTTAGTTTTGAGATCTCCGCCGACAGCAGTTTGTTCGAGGGGAACTCCTTTGACAATTGAAGCACAATCTCTTCAGATCGCGAGTAGTCCTTCTCCCTAAGATAAATCACCGCCAGAAGAATTCTGGCGAACGGACCAAAATAGCGGCCGTTGCGGGCCACTTTCCAAAGCTGTTCGCGGCCCAGGTCCTTGCTGCCTTTTGTCTGTTCGAAGCGCACAAACCATCGCAGAAACAAGGGAATACTACCCACCAGATATTCGTTCATGCCGGTGCTGAGCATGGCGTCGTAAAATTGCGGATCGGTTTCAAGAAGCCGCAAGGCACTGGAATGAGCCTGCTTCGCCGTTTGGTAACTCCTCCATTGCTTCTTGTCGATAAAAGCCATGTAATCGCTGATAAGACCATGATTGGTGCTTATGGCAAACAGCGCGTTGGTGTCCTTTGGATTCCTTTGCAGCGCACGGTTGGCGAGTCGAACGGATTGCTCAATTGCCGTAAAAAAAGCCAAGCGAATGACCGGATCTGCCTTCAGTTTCTTTTTCTCCACTAATTTGGAATCATCCGAAAAGAACTCGCTTTCAAGGATGCCCAGCCGGTCAAACTCAGCGAAGAGGTACGCGGTGGAGCGGAAGGTATAGGCAAGCGGGTCCTGCGCGTTGGCTTCAAGGTGGCGATCGATCAATCGATGCGAGCCGGAGAAATCGTTGTTGTACATCAAGCGGATCGCGTCATCAAGCAGCGTCTTTTCCGCGCTGAATGCGGGCGCGCTAACCAGGAAAAAGACGATTGAAAAATTCACGAGTGCGGTGTTGAATTTGCGCATGTTCCACCAAAAGAGGCTGATCACTTAAGTGGTCAGGCACCCACCTTTCCACCAAATCCGTCAATGTATTCAACTGCTCCGTCGCATTCGGCAGGTTTCCCTCCGGATGGCCCGTTAACAATCGCATGGCATGATCCATGGACCGATGGAACGTGGCGGCGTCGCGAAGGAAATTTGCATCGGGCCGCTCCAGATGCCCCATTTTTTCGATGATGTCAATCCGCGCCGGGGTGTTTAAAAGTTTGAAAAACATGCCGGCCCCCTTCAGGCGCAGATACATCAACGCAAAATCGATGTCGTAGTAGCCGCCGGCCCCAGCCTTTAGCGGATTATTCTCTCCTTGTTCTTTTTCAAGACGCAACCGCATTTTACGCAACTCTTTTTGCGAACGGCCGCTTTGCCCATAGCCGCGCCAATCCACCTCCTGCAATTTGTTCAAGAACTCAGTGGCCTTTTCCATGTTGCCGGCCACGCAACGCGCCTTCATGTAAGTAATCCCTTCCCATGCCTGCGCATGTTTATCGAAGTATTCGATATAGGCCGATTCCAGCTGCACCAAATCGCCTTCGCGGCCCGAGGGACGCAACCGCGTATCCACGGCGAACAACATACCTTCACCGGTATAGGCCGAAACTATGTCGATCAACCGTTCCGCCACGCGCCGCCAGAAATTGATTTCCGCCGCGTCGGCGTCCGGCAGGGCGAACACAAGGTCAACGTCTGATCCCAAATCGAATTCCCGCATCCCCAATCGGCCCAGAGCAATGACGATCATCTGATCCTTCGGAACGTAACTATCGGAGACGGGCGGCCTTGCCGCCAGCACCTGCTGCAACGCGGAACGGTAGGCCGACTCAATCGCAAATTCCGCCAGTTGGCTGGTTTGGTCGAGCGTTTGCCAAATTGGCTGGCGCAGGCAGACACTCTCAGCTTGAATGCGGAATAGTTCCTTGCGGTAGAAGCGGCGCAACTCCACTGGATCTTCAAAGTAATCACGAAAGTTTAATCCCGCGCCGAAGCGAAATAATTCCTCGATCAGGTTAGGAGTCCGGATTAATTGTTCGGCCAGATAGGGACTGGCGTCGAGCAAATCAAGCAAGTACCCGGCAAACAACGCATCGGAATCGAGGGCGTTCATCCAATCGGAATGATCCATCACTTTTTCCAGAAATAGGTCCAGATAACCTGCCCCTCGTTTGAACTTCTTTTTGCTCACCAACTGGTAAAACCTGGGAGCCTTTTCATCCAGAAAACTAACCAGATTGCTGGCCCTAGGCGCAATGTTCGACGGCGATGGAGCCGCCCGCAGCGCCTCGGAAATTTGAGCAGTCATCGTGTAATAAATCGGCTGCTGCGCGTGAATCACGCGCTCGTAGATTTCCTGTACCTCCTCCAAATGATGATTAAGCTGCTTCATCATTCTTGACGCGGGGTCTAGGTCGCCACTTTGCCAGCCGGGCATTCGCAGCGCCAGTAATTCCAGGGACTCGGGATCTTTGGGTAAAGAGTGCGTCTGCCGGTCGTCCCAAAATTGAAGCCTGTGCTCCATATGGCGCAAGTATTGATAGGCTGCGGACAAGCGTGAATGTTCACCTTGGCTCAACAGGCCTTTGTCACTCAGGCGCGATAACGCGAGCAGCGTGCCACCCTGACGAACCCAAGGCTCGCGCCCACCATGCAGTCTTTGGAGGCATTGCACAAGAAATTCGATGTCACGAATGCCGCCGCGGGCCAGCTTAATATCCAACTCGCCATCGGAGCCGCGTTTCTGCGCCAGTTGCTCGCCGATGCGCAGACGCGTAGCCGACACCGATTCGACGGCCCCAAAATCGAGAGTGGTGGCATAGATCAAAGGTTCCACGAATGCTAGGAGGTCGCGGCCCGGAGCCAAATCCCCCGCGGCTACTCGTGCTTTCAGAAGCATTTGCAATTCCCAATCGCGGCCACGTGTCTGGTAGTAATTCATCGCGCCGGCAAGAGGCAAGCACAGTTCCCCCAGCTTGCCGTCTGGCCGCAAACGAAGGTCCACTCGATAGCAAATACCTTCACTTGTATAGGTGGATAAAAGCTCCGTCAACTCATTCGCCATGCGTTTGAAAAATTCCTTATTGTCAATCGCGCGGACACCATCTGTCTCGCCATTAGCCGAATAGAGAAACATCAAATCGATGTCGGAAGAATAATTCAGTTCGTTGCCACCAAGTTTGCCGAGGGCGATGATGGAAAATTCACACGGCATGCGCGAACCTTCGTCATAAACGTAGGAAGGCGATCCGTAGCGTAGGCGAAATTTGGCCAATACGTGATTAGAGGCGACATGCAGTATGGCGTCAGCCAACGCGGAAAGATCGCCGGTGGTTTCCGAAAGCGTGGCCAGCCCGCGCGTATCCCGCAGCAGAATGCGCAAGATTTGGCGGCGGCGGAAAGTGGCCAGAGCCAGAGCGGTAGGAATGCCATTCGGACAATCGACGCGCAATTCAGCGATTAGTTCATCCACCGTCATCTGGCGATACAAAGCGCCAGAAGCCAGCAGCATTTCTAACCATTTCGGACGCCGCAGCAGTTCTTCACTTAGAAATTGCGAATGGGAAAAGACCGTGGCAAGGCAAGTGGCGGCTTCATCATTTGAGCAAAGGGATCGAAAAACTACCGGGGAAGCCTGGGCAAGTTTCTCCATGTAGTGCAGCACCGAATCAGGATCGGCGGATGTGGCCAGTAGTAACCGAAGCTTTGCTAAGGCGGGTTCTGGCATGGCGGCCGAGAGTGCCCGCAGGCTCATCAAGGACCGCTCCAAATGACGGAAAAGAATTTCTTTAGGAAGAAGCATGGTTTCGCAAAACCTGGCGAAGTAACTTTAGTCTATGCGGACTGGTCTAGAAGAACGATTGGAGCGCCAACGCGAAGCATTCCACCCTGGACAACCGCTGCATAGAATCCGCTGATGGCCCAAGTGGGCGTGCTTGCGTCGCCAGCTTTTACGGCGGGCTTGTTATATACAGCCTGATGAATGCCGGCCCCGTAACCATCCAACTGATTGCATGGCGCCCGCACCTTCGTAAGTTCAATTATCACGTCCCCCAAGCGATAGCGTTGCCCAGGGCGCATCTGGCGGCGATCAATACCTTCGGTAGTCACGTTTTCACCAAGCGCTCCGGGATAAACCGGGAACCCTTGCGCCCGCAATTCCTCAATGGCTTCGGAAGTAATCAGCAACAGAGCCTGATTCGGTCCACCATGAATGTGCGGATGAGCATGCGAGTCGCCCTCAACACCAAGCGAGTGGACCAGCGCATGAGGTACAGGGTGCTTAGGCACGCCTCCGTGAGAAATATTTATTTGAGCGATTCGACCAAGCATTTCTTTTCAAGGTATCAGGAAGCAGGAGCGGCAAGCCGCATTGCATCGCGAACCAGTTCCTTTGCGTCTTCAATTTCTTTCAAAACCAATTGCAAATCCATAGCCGGTTTCGCGGGGTTCCGGGCGCTGGTGCAATAGACACCATGCTGGCCGGTCATGGTCAATGCATCCGTCAGCAGGTCCAGTGACAGGGCCAGTTTGCCTCGCACCGGGCCGTACTGAAATTCGTATTTCTCAATCTCTTGGCGGCGTTCAACATAAACAGACATGGATTCCTTTATTGTAAAGGTATGGTGCGGATACCGAATTGGCCAGTTGCGGGCGAACGTGAAATCGAACTGTTGCGCGAAGTGCTGGATAACCCCCAGTGGGGCGGCTACAACCCCATGGTGACAAGGTTCGAAGAACAGTTTGCCGCTCTTCAAACAGTCAAGCATTGTATTTCCGCCGTCAATGGAACAGTGACCCTGGAATTGTTGCTGACTGCCGCCGGAATCGGTGCGGGCGATGAAGTAATTGTGCCGGCCATCAGCTTCGTGGCGACCGCCACTGCTGTATCGCGCGTTGGGGCAATTCCGGTGTTTGTCGATATTGAACCGTATAGCTTCAACATGGACCCGGCGTGCGCCGAACGCGCTATCACCGCCAAAACGAAAGCGATCATCGCCGTCCACTTCGGCGGGCCGTTGGCCGACATGGATCGTCTGATTCCTTTAGCCGAAGCTCACAAGTTGATCCTCATTGAAGACGCCGCCCATTCGCAAGGCGCGGAGTGGCGTGGCAGAGGCGCCGGCAGCATCGGTTGGGCTGGATCGTTCAGTTTTCAAAATGGAAAGGTGCTTACCGCCGGCGAAGGCGGCGCGTTGACAACCAACTCCGACGACGTCGCTGTGAAGCTACGATCGCTCTGCAACATTGGAAGAAAAGCTGCCGAGAACTTTTTCTTCCACTATGCATTGGGCACCAACGCGCGGTTAACAGGATTGCAGGCGGCAGTATTGATTGGTCAACTGGAGCGGTTTGGCCGGCAAGTTGATTTGCGCGTGAAAAACGCGACGAGCATCATAAGCGCAACGATAGCCAAGCGCGGCTTGACATGGCAACAAGTACCCGAACAGGTGACGGCCAATAGCTGGTATCTGCTGTTGGGACGTGTCGATAGTTCCTACGGCCGTTCCCGCAATCAACTACATAAAGATCTTACGGCGCAAGGCATTCCATGCACGCCCTTCTACCCGCATCCTCTATACAGAAACCCGTTGTACCTGAATGGCGGCTGTCGGGTGGAGCCTTGCCCTAACTCCGAAGCTTGCATCGAAGACGCCTTCTGGTTGCCGCATCGCGTGCTGATGGCCGATGAAGAGTCCATTCAGGAAATTGCCACGGCGTTTTGAAAACGGCTAACGCTTCGCCTTCACATCCGGCCGGGGATCTTTCACAAATCCGTCGCGATTCGGCATCTTCACCTTCGGCAATGTCTTCGCGTTCATCTCATCCTGCACTTCCACCAACCCGTTGAGGTTCAGTATGAAAGCAACCACCGCGTACACTTGGTCAGCCGTCATACTTCCCGGCTCCTTGAACGGCATGGCCCGATTCACGTAGTCCCACACGCCCGGCGCATGCGGCCAAAAACTGCCCACCGTCCGCAACTCCTTAGGCTTGCCTAGCGATCCGATTCCGCCAACCAAAGCCGCATCGTCCGCGCCCTCGCCCTTCTGGCCGTGGCATTTCGCACAACGCCGCTCGAAAATCTCCTTGCCCTCCACCGTTTCCGTGGCCACCGGGCAAACCCGCGCCCTCCCGCGTCACAAACTTGTCGGCCTTCAAAACATCCTTGTCCACAGCCATCCGCCCGATGTTTAGGCGCTCCGGCTTCTGCCCTTGCCCCGAAGCGGTAAGGATTGAAAGGACGGCCAAAACTCTAAGCCTCCACATGCGTCACCTTCCCGTCCGCCGCAATCCTCCAAAGTTTGACTCCGTTGAAATGATAGTGGGAGTTTCCGCCCCGCACCGCCAACAACTCCTCGCGCGCAGGCTGCACGTATCCGCTTTCATCCACCGCACGTGAAGCGATAGTGGCTTCTTCCCCAGACCAATGGAAATCAAAACGAAAGCGCGTGAACGCCATCGGCAGCCGCGGTTCCTGCAGTTTTGCCTGCTGCCACCTCTTCCCTCCGTCGGTAGTCACCTCGACCCGTTCAATGCGTCCCTTGCCTGTCCAAGCCAGCCCGCTGATTTCAACATAGCCCCTCTTTGTCAACTTATGACCACCCGAAGGATTCGTGATCACCGACTTGGCTTCCATCGCGAATGTGTATTGCCGCGCTTTGCCATCCGGCATCATGTCCGTGTATTTGGAAGTCTCCTCGCGGCTGGCCAACGGTTCAGCCACCACTTTGATTTGCCGCAGCCATTTCACACTGACGTTGCCTTCCCACCCGGGCACAATCAACCGCAGCGGATAACCCTGCTCTGGCCGCAGCGCCTCACCGTTCTGCCCGTACGCCAACAGCACATCCTTAAGGCCCTTTTCAATCGGCAGGCTGCGGTGCATCTTACATGTGTCCCCACCCTCCGCAATGAACCACTGCGCACCAGCCTTCAAACCGGCTTCTTGCAATAACGTGGATAATTTCACGCCTGTCCACTCGCTACAACTGGCCAAACCAAAACCTGATTGCACATCAACGGCCACCTTCTCGCTCCATTCACGTCCTCCATTGCCGGCGCATTCCAGAAAATAGGTTTGCGATGCCGATGGAAGTCGCTTCAAATCAGCTATGGAAAAAACCAAAGGAGTGTCCACAAGCCCGTGAAGCAACAACTCATGATCTTTTTCCGAAAGCGCCGGCACGCCCGCATGATGCCTTTCAAAGTGCAGCGCGGCAGGCGTGACAATGCCCATCGTGCTGTCTAAGGGCGTGGTGCTGGAACTGGCCTCAGGATGCTTGTTGGTCCCCAGCAGACGGGCAACCTTCTGCTCCGGCGATCGTTCCCCATACAACCCAACGCCCTTGCCTAACTTGTTAATGCCTTCGTCTTCGCTTTGCTCATGGGGCTCAGTAGAGCAGCCCGTGAACAAGCCACCAAGCGCCGCGCCATACTTGATCCATCCACGCCGTGTTCGATCGGAACTCATTCGGTGATCACTCCGTTCTTCTTCAGAAAATCAAAAATCTTCGGATACAATTCGTCCAACTTTTCCGGGGGAAAACCGTGCCGGCCTTTGGGAACCGTAATCAACTCCGCTTGCGCCCCAGCTTTTTTCAAAGCCTCCGTGAGATTCACACCATGTTGGTAGGGAACCGTTTGATCCGAATCGCCATGCAGCGTAAGCACGGGCGGCAAGTTCTTCCTTACGTAAGTCATCGGCGAAGCGCGTTTGGCGACCTCTAGACGGTCCGGCCGCTCCGGCAACCAGGTGGTCGCATACGTCCGCACATTCGCCCCAGACAGTTGATCGGCCACATCGGTGATGCCATAGAAATTGACCACTGCCCGAACCTTAACCGCCTTTCCTAGATTTGCACTGGCTGGAGTCATGCCCACCATCAACGCCAAATGCCCGCCGGCCGAACCGCCCGTCACGACAATGCGCTTCTTGTCGATTTTGTACTTTGAGGCGTTCTTGAACACCCAGTCAGCAGCTTTCAACGCATCCTCGACGGCCGCCGGCGCAAGAGCGTCCTTCGCCAGGCGGTACTCAACGTTAGCCACAACGAATCCTTTTTCCAGGTAGCGAAGGCAAATCGGAACCACTTGCGACTCCTTCGTTCCACCCGTCCAACCACCGCCATGAATCACAATAACGCCAGGGCGAGAGCCCGGCTTCGCGTTCTTCGGAACCATCACATCCAACTTAGTAGCCCCATAACTCGAGTACGGAATGTTGGCATGCATCTCCACCCAATCGGGCAGCTTCGGAGGACCCGGAACGGCCGGTTGCGAATACAACCCCACTGAGGTCGTCAAAAATAAGAGCGGAGAAAGGCGCCTAATGTGCATAGAACCATTTAATCTTATATTGAGGGGTTCAAAATGCACAAACCCGTATTCGCCATTTTAGCCGCGGCGTCTCTTTGGGCCGAGGGCTCAGGCCGCATCGAAAGTATTTATTCAGCAAAGGGATTCGCTTTGACTGCCGACCCATCATCCCCGCAATGGCGAAGCGTCAAACCGATCATTTCGGACAAGGATCACTACGGCAAACTCGTCGATGGCCATCGCACGGAGATCCGTTCGCGCTGGACGGACACCCATCTCTACATACTTTTTACTTGCCCCTACCGCGAACTGAATCTGAAGGATAACCCCTCCACGGCGGATGAGACCAACAAGTTATGGAATTGGGATGTGGCCGAAGTCTTCATAGGCAGCGACTTCGAGCACATTTGGCAATACAAGGAACTTCAAGTCTCGCCGCAAGGCGAATGGGTCGATCTGGACATCGACCGCAGGACTCCTCTACCGGAGGGCGGCTCGAAATGGAACTCCGGCTTTCAGGTGAAGGCGCGGCTGGACAAGGAAAAGAAGATCTGGTACGGGGAGATGGAAATTCCCCTTTCCGCAATCGACCCGCGACCGGTGCGCGCCGGCAACGAAATGCGCGTGAACTTTTTCCGAATTCAAGGCGCCAAGGAAAATAAGAAGTACATTGTTTGGCAGGAAACGGGAGTGCTAAACAATCACGTTCCAGAGGCCTTTGGGCGAATCAAGCTGGTAAAGAATAGCAAGTGACAACGGGGCAGACGTTACGGATCTCGCAAGTCGGTCTGCGCGGTGTGGTGGGGCGCGGTTTAAGCGCCAGCCACATAATGGATTTCGCCTCGGCCTTTGGAACGTTTATGGAACCCGGCCGGCCAATCTTGCTTGGCCGTGACCCGCGAGCCAGCGGCCGCATGATTCGGGAAGGCGTGGTCAGTGCGTTGATGGCGTGCGGACATCAGGTTGTCGACCTGGGCGTTGCCTCCTCGCCGGTGATTCAACACGCAATCGGCAGGCTTGACGGGGCCGGTGGCATCTCCATTTCCGCCAGCCACAACGCCTCCGACTGGAATGCGCTGCGTTTCTTCGGACCCAGCGGCGTGTATCTCTCCTCATCGGAGGCCAGCGAACTACTGGATATTTATCACCTCAAGAAATTTCGCTATCACGATTGGGATAAACTCGGGTCTCTTCGCGAAGACGATACCCAGCTCGATGCTTATCTCGATGATCTTGCCCGGGCCTATCCCCTTGATCGCTTACGCCGATTCAAAGTGGTGGTGGATTGCTGCAATGGCACCTCGTCTCTGATCCTTCGTCGCATGAATGAACGCTTCGGCTGCGACTTCATTTTAATCAATGAGAAAATCGGCGGCGCGGCATTCGCCCACGAACCCAACACTTCCTGTGCCACTGTCTCGCTCCAATTGGCTCCTCTAGTAAAGCCCCTTGGAGCCGACGCCGGGTTCCTGTTCGACGCCGATTCGGACCGCGTGGCCTTTGCCACCGAAGCCGGCGTACCCGTCTCTGAAGAAATGGTGCTGCCGCTTCTTGCCGATTATCTACTTCCGAAGTCCACCGGGAAACTAGTGATCACCAATCTATCTTCCTCCGCCCTGCTTGAAGAAATCGCCTCGCGGCATAACAGCAAAGTCCTGCGTGTGCCAGTTGGCAGGCAGGCCGCGATTGATGCACTATCCAGTTATCGGCCAGATCAAATTGCCCTGGCCGGCGAAGGCACAGGCGCGGTCATGATGCCACAATTCCGCTTCGTCTACGATGGCATTGCCTCCATGTTGGCCATTCTCTCTGTTCTGGACGAAAGACGCCAATCCCTCTCTCGCATTATGGCCAGCTACCCGCCCTATTCAATCTTAAAAGGCGAGTTGCCAATCACCAGTTCCCGCATCCCCGCCCTGCTGATGGATCTTCGCCATCGGTACTCGGACGGCGCAATCGATGCCACCGACGGGCTTCGCGTTGCTTGGCCCGACAAATGGTTCCACGTCCGCGTCAGCCAAACTGAGCCCATTATCCGAGTCATCGCCGAACAACGTGGCGACCCGCCCGCTGAGCTCTTCGAAAGCCTCATGGATCAAGTAAGGAGCCTCCGCTAATGGCTCGCGAACACTTGCTGAAAATCGGCGTTTCCGGCGTACGCGGCGTAGTGGGCGATTTTCTTACCCCCGGTCTGGCGCTCTCTTTCGCGCAGGCTTTCGGGACCTATGTAGGACGGGGACGCGTTGTGCTTGGCCGTGATTCACGCACCAGCGGCCCAATGTTGCAGCATGCCGTCGCCTCAGGCTTGCTTTCCACCGGGTGCGAAGTCATTGATGTCGGTGTTCTTCCCACGCCCACGCTTCAGTTGTATGTGGCTCACACCGGCGCGCAAGGTGGCATTTCACTTACCGCTTCCCACAATCCGCCCGAATACAATGCGCTAAAGCTGTTCAACAAGGAAGGGCAGTTTTTTAATCACTACGAACGTTCGGAGCTCATCGACCTCTACCACCAAGGCCGTTTTGATGAGGCAATGAACCACGAGATCCGCCACGTGAGAAAGGAAGGGGATGCCGCGTTGAACATCCACACCTCCAAAGTGCTTGCCCATGTGGACGTCGAATTGATCCGCTCAAAGAAGTTTCGAGTGGCCCTCGATTCCGTGAACGGCGCCGGCTCTGTCATGTCGCCAGGCTTTCTTACTTCCGATCTGGGTTGCGATCTCCATGCCATTTCCATCGACCCGGCCAAAATTTTTCCTCGCGTCGCCGAGCCTCGTCCGGATACATTGGACGACTTGTCGGAACTCGTCACCCGCACCGCCTCGGCCATCGGCTTCGCCCAAGATCCGGATGGGGATCGCCTCGCTGTCGTCGATGAGCATGGCAATGTGCTGGATAATGACGACGTCCTGGCGCTAGTTACCAAGCACGTCTTGCCTCGCTTCCCCGGCGACGTTGTGGTGAACCTCACAACTTCTTCAGTGATGGACGATCTGGCTGCCGCCGAGGGCCGCAAGGTTTGGCGGACACCGGTTGGCGAGGCTAACGTCGTCGAAATGATGCTTGCCGTTAAATGCGCCATCGGCGGAGAAGGTTCGAACGGAGGCATAATCTTCCCAGCCGTTCACTACTGCCGCGATAGCTACACCGGCATGGCCTTTCTCCTTGAGATGATGGCCCAAACCGGCAAGACAGTCTCGCAGTTGGTGGACGAACTGCCTCGCTATTTTCGCAAACTGGGCAAGGTAACGTTCGGCCACGGGCGTCTTGGAAACCTGATGCAAGCTCTTGAGGAAAATTTCCCGGACGCCACAACAGATCGGTCCGATGGGTTGAAGTTAAGTTGGGCCGATGCCTGGATTCACGTCCGGGCCTCAAACACGGAGCCGCTGCTACGCTTAGCGGCCGAAGCGAAGAGTTTGAATCGAATGGAAGATTTGTACGGGCAAGTTACCAGGTTACTAAGTTAATTCCTGAAGTGGAAAACCGTTAGTGGCGAGCCGCGATCGTAAGGGAGCGGTCCCCTAGCTCAATTAGTCCCCGGCTTGACCTGTTCTTTCGGATATCGAAACTCCATCTCGCCGGGACGCATCATTTCCAGATTCTTGCGAATCTCCAACTGTTGCGCATCCGGATCTTTCTTGATGTTCTGGTTATACCTGCGCAACGTCTCAACGGACTGCTTCAAGGTCTCCGTTTCAGCTTCGAGCATTTCGATTTGCTGACGCTTCTCTTTAAGCGACCGGTAACCCTGCGGGCCCGCGATAAACATCGCCACATAGCCGAACAAGACGACCATGCCGACGGCATAACCGAAGCGTTTCAAAACAGGCTGGAGGGAATCGGGGGTCACGGTACGTCCTACCATTCTATATAATCCTGGGGCCGTTGCAATATACTCTTGACGTTATGGTGGAAAAAATCTTAATCATAGGCGCGTCGACGGGCCGGACTAAAGATCGAAGCCCCCGATGGGAATCCCCGATGGGAATCAGCGATGAGCCGCAAACCTTGGCAATCTTCACGCAATCTTAAACACGCGCGCAGCATTGCCATGAAGTAGCTTGCGTTCAATTTTCTTATCTCCTGCAAGTCTTCGTAACGTCGACAATTGCTGGCTACCGGAACACTTCTCCCCTGTCCCGAATTTATCGCTGCAGTCAGACCCGTAGAGAAGTTTATCCTGATGGATCTTGAGGAATTCCCGGGCATGGTCCTCATCTCGAGTCAATGCGTTAAGCCCGCTCCCCGCTGAAAGATCGCCGTACATGTTGGGATAGTCGCGAAGAAAACGACTGCTAATCCCCCACGGAGTCACCTTGCCTTTGGGATAAAGCGCCGGCTCCTTCTGATCTTTGTCGATATTCGCCCACCAGGTTTGTGCATGGCCAATGAAATTCACCTTTGGGTACTTTTCAAGAATCCTAGAAAAACGGTCAAAGTGCAGGTTGTAAGTGTTGTACTGGAAATGGAGCAGCACCGGAACATTGAATTCTTGAGCGATTTGAGCAATCAGGTGGATGTGGGGCGAATCAGACTCAACTGGGTATTTCTGCTCAGCAATACCCAACGCGCCCATCTTCAGGTACTTGGTGAGAACCTCACGCGTTTCAGGAATATTGGGCAGTTCATTAGCGCAGAAGACAAATTCATTGGGATAGCGGCGGCACAGCGCCACGCATTCGTCGTTGCCACCGGCTTGAGCAGCCAAGCCGTATTTACGTCCGGCGGGAAGCATTATGGTTTTAGTGATTCCCATTTTACGTTGATGGACGACCAATTCATCCGCCGTGCGACCCGAGTAAGGAGTATGCTGGTGAATGTCTATGACGGGCTCATTGGTTTGCGCGGCTAAATTTTGAAGCGCCTGCGGAATTGCCGCCGCTCCGGCCAAACTAACGAGCTTCCTACGCGTTACAATTTGACTCTCCATGGGGAATACAATAACAGTTTCTATGATGCCGCGAACAACTTCTTTCCACGGAACCCTGTTCCTTGTCTGCCTCCTTTTGACCAGTTGCGGGCCGCGCGAGGAAAAGCTGACAATGGCTCGGTTGGCGGAACAGTTCGTCTATCAAACCTTGGCCTTCACTCCCGTGGCGGCTACGTCGGCCGGTTATCACACACACCGCGGCGTGCCGCTCGATCAGCTGCTTGACGACATGTCGGAGCAGAGCTTTTCCGAACAAAGGGAGTTCTATCAGGCCACCCGGAAGGAACTCGCCAAACTGGAGGAGAACGGTCCTGATCCCGAGATGGATGCCGATGGCGTCATCATCCGCAATCAAGTGGAATTGATCATGCTTGAGCTGACAGAAATTCAATCCTACAAACACA
Source organism: Acidobacteriota bacterium (assembly GCA_025350695.1). Lineage (GTDB taxonomy): Bacteria > Acidobacteriota > Terriglobia > Bryobacterales > Bryobacteraceae > JANXSF01. Next base: position 17,406 of record JANXXI010000218.1, read on the forward strand.
ATCCAACTCTTTACGTTGAGACGGTAGGCAATGGCTTGTTCAATTTGTACGCTCTGGAATCCGCTCCGAAGGAGGAACGCTTCCGAAACATCATCGCCCGGTTGGAAAAAGTCCCGAGCTTGATGGAGCAGGCGAAAGCGAATTTAGTGGACGCCCCTGAAATCTGGAACAAAGTTGCAAGAGAAGAAAATCAGGGAAACCTGAATCTAATCGATCAGGAATTACGCCAAAATTGTCCCGACAGCCTTAAGGACAAATACACCACGGTTGCCGCGAAAGCGTTGGGTGCACTCAAAGCATTTCAGGAGTTCCTGACCAACGATCTGTCCAAGAAGACTTCGGACTGGCGGCTTGGCAATGACAGATACGCAAAGAAATTCCGCTACTCCATGGTTGTAGATTCCAGTTCCACCGGGACGCTGTCCGAAGCTCAGACGAAGTTCAATGCCGTTCGCAACGAAATGGAAGTACTGGCGTCGGATGTGCGCGGCGATGTTCGCAAGAAGCTGGATCAGATATCGAAGAAGCAATCAACGGTGACCAGCTATTTCACCGACGCCCGGGCCGATCTTGAAGGGGCCCGGGCATTCGTCAAGAAATCGGGGCTTCTACAAATGCCGGCCAGCGATAACCTTCAGGTAATTGAAACTCCGGAATTCATGCGTGGAATTTATGCGGTCGGAGGTTTCAATCCGGCCCCGGCACTGGAGCCTAAGTTGGGTGCTTACTATTGGCTGACACCCATTCCAAAGGATTGGCCAAAGGAGCGGATTGCATCGAAACTGCGCGAGTACAACATTTACGGATTGAAGCTATTAACGCTGCACGAGGCTATGCCCGGCCATTACGTCCAATCCGAATATGCAAACAATGTTCAACCGGCCTATCGCCGTTTGTTGAGGAGTGTCTATGCCAACGGGCCCTATGTTGAGGGCTGGGCCGTATACGTGACCGAGCAGATGCTGGATGCCGGATATTTGAAGAAGTCCCCTGAGCTGCGGATGACTTTTCTGAAACAGCAGTTGCGCATGATTGCCAACACAATTCTGGACATTCAACTGCACACCACGGGAATGCGCGACGAGGAAGCCATGAAACTAATGATGGAAGGAGCCTACCAGGAACGAGAGGAGGCCACGGCGAAACTACAGCGCGCCAAATTGTCGTCCTGCCAGTTGCCGACCTATTATCTTGGATATCGGGAATGGTCGAAGTTGAAGGAGCAGCAACTAAGGTTGAACCGGGCCCAAAGCTTGGCGGCCTTCCATCGCAGGGCGCTCGCTGAAGGAGCAGTTCCAATGGTTGAATTGACGAAACTCATGAACGAGAAACCAGCAAACGCGCAATCGTCCAAATGATTTTCGCGCCGGCCCGGATGCTGGTCGTCAAATTACCGCTGACCTTATTTTCGCCTGCCGCGCGAACTTTGTAGGTGACGGGAATTTCCAGGACGCGCAAGCCGTGCTGCAACGCCCTCACCTGCATTTCCACCGTCCATCCATAGTTGCGATCCGTCATGCCCAACGCCTTCAATCCGGCGGCAGAGATGGCGCGGTAGGGTCCCAGATCCGTGTATCGATGCCCCCAGAACACGCGGATCAGCATGATGGCCAATTCATTTCCCAAACGCTGATGCGGCAGTAAAGCTCCCGGCTCCGCGTTACCCAAAACACGAGAACCAATCACAAGATCCGCCTCGCCCCACGCTATGGGGGCAAGCAACGAATGCGCCTCCGACGCCACTTCCGAATTGTCGGCTTGCATAAAAACGACCGCTTCGATCGAGGCTGGCAACGCGCCCATCGCCTGTAAACAGGCCGCTCCATAGCCTTTCTCCAACTGGCTAACCACTGTCGCGCCCCGCCCGCGAGCCAGAGCCGCTGTCCGGTCCGTCGATCCGTTATCGGCTACGATGATTAGGCTATATAAATCGGAAGGGATGGCGTCAAGCGCCTGTTCAATAACCTCTTCCTCATTGAAAGCGGGAATGATCAGCGCAGCCCTGATTACAATTGAACCTGATTCTGTCATGATAAGCAGAGGGAGGGCATAAGTGGATCAAGAAAGTTCTGTCGAAACGATAAAGAAGGATTCGCGCGCCTACCTTCCCATCCTACTCGCTTTAACGCGAGACTTGATGATTTCCGTTGTTCTTGCGTTCATTATTATTCTGTTCCTCTACCCTCCCGTCAAAGTGGAAGGAACCAGCATGATGCCGGTGCTTGAGGATCAGGAGCGGATCTTCATCAATAAGTTCGTCTACCAGTTCAACATCCGTTCCATCGAACATGGGGATGTGGTCGTGTTTTACTACCCTGGAGATACGGCCAAATCCTACATCAAACGAGTGATTGGTGTTCCAGGGGATAGAGTCGCGGTCGAAGAAGGGCAAGTATTCGTCAACGGGAGAAAACTGTACGAACCCTACGTGCCACCGGAATATCGCGACGGGGGATCCTACCCAGAGCTTGCATTGGGAAAAGATCAGTATTACGTAATGGGCGACCACCGCAGTTCTTCAAACGACAGCCGTTCCTGGGGATTGGTGCCGCGCGATCATGTTTACGGTAAGGCTGTATTCGTTTATTGGCCCCTGCAAAAACTTGGGTTGTTGCATTAGGGTCTGGCTCACTGCATTCCTAGCGAGCCCATAATCCGCCGAACATAATTTACAGTTTCGGGAATGGCGGGCATTTTCCCCGCCCTATCAACGGTCGTGGGGCCAGCATTATAAGCACTTAACGCTAGAGTCAAGTCTCCCTCGTAGCGGTCGAGCAGTTGCCGCAGCAAGTTTGCCCCTGCCCCGATATTTTGACTTGGATCAAATGGATTCGACACCCCAAACTGACGCGCCGTTTCTGGCATTAATTGCATTAGACCCAAAGCGCCTTTAGGCGATATAGCGCATGGATTGAAGGCCGACTCCTGCAAAATCACGGCCCTCACCAAATCGGAAGAAACTCCCGCCCGCGAGGCTGCCAGAGTAATCACGGGCTCAATACCGCCGCGGGGAAGCGGGGTGCAAGACATCTGTTTGGGCATCTCCGCCGATGGAAGAGGCGGCACGGGAACCTGAGGCTCTTCCCCGGGCAATTTGGTGATTGGGAAAGCTTCGGGGTTGATCTTCTTTACAGACTCAACTTGCCTAAGAACGCTATTCCTCTGCCGTTCGAGCGAGGACTCCAACCGTTTTTCGGGTATTGAAATCTTCGGCGGCTCAGGCTTAACTGGCTCAGGTTTAGCGGGGGAAGGCGGCGTTTGCGCAAACCCTAAGGCAAAGAACGTCAACGATAGAATAAACTGAGAATAGATCACTCCTCTTTCCATCGTTCCCAAGCGGCCGGGAGTTCACACCTTCCCGCCTAAGAAATTCCTGAAGGAGGTAGAAGGAAGCAATAAGCTATTGACCTCATTCAACTTGCTAGCACGACAGGGCGCCAAACCACGCGGATTTCTGGGACGGTACTTTGCCGCTCGGATGGAGAAGACCGCAGCGCTCCGCAACGGCTGGGTCCTCTCGCAACTTGATTTGCAACCGACGGACTATGTTCTCGAAGTGGGCTACGCCTGTGGCATCGACTTGGCCCGTGTTGCGCAGACGGTAACCAGCGGCTTGGTCATCGGAGTGGATCATTCCGAGACGATGTTCCATATTGCGTTCAAGCGCAATAAGCAGCACATCGATACTGGGCGCATGCAGTTGCAGGTTGGGCCGGCGTCGAAGCTTCCCTTCGCATTTCCGTATTTTGACAAAGCGTTTTCTATTAACGTTGCCGGTTACTCGAAGGAGCCCGTGAACGATTTCGTCGAGCTGAAACGCGTGCTTCGAGCTGGGGGATTAGCCGTTGTGGCCGTAGCCGGACTGTCGGAAAAGGCGGGCAATCGCCTTGAGTCCGGATTTCGCGACGCTGGATTTAGCGATGTGCGGCTAACCCAAAAAGACGGGATGATTTGCCTCGTCGGCCGGAAGTTAACTTAAATTAAATTGACCCCTTCTCCACTCGATTTACGCTTCTTATAGTAGGGGAGGATATTTTCAAAAATGAGCAAGGCAAGGTTCGGTTCAAACTAAGGTTATTCTTCTTTAAATGCAAACGCTTTGCCCTCTCCTTTGATCCTGTAAGCTTGGCGATTAATAGTGGAGGAATGCAACGAACTAGGAGATTTTGTCATTTATCAAGAACTTACGAGACTAAGGTTGGGATTGACAGGATGTCATAACTTGCTGTATTCTCCCAAAAGATAGGTATTGGCTGGCCAAGTGGACCCTTCCCAACTTTCGGCTGTTTTTGTGCCATTCTCGCAAGACCTTATTAAAAATATATTATTATGTGGACTCCCCCCGATCATGATAAACACGTCTAAAAAACACCCCTGGTATGCCGTAAGAGTGCGAACCGGAAGCGAACTCCGTACGGCTGTTTGCCTGACTGACAGAGAATTTGATACATTCGTTCCAACGTGGATTGAACCTCGCCTGTATTCTGATCGAATCAAGAAAGTTCAAGCGGCGCTATTTCCCGGCTACATCTTTTCCCGCTTGAATCTTGAAAACCTCCTTCCTTTGCTCACGACTCCGGGCGTCGACCATATCGTATCGACGGGCCACACTCCGACCCAAATAGCGGAATCCGAGATCGATTCCATCAGCAAACTGGCCGGTTCCGGCTCCGGAGAACCGTGGCCTTACCTTGAATCGGGTGACCGAGTCGAAGTAATCCATGGTTCATTCACTGGCGTTGAAGGCGTTCTTGTGAACGCCAAAGGAAAGGACCGGTTGGTTCTCTCGGTGCACTCGCTGCAACGATCCATCAGCGTAGAGATTTCGCGCCACTGGGTCCGTCCAAAAGCAAGATTCGCGGGGCCTAACCGGAAATTGCCGAGCGGAACTGCTTTGATTGCTTTAAGCGCTTAACGCTTCAGAACTGGAATGAATACCCCAACATGAAAAAAGCGCTAGTCACCGGAATCACCGGCCAAGACGGTTCGTACCTCGCGGAATTTCTCCTGGCAAAAGGCTACGAAGTCCATGGCATCAAACGCCGTTCCAGTAGTTTCAACACAGAACGTGTGGACGGTATCTACCGTGATTTCCACGAAAGCGGAACCCGCTTTTTCCTTCACTTCGCCGACCTTAGCGATGCCAGCAGTTTGACGAAGCTGCTTTACGATATCCGGCCAGACGAGGTTTATAACCTGGCGGCGCAAAGTCACGTTCGAGTCAGCTTCGACATACCTGAATACACGACCGATATCACAGCCACCGGCGCACTACGCTTGCTTGAAGCAATCCGTCAAACCGGCGTGAAATCGCGCTTTTACCAGGCTTCATCCAGCGAAATGTTTGGCTCCGTCGCCCCGCCCCAGGGAGAGAACACGGTGTTCCATCCTCGCAGCCCTTACGCCTGCGCAAAGTTATTTGCCCATTCGATCACGGTGAACTACCGGGAAAGCTACAAAATGTTCGCTACCAGCGGCATTCTGTTTAACCACGAGTCCCCCCGCCGGGGTGAGACGTTCGTAACGCGCAAGATCGCCCGGGCTGCAGCCCACATTAAATCGGGATTACAGGACAAGCTCTATCTGGGCAACATGGATGCCCTGCGCGATTGGGGCTTCGCCGGGGAATACGTCGAAGCAATGTGGCTTATGCTCCAACAGGACCAGCCCGAGGATTTCGTCATTGGCACCGGCGAAATGCATACTGTCCGCGAGTTCGTAGAACATGCTTTTGCCCGGGTCAACCTGGACTGGCGGGACTACGTGGCAATCGACGAACGCTATTTCCGGCCCGCCGAAGTCGACGCCTTGCAGGCCGACCCCAGTAAGGCGAACAAGCAATTAGGCTGGCGCCACCATGTTTCGTTTGCTGAACTGGTAAACATGATGGTGGATGCCGAGATGGATTCACTGGAACAGCGGCGCTCGGGCGTTTTACATCCAGTTGGCCAATCGCAATAGAACTTATCGACATGCTCAATCTCACTTCCAAGCGTATCTGCGTCACCGGCGGCGGCGGGTTTCTCGGATCCTTCGTCGTCGAGGCTCTCCGCCGCCGGGGCTGCCGAGAAATCTTCGTTCCGCGCAAGCGCGACTATGACTTGACCAAGCCGGAAGCCGTTGCCCGTATGTTCGGGGATGCCAAGCCCGAAGTGGTCTTTCATCTTGCCGCAGTCGTTGGCGGGATTGGAGCCAATCGCACTAACCCCGGGCGATTCTTTTATGAGAACGCCATTATGGGCATCGAACTTATCGAGCAGGCCCGGCTTCACAAAGTGGAAAAACTGGTTGTGGCAGGAACGATCTGCGCTTATCCCAAGTTCACGCCTGTTCCGTTTCGGGAAGAGAATTTGTGGAACGGCTATCCGGAAGAAACCAACGCACCCTACGGCGTAGCGAAGAAAGCTTTGCTGGTGCAATGTCAAGCATATCGTGACCAGTACGGGATGAATGCCGTGTTTCTGCTACCCGTCAATCTCTACGGCCCCCGCGACAACTTCGATCTGGAATCTTCCCACGTTATCCCGGCCCTTATCCGGAAGTTTGAAGACGCAAAAAACAACGGATCCAATTCCGTCAAATTGTGGGGCGATGGCACGCCCACCCGCGAATTCCTCTTCGTTGAAGATGCCGCCGATGGACTGATCGCAGCGGCTGAGCGGTACGATAAAGGTGAGCCGGTGAACCTTGGCAGCGGTCGTGAAATCTCCATAGCCGATCTTTCGGCTCTCATCGCGCACCGCTGCGGGTACCAGGGAAGCATCCTTTGGGATACGTCCCAACCGAACGGCCAACCGCGCCGTCAGTTGGACACGCAACGGGCTTGCGATGAGTTTCAATGGAGAGCGCGGACATCCTTCGAGGATGGTCTGGATAAAACTATTGAATGGTATCGCAGCGAAACCCTTGCCCCTGTGACTCCTTGCGAAAATTTGACTGTCCACGGTTCCTGACCCTCGCTAACAACACTAAAATGCTGGGACAAGTTCTCGATTGGGCGAGTCAGGCATATCGTTCGGAAGCGCCTGAGGCCTCCATGCTGGAATTGGGTTCGTTCCGCAAACAGTAATTGCGGCCGATTTTTGCGTTGGGCCGGACGTATGGGTTGTAGAAACCGTTTTTCGCGGCGCTGATTGATGCGAGGAACGAGCGGTATCGTCGATCCTTGCAACAACTTGTGCTTCGTTGGCCATTGATTTTTCTCCTTTCAAAATGGAACAGGCGGCTTTTCTTGGGAAGCACTGCCCTTGATCTTCGAATCCATTTTGGCATGCGGAGGCCAGAGGGCCGGGCGCTGAGAAAGAGATAAGCTATTGAAACCTAGAGGGAACGGAGCGAGAGAATAGGGCGTGACGGGAATTCGTGTGTATTGCGCCTTAGCAGCAACACTGTTCACTTAGGATCGGTCGACTAGCCCACAACTTGCCCACAATGGGAATCGCGGGGTCCTTCCGAACCAAGTCATATGGTTGGGACTTCGAACGATCCCCCGATTTTCATCGGGGGCTAGTCGAAATGCCCGTTTCGACAGCAGCGATAGTCACGCTAGAAACCTAAGTGAACAGTGTTGGCCTTAGCAGAAGAACTCCGTGAGAACTTCGTCGTACTCGACACCGTCAATGATGACTTGGCGGGGCGCACTCTTTGAAGCCAAGGGCGTGATGCACAACTGGCGACCAACACCTGGCCTCGCCCCTCCGGCAACAGAAAGGTCCCGACTTGACCGACATGGCGCCCTGGAGGGAAGTAACGTCGGCCACAGGTCAAGGCGCTGAAATCCTACCCCACTTTCATTTACGGCGACAAGGAAGGTTTCCCGACTCGATAGCGACTCCAAGTGGCGGGCTTCTTGTTCAACCGGCCAAACGCCATCGGTGGCGGAGTAGATCCACTCTGAAGCCACGACTTGGAGAACAGCGAAATCCTAATCGGTAACCTGCTCAAAGATGGCGAAGTCGCCGGGATTCCAGGCTTGCGCGATCACGTATAGCTTGTTGTTCATTCTCTTCAAGACAGCGTTGTGGATATGGGCGAAATTCTTCAAGCCCAAATCTTCCTTCGGCATCAGCGTCGAAACCAGCTTGTCGTTTTCGAGGATGTAGATCGGGGCGCCTTTGGTGCGATCGGGTCCATCGAGCGATCCAACCACGGCATAATTACCGAGATAGTAGATGTCGCATGGCAGCGAACCGAGAGGCATCTTTAACGTGGACAGATATTGCCCCCCCTTGTTGAAGCGGTCGATTTCGGAATTGGAACGGTCTGCCACATCAATCCGTGTTGTGCCGGGGGGGATGGTGATTCCATGGCCGGTGCCGAGCTGGCCCGGTCCCGCGCCGCGCCCACCAAAGGCAAGATCGTTCCATTCGGCCTTGAACGGCGAGGTGCTGAGGATGCGGGCGGTGAGAACGAAGTCGAGTTGCGAGTAGCCGGTGGTGATGTACATCAGCCCGTCGAGTTGTTCGACATCGGTGGGGATGAAGTTACCGCGGCCCATAAAATAGTCGGTGGCCTGCGGATGGCCCATTTCGGTGCCTGCCACGGGGGGCTTAAGGGCATGCACCATCGCGCCATCGATGGTGGTTGTGAACACTTGATTCGCCTCGTTACCGGGGAAGAGCAGGAACGGCGTGCCGTCCTTAGCGATCATGATGTTGGCGTTGTGCAAGTTGGTATTTTTCATTTCGGGCGCGGTGGCGAGCATGCGCGTGGTCTTCATGTCGGAACTGATTTGCACGATGCCGGCGCCTTTCAAGGCGAAGTAAATTTCGCCTCGACCGGGACGCATGTCGATTGCAAAGCCTCCGTGCGCGCCTTTGATAACTGTCTGGGCTTCGGGCGGGAGATGGCTGGTGGTGTAGATTGCGCGGAACTTTAGTTTGCCATTTCCGGTTACCCCGCTGTACTCGCCTGAGTAAGATGCCGAACTCTGGGCAATGCCTCTGGTGTTGTTTCCAAAGAACCAAGTTGTGGCCAGTAATCCGAGGAAAAAGGTGCTTAGTGTAAATCGCTTCATCCGCTACAAGATATCAGATTGAGGGGGATGGCGGGTATGGGAACTTCCAAACCGAGTGCGCTGTGGGGGCTCCGAACGATCCCCCGATTTGCATCGGGGGCTAGTCGCAATACCAGGTTGGAGAGCAGCGCTAATCACGCCGCGAGGGCTTACCGCATCACTTGGCCGCCATCGACATTGATGGTTTGCCCGGTCACCTGATTGGCGCGCGCGGAGGATAGGAAAGCCACCATGTCGGCGATATCTTCTGTTTCCTGCCAGCGGCCTAGAGGGGCAACGGCTCGGACCTTGTCGGCGAACCAGACTTCGTAGGAACGGCGTTTTTCGACAGGCTGTTGTTGGTTCCACGAATGCCAAACGTTTTGGTTGAGCGGGGTCTTCACCATGCCGGGGTTCACGGTGTTGACGCGAATGTTATGCGGGGCCAGGTCCTTGGCGAGGCACTGGGCGAAGTTAATACCGGCGGCTTTGGTGGCGCTATAAGGCGGATCCGTTTGGGAGCCGATTTGTCCAGCGACGGAGCCGATAAAAACCATGGTCCCCTGCTTGCGTGCGATCATACCCTTGGCCGTGGCTTGAGCAACGTGGACCATGCCCATGATGTTTACGTCGAGCACACGGGGCCAATCGCTGGGATTGAGGTTGGTGAAGGGGAAGCCGAATTTTCCTGAACCGACAGCGGCGGCATGGACGAGGTGGGAGATGTTCCCGAGGGCGGTTTCCGTTGTATGCGCGGCGGCTTGGACTGCGGTGAAGTCGCGGACATCGACCACGAGGCCGAGCGCCGGCGGTGCGAAATCCGCGGCAATGGCGGCGGCAGCTTCAATGACGCCCGCAGACACATCCCATAGAGCGATGCGGCACCCTTCGCGAGCGAATCCTCGGGCGCAGGCGAGGCCGATGCCACTAGCACCGCCGGTGATGACTGCGACGTTTCCGTTGAGTTCCAGTTCCATGGGTTCCTTTTCATGTTACATGGCGGCCGTGCTTGTTTGCGTTGCTTGAGGCAGTGGAAGCGCGGCGGGGATCTTGTGATTGGGTTCGTTCCGCAAGCAGCAGTTTTTGTATTTGCGGCCGGAGTGGCAGGGGCAGAGTTCATTGCGCCCGACCTTTGGTTGTGGACGAACATAGGGCTCTCTCTTGAATTTGTATTCGATTACTTTGGGTTCGTTTTTCGTTTTGGGTTCGTTTTGCAAGATGGGCTCATCGAGCGGATGGGCGGCTTGGTAGGCCTGTAGTTCCTTGAGACATTTGTGGAAGGTACGTTCGGCGCGCATGCGGTGGGTGGCGAGGCGGTTGAGCGTTTTTTCGTTTGCGTCGGAGAGCAGCGGGTCGAGGCCGGTGGTGATGGCGAGATCGGCTTCGAGACGGTTGGCGCGTTCCATGTTCCAGGCGGCGAGGGTGATTTGGCTGTGGAGGGCTCGTTCGATGGGGCCAGTGGGATGGAGTTCGAATCGGAATGCGGTGGAGAGGGCGTCGAAGCATTGGTTGTCCTCTTCGGTGAGCAGGACCGCATATTTGGCGTGGAATCCGAATTTGGTGGAGTTGGCGGCGGAGCGCGTTTTTCCATCGGGGGTGTTTGGGCCGGTGGATAGTTGGGCGTTGGCTATGTTGGCGGCGATTTGAGCTTGTGTGGCCATGTGAGTTCCTTTTCGAAATGAATAGGGCGGCTGGTTCCCGTGGGAAGAGCCGCCCTGTAATTCCAGTTTGGCATGGGGTGTCAAGGGCGGAGTGTTTTGGGGTTGGAGTAAGTTGTTGAGAGGGTTGGGGGAAGTGGTTGGGGAATGATATGTGACGCGGACTTTGGGTGGTTGGGATTTGAAATCGCTTGCGACGGAGGGACGCTTTGGAGGCTCGATGGTAGGAGATTGGAGATATGACCGATGGGTGGATGAGATGGCGCTCAAAAATCATTGGCCCAAACTTGGCGAGCGCGTTCAAGCGATAGCGAACTTCTGGAAGCGGTTTTTATACGAGTAGGTTGAACGAAAAAGCTGCTTGGCGATTCCAAGTTGGCATAGTATTCTACGAATGGATCTGTCCTAGCAGTGTTACGCGATGACCAGAATTACAGTGAGTAGATGAATACGTCCCTCCGGCTGGGCCACCGCCTTTTACCTTGATTCCGATCAAGCCTTGCATCTCTTTAGCCGGAAGGAGATTGCATGCGTAGGCTCCGGTCCGAACTCAATCGGTGGGGGAGGATCGGCTGCGGTCCTTGGTTGAGCAAAGTGCACCACAAACACCCGCACGCGACGATAAAGAAGGCTGTCTCTGGAGTCCGGCTTACATATCGCCACATGGTGCGCGTCGAGCGGCACTGGAATTAGGTCAGGGATTTGGGGCGATTGCAGTGGTTCGGTCCTTCTGGCGATCCAACACCGTGAACACATGGATACGGGCGGTTCAACCATGCGGCCCTAATTCGGATAACATGTATTGCATGTTCCCCGTTAAACGAATAGTCTCGATCCTCATTGCCATGCTTGCGATTAGTCTCACGCCAGCATCGGCGCAAACTGCAACCGGCACGATCAGCATTGTTGTGGAAGATAGCAGCTTGGCCGTTGTCCCTAATGCGGCTGTCACCGTCGTAAACAAGGCCACGGGCTTGACGCGAACTGGCTCGTCCGGCCCGCGCGGCGAATTTCTTGCTACGTTCCTTCCGGCGGGTGAGTACACCATAAGTGGCCAGGCCGGTGGATTTAAGCGAGTGAATGTCGCTTCGTTTATTTTGCAAGTTGACCAGAACTCCACTGTGCGCTTGACGCTTACTCCTGGTGATGTCGTCGAAACGGTGCAGGTTACCGAATCAACGCCACTGCTTGAAGGGGATACTTCTTCGCTGGGTCAGGTGATCGAGAATAAGAAGATTCTTGACTTGCCACTTAACGGACGCAATCCGTTCGCGCTGGGGCTGCTGGCCGGCAATACAACTCCAGTGGCCGGCATGGGAACCAACCTTCCCTTTATTGCTGGTGGGGGGCGCTTTTCAGCCAACGAAGTGCTGCTTGACGGGGTGGACAATAACACCACGGTGACGGCCGGAGCCATTGGTCGAAATGGCATCGCGTTGCAGCCTAGCGTGGATGCCGTGCAGGAGTTTAAGGTGAAGACCAATTCCTTCTCGGCCGAATTCGGACATGCCGCTGGCGCGGTGATTAGCGCCACGATCAAGGGCGGAAGCAACGCTTATCACGGAGTGTTGTTTGAGTTTCTTCGCAACGACAAGCTGGATGCTAATAACTTCTTCACCAATGCCGCGGGTCTGCCTAAGGCCGCCTTCCGGCAGAATCAATACGGGGGCGTGTTCGGGGGCCGGATCATCCGGAACAAGACCTTTTTCTTTGGCGATTTTCAAGGGACACGGCAGCGGACGGCGTCGGCGTCGTCGATCGGAAGCGTGCCTCCGACGTCGATTCGCGGTGGCGACCTTTCTTCCTTGCGCACTCCGATCTTTGATCCATTCGCCCGGCGTTTGGCGGCCAACGGCACGGTGATCAGCACGCTGTTTCCCAACGCGATTATCCCGGCTTCGCTTATTAATCCATCGTCGGCCGCAGTTCTGAAATTGATCCCGGACGCCAACTTCGGCGCGGCCGGAGCCCAATCGCGGAACTTCTTCCGGCAAATTCCACGAGGCTTCGACCAGGATCAGTGGGATGTGCGGGTGGACCACGCAGTGAGCGCGAAGAACAACATTTTTGGGCGTATTTCGAAGAGCAACACCACCACGCCGCAACCCGGTTCCTTCGATGGCTTCATTGGTGGCAGCAATACTCTATACCGCGACATTGTCCAAGCGGTGATCAGCGACACGCATGTTTTTTCCCCTACGTTGGTGAATGAGTTCCGCGCAGGATATACGCGGCACAATGGCAGCCGCTTGGTGGACGGAGTGAACGAAGGAGCGAAGTTTGCCCTGGATAACAAAGTGGCGTTGTTTCCCTTCCCTGTGAAAGGCTTTCCGTCTATCGCTTTCAACTTTTCGGGCGAGGGCACCGGATCAACCCAGTTCGACGGTTGGGGCGGCGGATCGAGTGATTTGAACTACGAAAACCGATTCCACTTCGCCGATACGATTTCTATCAACAAGGGCGCGCACGGCATGAAAGTGGGGGCGGACTTGCGCCGTAACCGTTACGACAATTTGCGCGGGAACCCATTCTTCGGGCAATTTATCTTTGGTTCAATCTTTTCTTCGAGCAGCGACTCGGCGGGGTCAGGTGCACCGTTCGCCGATTATCTGATGGGCTTTCCCAGCCTGATTCAGGGGACCCAAATGTTGGACTGGGGCCGCCAGGCTGATGTCTACTTCGGTGGATTTTTTCAAGACGATTGGAAGATCACGAAGAAGCTGACGCTCAATCTGGGCTTGCGTTACGACTTGTACACGCAACCGATCGACATTCGCGATCGGGGCGGACTGTTCGATTTGGACAAGGCGCGTTTCGCCGTACCGGGCAAGGATGGATACACGCGGGCCATCGTTGACGGGGACCATAACAACATTGGGCCTCGGGTGGGCTTTGCGTATCAGGCGCGGCGGCGCGTGGTGGTGCGTGGCGGATATGGACTCTTTTATGGACTTCGCGATCAGAACCAGGAAGTGACGCAGTTGGCCGGCAATAATCCGAACACGCCGGCACTAGTGGCGCCCGTGGTCAGTGCATCGAAGACGGTGGCTCCGCCTTACACGATTAACTCGCCCGTGCTGACGGGACCAACGGCGATCACACTGGAGGGCTACAGCGCGACTGCGCCGCTGACTCGCACGATCCGATCGCAAGGATTTCACGACGCGCGGTTTCCTAAGCTGGAACAGTATAACTTCTCGGTGCAATTTCAGCCGGCCGATGCGCTGCTACTTGAGACGTCGTACCAGGGGGCGCGTGGAAGAGACCTGGCGACTTTGTTTATCAACGTGAACCAAGTTCCCTTTGAATATGCCCTGAATGGCCGTAACATTCAGAGTCAACGGCCATTTCCGATGGTGAATGGCACGGTCATCCCCACATTCTCAAAGGCGAAGTCGAACTATAATGCGTTCAATCTTCGGGTAGAGAAGCGGCACCGCAATGGGCTCAACTTTCTGGTGAATTACACGTGGCAGAAGAATATGGAGGAAGGCGGATCCGGACCTAGCTCGTTCACACAGAATGGCGGGACCTCGATCGCGCTGGACGCTTATAACTTGTCTCGCGAAAAAGGTCTGGCGCCAATCGACGTGGCCCACATTTTCAATGTAAGTTACGGGTACGAGTTACCCTGGGGCCGTGGGCACCGTTGGCTGAGTAGTAATAATCGCGCGGTTGACACGGTGCTTGGCGGATGGCAGATTAACGGCATCACCACGCTTCGCGGCGGATTTCCGACGGACATCCGCACTAATCGACTGCCTCCGATATTTAATACCTTCAACGTACCTGATCGCGTGAAGGGGCAGCCGATTCAAGTGGAAAGCGGACGCGGTCCGGATCTGTTCTTCAATGCCGCCGCCTTCCGCGTACCGGGCACAACGCTGAGCAATACCGGTGCGGCCATTCAACTCTATGGTGATTCCGCGCGACGGGTGGCTCGTGGTCCGGGCTCGGTGAACTTCGATTTTTCACTGTTTAAGCAAGTTGATTTCACCGAACGGCTGCATCTGCAATTCCGCGCTGAAGCGTTCAATCTGATGAATACTCCTACATTCAGTTTGCCTAGTTCCAACAGTCCGTCGATGACCTGCATTGGACGAACGCCCGGTTCGGCATGCAACGACAATAATCCGGAGTTCGGCAAGTTGAGTGGTTCGCAAGCCACTGGACGTCAGCTGCAGTTTGGTCTTAAGTTCATTTTCTAGTAGTGATAGGCACTATATTACGTTGGAAGCAGCGACTGTTGAGCCCGCCATGAGTGGCATCCTTCGTCCTCGCTCGCCGCGAGATGAGCTTGTGCAGTATCTTGCAGCATGACATCATCGCCGGTGGATTCCAGCCCGGCCAGGGACCTGGAAAGCCGCGGATCGTTTGTCCGGAAGCTTGATCATCGTTATTCCGTGATACAGCTAACCAACACGGAAGCGCAACGGATTTGCGAGTTGCGGCGCGTCCTGGAACCCAAAGTTTTGGAATGGGCAACCGCGCTCATTACGTCCAGGGCATATCCGAGCTTGAGTAACAATTGGATGAAAACGAAAAAGCCGCGCGCGAAGGAGACATGGCGGCATTCTTCCATTCTGACTTAACCTTCCACCGGTTGATTTGGAACGCGTCGGGCAACCCGCACGCCGCCAAAGCTTTGGAATCATCGATGGGCTCGCTGTATGCTTCAGGCTTGGCCCGAAGTGGCGCCCCATTAATGGGCTAGCGATGAAGAATGTCGACGGGCAACTTGCGTCGGCGGCATGGCTGGAGATCGCCGCGGGATTGGACGCCATTTCCAACAGGACGATGAATAAGTCTCCATGGCAGCGGTAAGCTAGTACGGATGGCTC
Source organism: Acidobacteriota bacterium (assembly GCA_025350695.1). GTDB lineage: Bacteria > Acidobacteriota > Terriglobia > Bryobacterales > Bryobacteraceae > JANXSF01. The sequence goes on from JANXXI010000218.1 coordinate 32,900, forward strand.
CCTTCATATGGAAAACGCGCTTGCTCTTTGTGGACACCGACGCTAGCGGGCGTATTCACTACAGCGCCTTGTTCCGGCACGTAGAAGCGGCTGAGATGGAGTTTTTTCGGTTCATTGGCAGACCCTTTGGCGGCATGTCTTTAGACGAACTGAAGTATCCGAGGGTGCGCGTGGAGGCTGACTATAAGGCTCCTATTGTTTGCGACGATCAACTGGATATTCACGTCTGGGTGGACCGCATTGGCACGGCCTCCTACACAATGGCTTACTCGATTCGCAAGGGGGAGGTGGAGGCTGCCGCCGCGAAGCTGGTGATCGCGTGTATGTCGGTGAAGACGAAGAAAGGTCATCCGCTGCCTGCGGAACTCGTCGAAAAACTGCAACCTTTCGTAAAAATCGATGAACTATAGTATGACCAGAAGAGAGGTTGGAGCTATTGCTCTGGGTGCGTTTGCGCCAGCGGTGAAGGGGCCTGCCGTCGGCGGGCTGTCGCTGAATGAGGACAACAGCCACTATTTTTCCAGCCGCGGCGGCAAGCGGATTACTGTTGCGGATTTAGATCAGTTCATCGATCAATATGCAGGCACGCAGGTGAAGGAGCTTCTGTTCAGCGTCAACTCCATGCGCACTTCGTACGCGAGCAAGGTATGGGATCCGATTTGGCGTGGTTACGTTCCAGACGGGCCGGATGATCAACCTTTGTTTAAGAGCCTTGCGGCTGAATCACGCGCCGGGGCACGGAGATGGGTGCATTCGGCATGGCATTTGGCGCAGGACGGGATCGACATTTATGCTCGATGGATTGCGAGGTCGCGGGCGAAGGGTATGTCGCCGTGGGTTTCGATGCGCATGAACGATGTCCACAATACGGACGATCCGGCTTGCTACATTCACAGCGAGTTTTGGCGGGAGCATCCGGAGTATCGTCGGGTTCCTTACAAATTTGAAGGGCTCACGGATCGGGCTTTCGATTATGGGCGCAAGGAAGTTCGGGACTACCACATGAAGCTGGTGGTTGAACTGGCGGAGCGTTACGATTTCGATGGTTTGGAGCTTGACTGGATGCGGTTTGGCTACCACTTCAAGCCAGGGCGCGAGGCGGAAGGCGCCGTACTGTTGACCGAGTTCACGGCTGAAGTGCGGCGGATTTTGGATAGCTGGGGAAAGAGGCGTGGCCGCCGGATTCAGTTGAGCGCGCGGGTGCCGTCACGACCGCAATCGGCTCTGGCGTTAGGGATGGATGGTGTGGAATGGGCGCGTCGCGGGTTGGTGGATAGCCTGGTGATTACTCCTTTTTGGCAGACCATTGAATCGGATATGCCGGTGGAGACTTGGAAGCAGTTGCTGCGAGGGACGAAGGTTACTCTCTCGGCTGGGCTTGAAGTAATCGTGCGGCCATACAATGCATTCCGTCCAATCCAGATGAATTCGCTTGAGACGGTGCGGGGGGCTGCGGCGGCAATGCTTGATCGGGGCGCGGATCGCGTTTATCTGTTCAACTATATGGATTCGGATACGGCGATGGAGGGGATTGCCGACTATCCCGCTCTGCTACGGGAGATTGGGCAACTAGCGACTCTTGAAGGCAAGCCGCGGCGGCACATCATGACTTATGCCGATACATGGGCGCCGGGGGAGGCGAGGGCGGTTCCGCTGCCTCGTGACATTCCCGCGAATGGGTGGAGTGCCTTTCGTTTGGCCACTGGACCTAAGCCTGGACGCTTGCGAACGGAGGTCCGGTTGAGCTTTGAAAGCGGCAGTATTAAGGAGGTCCGGTTGAACGGAGTTTTGTGTAGGCCGCGAACGAAACGGGAATTACCCAAGCCCAAGCCCAATGGGGAAGCGCTGATTTTTGAGGCTCCGGGTGAGGCGGTGCAGCGCGCGGCGAATGTGGTGGAAGTGCAAGCGTCAGGCGCCGGGAAGATGCATTGGGTGGAAATTGCTTTTGTTGGATAAGACGATCCAAGCAAGACTTGTTAACAAACCTTTTTACGATTCCGCAACGACTCCCATTTTCACTAGCCGTATGATCCTTGTGTGAGGGCAAAACCTCACCGTGCAAGGAGATCAGGACCGTGAAACAACTTACTCGCTTTGTTGCTCTGCTAACCGCAGCCGTCGCCGGAGGTCAGACGCCACTTCGACTTTCTTCGGGCCTCGAATTGAAGGTCCCGGTAGGATGGGAAGGGACGGAGATGAAGGAGGCTGCAGCGTTGAAGCCCCCTTACTACTCGCCCAAAGAAGAACTCTATCTGGTTAAGCTGGAACCGGGCGTGGACGCGAAGGATCCTAAGGTTTTTGAATCGATTGAGGCTCGCTATTTCCCGGCTGGCGTTCTGGCGGGAGCGTCGGCAGTCACGCCGTTCAAACCACTTAAAGGTTTTGGGTACAGCCGGTCCTACGATTTCGCGGAGAACGGCCAGCCGGCGCGTGTAAGGCTTTACGTAATTGCCTTTTCTGGCGGGGCCGCCGTTGTGTTCGCTGCCGGCAAACGCGACTTGATCAGCAATCGAGAAGCTGCGCTTCGGGAAATCGCTGATAGTGTAGCCGTTGGCAAAACTCGCGCTCAACAGGCGGCGGACAACGGAACCGCGTTGACTAAAAATTGGAGAGAAAGGCTTGCGAACAAGAAGCTGGTGCAATTCAGCGGGTGCTCAAGTGGTTACTCTGACGATAGAGCAGCGAGAAAAAGTTGATGCTTGCTCGGCTAGCTCGGTATCGGTCTACGTTTCGGGGGCTACCGGTAGTTCCGCGGGGAGCGGGGGAGCGGCGGGGCACTGGCGGGTTTACGAGGAGGCCGGTAAGGCGCTTCTTGAATTATCCGGATCCGATGGCTCAAGGGAAGCCATTCAGTTGACCGCCGAAGGAACCAAAACATTTCTAAACGGTCGCCGTTGGTTTGTTGCGGGGATCAACGAATAGTGTGTTGTGTGGCAATGTTCCTTCGCGAAAACAGTTGACCTGCCTTCCTCCGCTTTGATAACGTGACAGAGCTTCGGTTAATAAAACTATGTCGCGAAGAATACTCATTCCCATCTCCATGTTCCTTTGGGCCACGCAGGGTCAGATCCCCAACGACCCAGCCAGCCTCGCGGCCGGCAAGACAGCCTACGAAGTACATTGCGCGTTCTGCCACGGCAGGGGCGACGATGGTTTTGCCGCTAATTTGGTCAGTCCAAATCTGCCGCATGCGCCATCGGACAATTCCCTGTTCAACATCATAAAGAATGGAATTCCGGGCTCGGACATGCCTGCCTCACTAGGCCTGAGCGATGCGGATGGATGGAAGATTGCGGCATTTGTGCGGTCGCTGGGGAGGTCGGCGCCACAGTCTGTTCCTGGCGATCCGACTAAGGGCGCGGCATCGTTCAAAGGTAAGTGTGCTGGTTGCCACATGGTTAACGGAGCAGGAGGGCGCAACGGTCCCGACCTTTCCGACATTGGGGCGAAGCGCAGTCCGTCGAATTTGAAGACTTCCATTTTGGAGCCGAATGCTTCCCTCGTTCCCGGTTGGAGCGTTGCGAAGGTTTCGATGGCAGACGGCACGACCGTTTCCGGCGTAAAGCTGAACGAAGATCAATTTGCGATCATGATCCGCGAGGGCAACGGTAAGATTCACAACATTGATAAATCAAAGACCAAGAACATCGACCGTAGCGCCAAATCGAGCATGCCCACCTATCAGGGCAGGATTCAGGATGCGGAGTTGACTGATTTGATCTCCTACCTGTTTTCGCTACGAGGTGGAATGTAATGAGGATCCCGATGAAGAGTATTGGACTTGGGTTGTTGATCGCCGCAACTGGCTGCGCGCAGGACGCCAATTGGACTACATTTTCCGGAAACACGCTAGGGCACCGGCATTCCACGCTGACGCAGATCAACAAGAGTAATGTTGGGCAACTGAAGCCCCTATGGGTTTATCAGATCGACAAAACCGACAAGTTTGAAGTCTCGCCGATTGTTCGCGACGGCATCATGTACATTTCCGAACCCCCGAGCGACGTGACGGCGCTTGAGGCGCGGACCGGCAAAGTGCTGTGGAAGTACCGTCGCGTGTTGCCTGACAGTCCGCCGGTTTGTTGCGGCAAAGTGAACCGCGGCGTGGCGATTGATGGAAGCAAAGTTTTCCTCGGTACGTTAGACGCCCATTTGCTGGCGCTGGACGCTTCAACCGGCAATATCCTGTGGGATGCGAAGGTGGCTGATTACAAGAAGGGCTATACATCCACCGTGGCTCCGCTGGTAGTTGGCAACATGGTGGTGATCGGTTCGGCCGGTGGCGAGTTCGGCGTGCGCGGATACATTGCCGCTTATGACAAGAACACCGGCAAAGAAGTTTGGCGCACCTGGACGGTTCCGGCAGCCGGCGAGAAAGGCGCGGAGACGTGGAAGGGCGAGAGCTACAAGACCGGGTCGGCCACAACTTGGGTGAATGGATCGTATGATCCGCAACTGAACTTAATCTATTGGGGAACGGGCAATCCTGGACCTGATTGGAATAGCGGGTCGCGCACGGGCGACAACCTTTATTCCGATTCGATTCTTGCTCTTGATGCGGCCACGGGAAAAATGAAGTGGTACTTCCAGTTCACCCCGCACGACATGCATGATTGGGATTCAACTCAGGTGCCGGTGTTGGCGGATCTGAATTGGAAGGGGGCACGACGCAAGGTTGTGTTGTTCGCCAATCGCAATGCTTTTTACTATGTGCTGGATCGCGCAACCGGAGAGTATCTGTTGGGCAAGCAGTATGTGAAGCAGACGTGGGCCGAAGGTTTGGATGCCAAGGGCCGGCCGATCAAGATGGCCGACATTACGCCAACAGAGAAGGGCACTGTCGTCTATCCCAACTCGCCTGGCGCAACGAACTTCCAAGCGCCTTCCTACAGTCCTTTAACGGGGCTTCACTACGTGATGACCCGGGATGAAGGCGGCGTGTTCTATTCCGGCAACGATACGTATAATGAAGGCAGTTGGTTCCTGGCTGGGCGGTTTATTTCGAAACCAGGTGAGGATGCCCAGGGCGCCATCAAGGCAATGGATCCGATGACGGGGACGGCGAAGTGGACCTATCCCCTTGCGATTGCGTCGTGGTCCGGTGTTTTAAGTACAGCGGGTGGGCTTGTCTTTTCCGCCATCGGCGATGGGGATGTGATCGCGCTGGACGATGCAACAGGCAAGCTGTTGTGGAAGTTTCCAGCGGGCGGCCGTGCGTTTGCGAATCCTGTCAGTTACGCGGTGGACGGAAAGCAGCAAGTGTCCATCGCTATTGGCCATTCGCTTTTTGCCTTCGGTTTGTAGATGGCGGATATTATTTCGATCGGGGAGATCCTTTGGGATGTTTTCCCTGATCGGCTGTTGTTGGGTGGAGCAACCTATAATTTTTCCGTGCACGCAGCGACACTTGGTCACCGCGTGCATTTCCTTTCCGCGGTGGGGGAGGATGAGTTGGGAGCGAAGGCTTTTGCCACCGCTAACCAGTTCGGCCTGAAGCCACAAGTAACGTCAAAGGCCCCGACGGGACAGGTGACCGTTCAGGTAGGCGACCAGGGACAGCCAACATTCACACTGCATCGGCCAGCGGCTTACGATTTTGTGGAATGGGTTCCACCATCCATTGCGCCCGATTGGATCTATTTCGGAACGTTGCATCAGATCTATCAACAGCCGAAGCAAGTTACTCGTCAATTGCTGAATGCCAATCCCACTGCGCCTCGATTCTATGACGTCAACTTACGCAAGGACTGCTATTCGCCGGAGCTACTGATGGAATTACTGCCCCTGGCCGATGTTCTGAAGTTGAACGACGCCGAGGTGCGGGAGTTGTGCTCTATGTTCCATGAGCCGAATACGAGTCTGGAATTATTTTGCAGGCGGTGGTCCAAACGCTTCGATTGGGAAACGGTTTGCGTGACACGCGGCGCTTTGGGTTGTGCGTTGTTCCGAGAAGACGAATATTTGGAAGTTGCCGGCGTTCCGGTGGAAGTGGCCGATACGGTTGGCGCGGGAGATGCGTTTTCCGCGGCGCTGGTGCATGGTCTTTCACAAGATTGGCCACTTCAGAGGATCGGGGAGTTCGCTAATCGAGTGGGCGCATTGGTTGCGGGCCGGCATGGCGGCACACCGAATTGGAGCCCATCGGAAATATCAAAGGCTATAAGCTGAGGCGGCGTCTCCGCACAGCCACAATAACCGCGAGCCCAAGAGCAAGGCACATGGTGGTTCTGGGCTCAGGCACAGCGTAAAGACCGCTCTCAAATACGCTAAGCCCAGCTCCCGCACTTCCTCCTGTGATCGTGAAAGTGGTGAGGATGTCAGCAGAAGCAGCCAGTGGGTAAAAAGACTCGGAGAGAATAACCGGAGGGCCACCTCCCATGTTGAACGACGAAATGGACGGCTTCAGCGTCCCGCTGGCACAACCGGCGAGTACACTATTGAGGCAGATGGCCGATACCAGCGTCACGCCGCCGGCTGCCCCAGTTGGTCCACCAAACCCCAAGTACAGTCGCGTCCCAACATTGCTTCCTGTACCACGGAACCCGATGCTTCCCGAGGTGGTGGTGCCGGCCGCTTGCAGCCAACCTGGGCCAACTTCCAAAAATTCAAACACCGGGCCAGCAGCGCTCGGAGTAACGTTAATGCTTGTGGCGGGTACTCCGGTTGCGCCAGGGGCGTAACTCCAATTGTCGAAAACCACGCCGGTTAGGGTGCACGAACCACCTGGGTAGCCGGATAGCGGGCCAGACAAACAGGGTCCGGCGTGGATAATGCCGCCGGACAGAACGAACAAGAGCAGCAACATGCGTATTGCCATTCGAAGGTTCCCCAACGGGACTTCCCATCAGGACGCAAGTACATGCCCAAGAAGCTTTGGTTACAATGGTTACAAACAACTGTCGGGCGAATCTGAAGTCGGGCAATTGTCTCGTCAGATGTCCAGAATGTAGTAATCTCGAAACAAAACCGTGCGACTAACTGAGACTCGTTCAAATATAACCTCATGATATGATTGAAAAAGGCCTAGGTCGATATGTGACGTAATAATTGACAAGTGTCTAAGATTTTTGATTTCTACCATTGGACTTGTTAAATGACTTAGAATCTGCTAATGTGAGACATGGGAACTGCAGTACAGCCAATGTTAGTCGCGGAACAAGTGCTTGGACGGGCCGTGGTGGCCCAGATTCTGGGTGTTCATCCTAGAACCCTTTCGCGCCGGGAAGCTGGGCCTTCCCAAGCTCAATCTGTGATCGCGGAAAAACGGGAAGAGAAACTGCTTCAGGTTTGGGAAAGTTTATTGAAGATCTACCGTCCTGAAAACGCGGCTAAATGGTTACGTAGCGAGGTTCCGGCTTTAGGTCGACGGACTCCGATCGATGTGATGCGGGAAGACGGTGGTCTTGAGAGAGTTCTCGACACGGTGATCCGCATGAGTTGGGGAGTTCCCGCCTGATTGCGGAGTTGGCCGAGTTGCTAAAAGCGGCTCCGGTTACTTCATTTGAGGGAACGGTGTACCGCCGCTCCTTAGCACCCTTTCAAAATTCCATGCTGTCCATGGCCGGATCGCTAGCCCGTGGCGGCCGGTATAACATCCGCGATTATTTTGGATGCCTATACGCGTGCTTTGAGCAGGACACATTGCAAGCGGAAATGGCGCGCTATTTCACAGTGGATCCGGACTGTGGGTTTGCCGATGCGGTGATCTCCGTGAGATTGTCGCGGGTGGTGGATCTCACCAGCGAGTTCTTACTGAAGAGGCTAGGGTTAAGCGCCGCGCAACTGCTTGACGATTCCTATACACTAACGCAGCACGTGGGACAGTCTGCCTGGAGCGTCGGCATTGAGGCGCTGATTGTTCCTTCAGCTGCCGAGTCGCGGCGCTGCAACTTAGCAATCCTGTTGGACAACCAGCGAGCCGGGTGGGCTTTGGGCCTCGAGTCCGTTACCGCGCAAACGCCGCGCCTTGATCCCGCCCTTTCCTAATAGGTTTTCTTGAATTTGTTGCGCGAATTGTAAACTTCCATGCCGCCGTTCGCGTCGGCCGATACCTTCAGATAATACTCAGTGCCGGTTTCATCGGTGTTGGCGATGAACATGTCTTGCACGTTCGTTTCTTTTCCCCCCGCCAGCGCGAAGTGAACCTGCCACATGTCCTGCAACCGGGGTGAGGCCTTTATCGTTTTCCATGCCGGGGCGGTTCCACCCTTCTTCGCGCCATTGTTCATGATGGCGACGCGTGGATTCAAAGCGTGCACCAGCTCAGGAGCGTTCGATTGGTCCAAACCGTGGTGGGTAGTTAGGTATAAATCCACTTCACCCACTTTGTTTGTAGGGCAGGCGAGTTCCAATTCCTTATTCCATGTGAGGTCACCAAGATCGACAAACTTAAACTTCCCGTAGGTTAAAAGGAACCCGACGCTTCGGGCATTTTCGCCAAGGTCATCGGCCTTCTTCCGCGCATTCGCGCACAGCGGGTTCGGCTTACCCTCACGAGTGGTAGTGTTGCCATCGGCGGTGACTATTTCGACGGACACCTTTTTCAAAGGGAGTTTGTCGCCGGGTTTAACAACCAGATGTTTCCCGGACTTCACGGCTTCCAAATAACTGGCGGTCAAGCGCTCAGCCGGCTTGTCGCTTTCCCGATTGTCGCCATGATCCACGAAAGTTCCAACCGGGATGAGTTCCGCCAATTGCTGAACACCGCCAACATGATCGGTGTGGTAGTGGGTCATAACCATGTAATCAATTTTTTTGACTCCCGCTTTCTTCGCTGCGGCCAGAATGCGTTTGGCGTCGCGCTTGTCGAAGCCCGCCCAACCTGCGTCAACCAGAATGGATTCCTTTTCAGGGGTCACGATTAGAGTCGCTTGGCCGCCCTCCACATCCACAAAGTAAAAGTCCACAGTCTTGTTCGCGGCGGCAGCAAGGCCCGCGGCTGCCATCATGGCTAGTATCCAACGTGTCATCACGAGCATCCTACCACAGCGAAGGGTGAAACATTTTGCTCCTAAACTGCGTACACTAACTGTGAGGGTCAGATCATGCCATATTGCGTAAAGTGCGGAACTCAGGTTGGCGATACGAATAAATTTTGCGGCGGCTGCGGCACGGTTCAGGACCATGCGGCTTCGGGCGATGCTAGCTCCTCCACTTCCGGGTTCCCCTCGGGCGCGGCGGCGCAAGCATCTACCAAGGCCCAGAATTGGTTAAACTCGCTCGACCCCAAGACGGCAGCCCTTCTGTGTTACATACCTGTGCTTGGCTGGATTGGCTCGGTAATCGTCTTGGCTTCGGAACGCTTTCGGCATGATGCCGACACACGATTTCACGCCTTTCAGGGGCTTTATCTGTTTGTGGTGTACTTGATTGTGGAGCATGTCCTTGGGCCGATTCTGCGCTTTGAGCATGTCGGTTTTCGCATTGAGAATCTAATGAAACTGGGGTTGTTCGGCACCTGGGTTTTCCTCATGGTGAAGACCAGCCAAGGGATAGCATTCCGGCTTCCCATTCTTGGTGAATTGGCGGACCGCTCCGTTTCCGAACAGAGATAGATGTAAGCAGCAAATGCTAGGGGGCTACTTTGCTCTGCCCTTCAGATGGCTTCGTCGTAACAGCGATGGCGATAATAGCGCCGCTGATTAGAGCAACCGTGGCTCCGGCTCGCAAGAACGCGGTATGAATCGCCTCCCATTCGAGGACCGCACGAGCGCGTTCCAGTCCTAACAGGTTCGCCATAATTCCTTGCAGGCACATTAAAGATCCGAAAGCACGAAGAATCCTGGGCCAGCGGGAGTTGGAGGCCGCCAGGATCAGCACCAGCCCCATGGCTATGCGAATAGCGCCACCCACGTAGAGACCGCTCGGCGTGTAGTACGAGCGGCGAAGCGTCATCATCGTGTCGGGGGAAACGATGCCGGCAATGCTGGCGACGATAGTAATGATAGCGAGCAGCAACGCCGCAATTCTCATGCCTAATTGTACGCAGGTTCACCGCGGCCGGCGACGGAGACCGTAGGCCCTGCCCGAGGGCGATTGCGCAGTCCGCGACAACTTTTGGCTCATGTGGCTGTCCAATATGTGGGATGTCCGTAAGCAGACAACTTCGCCTGCCGCTTTGAACTGCGGCCCGTCGACAAAAATTAGTTCCCATTTCGCGTGTGCCCAATTCGGGAACTTGTTACGCTCGACTGGTTGCGAGTTATAGCAAAGAGTACGCTCACCCGTTTTCGTTGTATCGTTACGAGGACAGTCTGTTCAGAAAGCCGCGAAGGACAGGCTGGAAGCTTGGCACAGTGAAGCAAAACTGGCAAGCGAGCGTTCGCGACGGCCAATATTCTGAGTGCCGAACGAGTCGTTTTCAACATCCACGGTAACCACTTTCGGCTGGTCGCATCCATCGACTATACTCGGCAAACTCTACATCCTTCCCCTTTCGGTTCTTAAAAAATCGATGTAACCCCCTGAATAGACAACCAGCACAACCGTAGGACACTACCACTAGCCATCAATGGTATATTTATTCATAGGAGTGAATATTTAATCAGATGGCGAAGCGCGTCGGCATAGTCGGTTTCAGGGGATACAGCGGTGAAGAACTGGTGCGCATTCTTGCGCGACACAGCGGCGTCGAAGTGTACCTGATGGATCACCGCTCGGACGCATCGGCTAAGCCCTTACCCATCGGCGCGAAAACCCCCACGCGCATCGCCGCTACCGCCGAAGCCGCGAAACAGGCTGGCATCGACTGCGTGTTCCTAGCCACGCCCGCCGACGTTTCAATGGAACTTGCGGCGCAGTTTATTGCCGCCGGATCCAAGGTTGTTGACTTGAGTGGCGCATTCCGCTTGGGCACGGTTGAGAATTTTAAGCATTGGTATAAAGAAGAACACACACAACCGGCTTTGCTGGCGGAGGCGGTTTACGGCCTACCGGAGTTAAGCCGCGACAAAATTGCCGGGGCCAGGCTGATCGCCAATCCCGGTTGTTATCCCACCTGCGCCAGCCTTGCTATCATGCCGCTGGTGCGATCCGGCATAGCCGATCTTTCGGCGGGGATTGTTTGCGATGCCAAAAGCGGAGTGAGTGGCGCCGGGCGTAAGCCTTCGCTCAAGACCGCCTTTTGTGAAGTGACGGAAAACTTTTCAGCCTATTCGTTACTGGACCACCGCCATGTGCCCGAGGTATTAATGAACACCGGTCTCGAGGTGGGGCAATTCAGCTTTACCGCTCAATTGATTCCCATTCACCGCGGGATTCTGGAGACGATTTATTTCCGCGCTCCGAAACTTGGATCCGCGGCGGAATTGATTGAGATCTACTCGACGTATTACGGCAACGAGCCTTTCGTGCGGCTTTACCAGCCACCGGCTGTTCCGGATATCGCTGGAATCGCGCATACAAATTTTTGTGACATCGGCGTGGTGTTCGATGCGTCTACCAAACGTGGCGTGGTCGTTACGGCGGAAGACAACTTAATAAAGGGGGCGGCGGGCCAGGCCGTTCAGAACATGAACCTGATGCTGGGATTTGCTGAGACCGAGGGGCTGCTGTGAAGCTGCTGGTCAAACTGGGCGGCACTTTGCTTGATTCGGCCGAGTCGAGGACCGCAATATCGGCCCAACTAGCGACCGCCGTGAAGCAGCATCCACAAA
>JANXXI010000237.1 GCA_025350695.1 Acidobacteriota bacterium
ACCGCTCCCTGACGGTCACGGCTCACTGGGATTACGTTAATCGCGAGCCATGACTGTTAGGGGATTACTCGGGGAACTGAATGTTTTGCCTCTTGGTCCCTTCAGATTCCCGGTCAAAAAGCACAAACAACGTTGAAAAGAAGAACCCGCTCCAACCTTGCTGAATCTTGGCGACGCGCCAGCCAGATCTGGCAAGGTCATTTGCTCGCGCTGTGGCTTGCTCGCACATGCCTTTACTCGTCCAAAGTTGGGAAAATCTTTCAAAATTGTATTCCAAGTTCAAAACTCCTCGATAACAATACTTTTTGCAAACATTCGCTACTTAGGCATGCCCTGCGCCGCTACTAGCATTGAGTTCATGCAGCCTAGCAAATATGCCAGAGCTGGACTGGGGCGGAATTCGCCGGGTGTTCTGCCCGCTGCGCCGCGGCCGGCGGATTCTGTCGCAGGGTTGCTGCCTAAGCCTGGAACGTGATCGGGGATCATGATGCCATCGAATTTCACCTCAACCAGAGCTCGCATGATTTTGCTCATGTCGTAGTAGCCATCGTCTATCATGGTTTCCGTGAAGTGCGGCAGCGGTCCGCTGACGTTGCGGAAATGGATTTTGAAAAGCTTCTTCTTGGGGCCGAAGTACTTGATCATTTGGACAGGATCGGCACCGGTCATCTTGCCGCCTTCGAGCCAAGATCCGCAGCACAAGCACACGCCGATGTTGGGACTGTTGGCGATTTCGATGGCTCGCTTGTATCCTTCAAAGTTGGAGAAGATACAGCGCGGGACACCGGCTAGCATTGGCTGGGGCGGATCGTCGGGATGGATGCCGATTCGCACGCCAGCCTCTTCCGCAACCGGGACAACCTTCTTGATGAAGTAGGTGTAGTTTTCCCAGATCTCTTCCTTGGAATATTCGCGACCGTGCGAGAGCGGACCGGTGAAGGTCTTACCGGCCCAGGTACCCTTGGCGTCGGGGCTGGACAGATCGAGAGAAGATCCGGAGTACCCGCGGGGCAATGTTTCACGGCCGCTGCGCCAGATGCCGTTGCCCATGTGAGCATACGTACTATAGGGGATGCCAGCTTTGCCCAGGTAGCGGATGTAGTTGAGGTACTCTTCGATCTTTTTATCGCGGCCTGGGAGGTTGAGTGTGACTTCCTCCATGTTGTGAAGACTGCCGCTGGGGCCAACACCGCTGCCGATGTTATAAACCTTGAAGCCGCCGGCTTCCCACTGTTCGCGGATCTTAATAAAGCCTTCGGCGGTGGCTGTTGCTGGAGAGGCGCCGAGGCTGACCCAGGTAACGCCGAGCTGCTTGAGGTAGAGCAAGTTTTCAGGCGTTGGTTGGCCACCGCTGACACCGATTTTTATGCCGGGCGGGACGGAGGGCATCTTGGCGGAACTGTTGGTTGCAGTGGCGAGCAAAGCTGCTCCGCCGACGGCTAGTTTGGAGAAGTCTCTGCGAGATTCCGATGTGCTCATATTAAAACTCCGCGCGAATGGACATTTGAACGTTGGCTTGCGCCGTGCCGAAGTTTGAGAAGTCGCCGACGACACCGGTGAACCTTCCAAAAGACGTGTTGTTGAGGTTGTAGGTTGTGCCGGGCGCTGCAAGGTTGGGATTCTTGTGGGGCAGATTGTGGCCGTCTAAGCGGAAACTAAGCTTCAAACGCTCCCCAACTGGATTCCAACTCTTGGTGGCGAAACATTGCATCCAAAAAAGCCCGGGCGCTTGCAAGACTCTGGAGCCGAGCGAACCGATGGTATAGGCATCAGGGTACGCGAATGCACTCTGGTTGAAGTACGGGTTTTGCGCGGCGGTTGGAAAACGATTGCCCATATCCCAATTGGGAACCTTTACCTGTTCGACGGGCACCAACGCGTTAACGCGTGATGCCGTTAGATATCTGTTGGGACTGCCACCGTGGGAAACAGAGAGAGGAACGCCAGAAAGTATGTTTTCGCTCATATTCACTTTCCATCCACCGAGCACTGCGTTTACCACTCCGCCGCGGTTGAGGAATCGCCGGCCTTTGCCGACAGGCAATTCATAAACTGCAAATGCGCCGAAGGCCTTCTGCTGATCGTAGGCTGTACGGGCCTTTCCTTGGCGATTGTAGTAGCTGAGTGAATCGTCATTGCTTAGCGATTTGGAGAAGTTAAAGCTGGTGTTGAACGTGAGCCCCTTGCCGTAACGCTTTTCGAGCGAGATGTTTCCGCTATGCCAAGTGTTGTGATTGAAGTTCGAGAGCAAATTGACAGTTCCGAATTGCGGATAGATGAAGTAGTTCTGTTGCGCCAGGAAGACCTTGTCCTGCAACA
>JANXXI010000279.1 GCA_025350695.1 Acidobacteriota bacterium
GCCCCATTTATGATGAGAATTTACCGTTTCTCTACAATTTCGGAGACCATGCGGTCGGCTTCATCAATTCTGAGTACTAACTTTTTGCGAGATTCTAACGTGGCGGCGGGAACCTTGTAGGAAACGGCTACCATGCGATCCACTGTTTTGCCGGGCTCAATTTTTTGCCTGGTGAACAAAACGGGATTGTACTTAGGACCCAGCTCGGGGTATGCCTCGAAGATTCGTTCCGCTTCTGAATTGGCGGCGAAGGTACCTTCCAGTACATTCCCGTCGGCGGTGGTTAGCAGGAGCGCAAAGTGTTTCGCGTCGAAATCGTAGGCGGCGGGGTTCGTCAGGCGGAAATCGCAAATAAGCAGCGAACGATCCGGCTCGAGTTGCAGAACGCGAACCAACTTAATGGAGCCTTCGAGAACCATGTGGGCTCCCTTGTTTTGTTCGAGGAACAAGAACAGTCCCAAGCCGACGGCGCACAAGGCAATCAACGTAAAACCCAGGACTGATTTTGACATGCGTTAGCTCTTAATACTGCGATCTTCGCAGACGCGGAGAATCTCTTTCATCGATTCGTGGGAGGCTTCGACGAGCCGTTCGAAGATGTGGCACTCAAGACCAACTTGCCCCATGTAACCATCTTTTTCGAGGGCATTGAAGATGCCGGCCCAATCGAGCTTTTCCGGTCCGGCGAGGATGCTCTTCCCCTTGATCTGCACATTCTGGATCCGTTTCTTCGGAAGCAGCTTATACCCAAATGGGAACTGCTCTTCTTTTAGGTGGAACGCATTGAGCGGATCCCAATTGAGATTGAAAGCCTTGGAGGAGATGAGTTTCATCATCGCGGCCAACTCGGCGCATGTGCCGACGTTACAGGAATTTTCGTTTTCGATGAGAAGCTGAACGCCTTCTTTTTCGGCAACCTTGACCATGGGTCCGAAGACTTCGGCGACCTTGGGAAGCACGGCAATGGGGTCTTCGACGCGAAGGAATGCGAAGATGCGGATTTTGTCGACACCTAGTATATGGGCGGCGTTGATCGCCTTGTCGAGCTCTTTCATGCGGTCGTCGAACATTTTTTGTTCGCTGGCTAAACGCTTGACCCTGGCTTCCGGCGTTTCGGGACGGCGGCGCACGGGCTCGGTTCCGGGCAAGCCGAATTTCAACATTCCACTGTTGAGGAATGAAACACGAAGGCCGGCTTCTTTGAAGTCGCTGGCGGCTTGCTTCAGTTCCGTTTCACTAAGTTGGATATAGTGTCGTCCGCGTCTCTGAGGATCTGGGACGTTACGAAGTTCGACCCATTTCAGGCCGTATTGTTTTGCAAAAGCGATGGCGTCCGCCGGAGTAAGGGCGTTTTCATCGGTAATGGTGGAGATGCGGTCTTTGCCGATGTGGTTCTTTTTGGCCCATACCGGAGACGCGAGTGCGGAGGCGAGCAGAGAACGCCTGGAGAATTTGTTGAACATGAAATTTTAGCCCTTGAGGCAGCTTATCACACCGTGTAAGGTGACGGGTTCGGTCTAATCGCCGAGTAAGCGGCCGAAGCCTTCGGCGGAGGGGATGTTATCACAAACCGCTTTGATGGCAGCCGTAACGGGAACGGCCAGGACAAGGCCAATGCCGCCCCACAACGAGCCCCAGAACATGAGCGCTAGTGTAACAGCGATGGGGTTCAGATGGACACGGGAACCGACCAGTTTGGGGTACATCAAGTTAAGTGCAAGCAGGTGAAGAAATGCAACCGTGGTTCCAATGACCAAGTATGCCGAGAGGTTATTGAACACGGTGAGCGCCGCAAAAAACGGCGGGATGATGGCCAGCGGCAAGCCGATATATGGAGCCAAGCTGAAGAACCCGCTGAGGGTCCCGACGAGTGGCCAGTATGGAATTTTCGCGATCCAGAAAAACAGGGTGCTGGCAAACGCCAAGAGCAAGCCGAGGATGAAATTTCCGACGACGTAAGCGCGGGCGACGTGGGCTACTGCTTCCATGGTTCGATGGGCTACTTCGCGATTTTCTCCCTGGAAAAGCTTTGTGACGTTGCGAAGAAAATGGTCTCGCCAACTGAGCATGAAATAGACGAGGAACGGGACAAAGGATGTCATCAACAGGATGTGATAGAAATCATCCATGTGTGCATACAGATAATCGAAGATAGGCGAACGTTCGGCCTTAATCCGAACTTCCTGCACTGGGGGCGGCAGAGGTGGAGCCACGGGTAAGACCGGCGCGCCGCGGCGACGAACAGTATTCGATTGGGGCTGGGCAGGCAGTGCTTGTTCCCGCAGACGTTTCGGAACCACGACCTGATAGACGGCCCGTTCGGCTGCTTCAATCTCAATCAGCACTTTGTCGGTTAGTTCATTAATTCGCTGCGTGTAGGCCGGCAGATCTTCCAGCAGAACCGAAACCTGCGTGTAGGCTCCGAACAATGACCCGTAGATTGCCAATAGGGCGAGGCTGCAGACCAGGAAGCTGGCTGCGGCGCGAGGGATTTTCAGGCGTTGGAACAGGCCCACAATGGGGTCGAGAATAAAGGCGCTTAGGATGGCAATAATTAAGGTGATGATCAGAATGCGGCCGAAGTACAGCAGGGCGATTAGACAGGCAAGTGAGATCAGGAGGGAGGACGAAATCCTGACCCTGACGTTCGCGATGGTGGAGGAGTCGAGCGTCGGCAAAACTGAAAGGCCCCCTAAGAGCCGGGTATTTCCAATTTAACATGGGATGCCGGGGATTTGATTAATCTGGATGATTGTGGGGCGCCGTCGCGAGAGCTGGTCTGGTCTCTTGGACGATTTTCCTATTCGGAAAAGGCCGACGGGGGCGTCGACCGCGGACCAGGGGGTCCGCCCTACTGCATACAGGTTTTGCGTAGAGGTACGCAGGAATTCCACGCACTTCTAAGCAATCGCTTCAAGCCTTTCGGCATGGCCGGTGGGGACGACGCTGCCACCTGGAACCTCTATTTCCACTCCTTCGGGGATACTGCATTTTGGCGCAAGATTAACGTGGAAATGGTGATTACTTCTATACCTGGGCAGGCTGGCCGGGGGGCCAGCCGCAGACCAGGGGGTCTGCCCCACTTTGAATACTTTAGCCGTTTGAAGGCTGAGTAAGAAACGGTCGTAGTGAACCCGCTTAGGATACGAGCATTGGCGATTAATCCTGGGGCAGGAATCGGCGAATGCCGAAATCGTAGACGGCTGCGCCGATGAGGCCTCCAAGAATGGGGGCAATAATGGGGATCCAGAAGACTCCAGATCCGTCGGTCAATCCATTGTGCTTGAAGCCGGCGGCGGCGCTAAGAAGCCTGGGGCCGAAATCTCTTGCTGGGTTGATGGCGTAACCGTGCATGGCGCCCATGCTCATTCCGATTGCCACGACAATGAGGCCAATGACTAGGGGTGTGAGGTTGGCCTGCGGAGCCTGATTTCGATCGTCGGTAACGGCGAGGATTAGGAAAAGCAGCAGAGCCGTGCCGAGAACCTGATCGCCGAAGCCCGCGGCCGGCTGATTTGGGAACGCTGGAAATGTGCTGAATACACCGGCGGTCTTTTCCAAGGTCGGATCCACTTTCATGAACGCGGGGTAGTAGTTGGCGAAAACAAGCGCGGCGCCAAGAAATCCGCCCGCCACTTGCGCGCCAATATAAGGAAGAATTTTGCTCCAGGGAAACCCGCGAAATACAGCCAGAGTGATGGTCACGGCGGGATTCAGGTGCGCTCCGCTTATCTTTCCCGCAACGTAAACGCCCATGGTAACGGCCAATCCCCAGGCCAGGGTGATGTTGGTGTATCCGCCCTTAGTTACTTCGCCGGGGACGCCGGTCCCAAATAGTTCGACCATAGCGACAACACCGACGCCGATGGTGATGAGGATGGTAGTGCCGATGAACTCCGCGAGCACTTCGCCTAGGATTGATGGCTTATTCATGGATTGACGAATTCTACCAAATTCGCAATTCAATAGTTAGGAAAATAGTTCCACGGGAAAGCTGTCGCGCACAATTCGGCGGGCGGCGTCTAAATTAGACACTTCGCCGGAGCCTAGGGCCTGCACCAAAACATTGCCGATAGCCGTGCCTTCGACGGGACCGGCGATGACTGTGCGTCTGGTTGCTTGCGCGACGAGGCGGTTGAGCAGCTTGTTTTGCGAACCTCCCCCAACAATGTGGATCACGCGGATATTTCGTTTGGTGATTGCTTCGAGACTTACCAGAACCTGGCGGTAACGTTCGGCCAGACTTTCGAGAATGACTCGCACCATTTGACCTGGGCTTTCCGGGGCCGTTTGATTATGTTGTTTGCACCAATGGCGAATTTTTTGCGGCATATCACCGGGGTGCAGGAAGGCGTCTACATCAATCAACGCTGTGTGGGGTTGGGCTTGTTCGGCCATGGCGGTCAGTTCGTCATAGCTGTAGATGTGGCCTTCAGCGACCCAGGCGCGGCGGCATTCCTGAACCAGCCACAAGCCCATGATGTTCTTGAGTAGGCGCACCTTGCCGCCATAACCGATTTCGTTGGTGAGGTTCATGGCCATGGCTTCGTCGCTGACGATGGGCGTGTCGATTTCGACACCCATCAGGGACCACGTGCCGGACGAAACGTAGCACCAATCGTCACCTTCTTTGGCGGGGACGGCGGCCACGGCGCTGGCGGTATCGTGACCTGCGGAAGCGTACACGGTTGCGTACGCGAGGTTAGTTTCCTTGGCGAGCCAGGGGAGAAGCGGGCCGAGTTTCTGGCCGGGTTGGATTATTTCGGGTAGGATGTCGTGCGGCAAGCCTAGCTTGGCAAGCAGTTCGTTAGCCCAACGTTTTTCGACGGGATTGTAGAACTGAGATGTGCTGGCGATGGTGACCTCGGCGCGTTGCACTCCGGTAAGCCAATAGTTGAACAGGTCGGGCATGAACAAAAGGCGCTTGGCGGCGGCTAGTGCGGGTGAACCGAGTTGCCGGTCCACAAATAGCTGGTTTAGCGAATTGATCTGCATGAACTGAACGCCGGAGTTGCGGAAGATGAATTCCTTGCCGGCGACGGCGCAGATTTTTTCGACCGAGCCATCGTTGCGGGAGTCACGATAGACGCGCGGATTTTCAAGCAGCGAACCGTCTTCGCCGATGAAGGCAAAGTCCACGCCCCAGGTGTCGATACCGATGCCATCGATGTGCAGATTCCGTTCGCGACCGGCGATGCGGAGGGCGTGTTGGATGTCGTGAAAGAGGCGCAGGGCGTCCCAGTAGAGGCCTTGATCGAGGCGCACGGTGACGTTGGGGAAGCGGTGGATTTCTTCGAGCGTAAGGCGGCCTTGGTGGAGCGTGCCCACGATGGCGCGGCCGCTTTCCGCTCCAAAATCGAATGCCAGGTAGCGCTTCATACCTGGATAATTACCTTGCCGACTTGATCGGAATAGTCGGTCAACATCTGGAAAGCTTCGGGAGTTTTTTCAAGTGGCCAGTGATGGGTGACAAAGGAATCGGGAATTTTTCCGGCAGCGATGAGGGCGCTGGCTTGATGGTCGTTGTGGTTGGAGCGCTTAATGGTTTGAATGGAAACTTCCTTGGTCATGGCGGTGTGCAGGTCGATGTTCATGTTCAGCTCCGTGGGGATGCCGATTAGTACGAAGCGGCCGGCCGAGCGGACGGAGGCGATGCCGAGGTTGATGGTTTCGACGGCGGCGGCGGCATCGAAGACAATGTCGGCGCCACGGCCGAGGGTCAAGTCCATGACAGCGTCGCGGAAGTTTT
The DNA here is from genome assembly GCA_025350695.1 of Acidobacteriota bacterium. Lineage (GTDB taxonomy): Bacteria > Acidobacteriota > Terriglobia > Bryobacterales > Bryobacteraceae > JANXSF01. The sequence goes on from JANXXI010000279.1 coordinate 5,750, forward strand.
GCTTGGGCATTTCGACCAGATTTGTGAAGCCCATTTCGCGGGCGTGGCGGAGACGGTGCGGGAGGCGGTCGCCAATTACGATTTGCGATGCACCGGCGAGACGGGCGAGGGTGGCGGTGAGCAAGCCGATGGGGCCCGCGCCGAGGATGGCAACTGTTTCGCCGAGTTTGATGGGTTTGAGTTCGAGGACGTGGACGATGACGGCGAGTGGTTCGATCAGCGTGATTTGGGCGAGGCTGAAGGAGTCTGGCACGGGTAGGCAGTTGATGGCAGGGACGTTGAGGTAATCCTGAAAGAAGCCTGGGGCGGAGATGGAACCGTGGAAGCTGAGGGCGTCGCAATGGTTGTGGTGGTTGGTGAGGCAGAATTCACAGTGGCCGCAAGTGACGGCGGGTTCGATGGCGACACGTTGGCCTAATTTCAGAGTGGTGACGTCTTTTCCGAGAGCGGCGACAACGCCTGCGGGTTCGTGTCCCAGGATGCGGGGGAATGGTGTTTGGATGTGGCCGACGCGACCGTCCTGATACCAGTGGAGGTCGCTACCGCAGATGCCGACGGCGGTGATCTTGATGGTTACTTCGCCGGGTGGGGGATCGGGGGGAGCGGGGATTTCGCGCACTTCCATGGTGCGTATGGCAATTAAGGGAACGGATCGCATGGGGTAGAAATTGCATTGTACGATTTCCTACCCCTTCAGTGCGTAGTTGCTATTCGACTACTTTGGCGGAGACGACGAGAAAAAATGGGTTGGAGGAAGGATCAAGGCCTACTTTGCCAATGACAACATGTTGGCCTTCTTTGACATCGAGACCTGTGTTCAGACCGGTAACACTAAACTCCAAATTGCCTTTCGCGTCAAACATTGGAAGCCTTCCCCGATGCGCAGTTGCCTGCTGCCCTTTGCCCCGTTGACAACTATTTGTCGAACGCGAAGCTGATAGCTAGCCTTGGGGCCAGCCGTATCACCCGTCATTGCCGGAAGAAGCCCGCTCGCTTCGGCGTCTTTCCCTTCTTGGACTCGGAGCGAAATCGTATCGATCAGAGTGACTGTCTGAAATCCGAATAATGACTTCATTTCCTTTGCGACGCCAGCGAGAGATTGGGGCAAGTCACTAGACTTGCCGGCAATCTTGGAACCTCCCAACAAGTCAAAAGTCAGTTCCACATTGGCGGAAGGAACGTCAATCCTTTTGAGGATTTCCTCCATGCTCTCGACCCCCAGACGATCTCCTTGGAAAACGATGAGCTTTCCTGAAGGGTCTACCCGCATACCGGCGCCCTTGGGCTGTTGAATCAAAAAGTTGATCCGGTTGATGTCGGCATACTTGATGTCTACAACCTTGGTGACTTCTTCGGCGTGCAACAAGCCCGCCGTGATGAATAATAGTGCGAATCGCATGATTAGATTCCTCCTTCGTCGCTGGTTAATAACAAGAACACTACGTCTGGATTGTCGGTGAAAATTTTGATGTAGGCCGGGCGTTGGGCTATTTCAGGAACAACAGCAGGCTCGGGTTTTTGGGGATCTAAGTGGGGCAGACCCACTGGTCTGCGGCTTGCCCCCTGGCTAGCCTTTTCCGGTTTTACCGGCACGATCGGGGTTCTGGGAGGGGCTGGCCGGGGGGCCAGCCGCAGACCAAGGGGTCTGCCCCACTCTTGATCTTTCTGAACAATTGACGATACCAGGGGTTGCGGCGGTTTTTCGGTTGGGCGAGGGTAGTGCCAGGCAATACACGCCAATGCTAAAGCCGTTGCTGCGACTGCGCGCTTCGCTGTCTTTCGGCGGCGTAGGCGCTGCAGCACGCCGTGCCGGACTTCGTCCATTGCCTGTTGGGGAATCATAGTCTCCTCCCGGTCATGTTTTGTACAAATGCCTTCAACTTTAACTTCGCTTTCGATACTTGGCTGCGCACGGTTTCCTCCGTCACTCCCAGCCGCAACGCCACTTCGGCGCTGGTCAGTTCGTCCAGCTCTCGCATCTCAAGTGCTGCCCGTTCGCGGGCGGGCAAGCTGGCAATGGCTTTTTTCAGCAGCGCCCATTGTTCGCTGAAGCGCGCCAACGCCTCAGGGTCTTTGGCTGCGTCGGTTAGCGGCATATTTTCGAGGGTCTCGGCTGGCCGACGGGCGAGATGGCGGTCGCGCTATAAATTCATTACAACGGTCAACATCCAGGGGGTGAACTCGCGTTCATAATCGAAGCGGTTGAGTGCTGATGGAGCTTCAAGAACACGTCCTGAGCGGC
>JANXXI010000291.1 GCA_025350695.1 Acidobacteriota bacterium
TATCACTCCGGATGATCAGCCTTTGAACACGTCGGAAAGCCCCGCCACGCCTGGCCAGGCGGTTATCTTATGGGGCACAGGCCTCGGTCCCATAAGCGGGTCCGACACATTGGCTCCCGCGGCGGGGGATCTCCCATTCAATGTGCAGATATTTGTCGGTGGCAAACTGGCGACGAAACTTTACAGTGGCCGCACTCCTTGTTGCTCCGGCGTGGATCAACTGGTGTTCTACGTTCCCAACGACGCCCCGCAAGGTTGCTACGTGCCAGTGCAAGTACAGGTCGGCGCAACTTTCAGCAACCAAGTCACCATGGCAATTGATGCAAGCGGCCAGAAGTGCTCGAACACTACTCCCTCAGGGGGCTTGCCGGTTTCCGGAGGAAAGTCCGGTTCCATCCTGTTAGGCAGGGCTGACGTAATCGACTCGGCGCTCTCCGGCTCCGGCGGAAGTCCAAACGTTTTTTCCGTGGATTGGATTTCAGTGTCTTTTACCGAGACGCCCGCGGGAGGCGCCACGGGCTTCAACCCCCTCCAATCGTTACCTCCACTCGGATCCTGCTCAACTAACAATGGGAAGGATCTCGACTTACTGGGATTGCTTGGCGGTTCCACGGCCAGCCTTCCCGGTGGGGGCACGAAAAAGTACCTCGACGCTGGGCCGCCGCTTTCGATCACAGGACCCAGCGGAACGAAATCGGTCCCGAAATCGGATTCCGGATCGGGCTCATACTTGGCTTTTGTCGGCGGCGGCCTGCCATTAGGTTTGAGTCCATCGCAGCCGGCTTACTTCGCCCCCGGCCTCTACACGGTCTCCGGCAACGGCGGCAAAGACGTGGGAGCATTCCAAGCCCGTGTCAACGCAACAGCGGTCCCGATTTGGACGAACCGCGATCAGATTACCCAAATAGACCGGAGCTTCCCAATCAATCTAACGTGGAGTGGTGGCGACCCCGCCTCGCAATACGCGCTGATCATGGGCCTTGCCAACGATAGTGACAGCAAAACATCCGGCTCGTTCCTCTGTCTTGCGCCGATGGGAGACGGAAAGTTCACGATTCCGGTTTCGGCATTTGCTAACCTGCCTGCAACAGGCGCCAATGCGACTGCATTCGGAGCTTTGATATTCGGAGCGGCGCCAAGCGGAACCCCCGCGACTTTCACGGCTATTGGGATTGAAAGTGGATTTAGCCGTTTCATGCCTTTGAGCGTGAAGACGATGCAGGTGAAGTAACATCTGACTGGAGAGTAACCGTCACTTTATAAATGGATTCTTTGCAAGGTCAGCGGCTGCGAGTAGTAGTTTGCCCCCAAGTCCCAGCAAATGATCTAATAGAAGCGCCGAGTTCAGAAACTGAACCCACATCAACAGGAGCATAAAGTGTCGAATTCTTCTTCCCGCCGGTTCTTTCTAGGGGCAGCCACAGCTGCCGCCGCAACCAGAGTCTGGGGCGCCAACGACAAGATCAATGTAGCCATCGTCGGATTGGGTGGTCGCGGATCGAACCATCTCAACGTCTATTCGCATCTGCCAGGAGCTCGCGTTGCCGGGTTGTGCGACGTCAATCAGGCAGCCCGCGAAGTGGCCCAATCCCGCCTTGTTAAAGACACGAGCCAAAAAGCCAAAGAGTTTAAGGATATGCGCGAGGTGTTCGCGGATAAGGAAATCGAAGCTGTCTCCATAGCCACTCCGAACCATTGGCACGCCCTGGCCACCATCTGGGCGCTGAAGGCCGGCAAAGACGTCTACTGCGAAAAACCAGCCTGCCATAACATTTTCGAAGGCCAGCAGATGATCAAAACGGCCCGCGAGGCCAAGAAGATGGTGCAGATCGGATCGCAGCACCGCAGCACGCCGTTCAAGATGAAGGCGATGGATGCCATCCACGGCGGGCTAATCGGCAACGTATATATGGCCAAGGGTCTGTGCTACAAGCGCCGCGCCTCCATCGGCCACAAGCCCGATCTTGATGCGCCGCCAGCTGGCGTCGATTGGGATATGTTCCTTGGACCCGCGCCTTTGCGCAAATTCAACGAGCTGCGATTCAAGTACAACTGGCATTGGTTCTGGGACACCGGCAACGGCGACATCGGCAATCAGGGCGTGCACGAAATGGGGATTGCGCGATGGGGCATGGGCGATCCCGGTATGCCACTATCCGCCATTTCGACCGGCGGCAAATACGAGTATGTGGACGATCAGGAAACCCCGAACACGCAGTTCGCCAGCTTCGATTTCGGCGGCCGGCAGTTACAGTTTGAGGTGCGTGGCGTGTTGACTGGCGGTGAAGGCATTCCGCAAGTAGCACGGCGTCGGCCAAGTGGCGCCGCTGCGGGAACGCCGCCTCCGGAAGAAAAGCCGGCAAGCACCCCGCTGAACGTGGCGGTGGGTAATTTGTTCTTCGGCACGGAAGGCTGGGCGGCGATGAATGACCAAGGTTTCCAAGCCTATAAGGGCGATAGTCAGGAGTTGATTCTGGAACTGAAACCCGAGCGCGGCCGGCCGGGAATGGGCGGCGATGCAACCAGCCTGCATATGGAAAACTTCCTAGCCGCATGCCGTTCGCGGAACGAGAAGGAATTGCACGACGGAATCACCAATGCGTTCCAGAGCGCGGCGCTATGCCATTTGGCGAACATCAGCTATCGCACCGGAGAGAAACTCACTCTGGAAGAAGGTCCGAAGTTTAAGGGCAATGCCGCGGCAAATAAGATGCTGACGCGGGATTATCGCAAGCCTTACGTAGTTGGATAGTGTGAAGACGGTTTAACCAAAAAGCGGAGCGCAGCGAAGCGCTCCGCTTTGCTATTATCCCAAGAACCATGAAACTAGCTGAAGCTGCACTGGCCGAAAGCGCGGACTGCCAAAAGAAAATTGAAAAGCTCAAGGAACGCCTCGTCAACTGCGTCCGCGTCCAGGAAGGCGAGCAACCGATTGAGGATCCGAATGCGCTCCTCAAAGATCTACGAGCCACTCACGACCGCATGACGGACCTTGTGACTCGCATCAATCGCACCAACTCAAGCACTGATTTTACGCCCGGCACCGGGCTTTCCGATGCGCTGGCTCAGCGCGACCACCTCGCAATGCTGCGCGCCAGCCTTACTCGCGTTGTCGAAGCGGCCAGCATTCGCGCCGACCGTATGACCCGATCTGAAGTAAAGTACGTCTCCGCCATTTCTGTCCGCGACCTGCAAGTGGAAGCCGACACCGCCGCCCAGGCGCACCGCAAACTGGATAGCCGTATCCAAGAACTAAACTGGACGACGGAACTGCTATCCTAACCAGTGCCGCCGCTTCCGTTGGTGTTCGTCAAGGCGCGTGTCGGCCTCGGCCCGAGGCGAATAGGGCATTCGGTGGGCTGACGAGCAGGCCCCGCGGGTTCGAATCCCGTTCTTACAATTTAGGCTCAACACAGTGTACAACCGCATCGTGCATCTTTAACCGCTTACTACCTGGACGGATTGACGACACGACGGAGCCGGGCGGCAAACTATGAAACACCCGGAATTTGACGCACGCTACCAGCAACTGCTGCTCGACCTGGATCAGCTGGCGGCCTTGCTTCGCAAGCATGGTGAAGATAAATGGGCCGACAAGATAGTCAAAGACAGGTTGGGGCTCGAGGCGTTTGAATCGAAGGCGATAGAGCACGTACTTTCCGCGTTCGGTGGCATGGGCAGCTTCAACGACGTATTCCTTCATCCTTCTAACGGGCACTCCATCAAAGAAGAGGAAGTGGCGGAAGTAGACGACCATCTTGCGGACATCAGTTCCCAAATTTGGTCCAATGCAAAATACCTAAAGCAGAAGCTAGGCAGTCGTTAGCACTATCCTAATGAAGAATTTCATCGACCTCAACATGATGGTGATGACCGGAGGCTGCGAGCGCACTGAAGTTGAGGACAAATACCTGCACGATCGCGCCGGTGCGTAGCGAGGTGAGTAAAGAAGGCCTCTGACGTGCACTCCAAGTAGCTGTTATGACCACAGCAACTCAAGCGGTTAAAAGCGAAACGGATTGGACTAAGAGGCCTTTAGCTGAACTAATCCAATGGATTGTCAACGAACACCATAGCTTCCTTGAGGCGGCTCTGCCGCGTCTACGTCAGAAGCTCTTGGATGCCACTCGGCTGGACTGCGGGCGAAACACCCACTTGCTGCGGGAAATCACCCAAGTACTGATAACCATGTCCACCGGATTGCATGAGCATCTAATGAAAGAGGAATCGGTCCTCTTCCCGTACGTTGTATCGCTTGAAAAAGCGCTCGCACATGGCAAGCCCCGGCCCTACACGCCATTCGGGAAGATGAGCAGTCCAATCAGCCTAATGGAGGACGAGCATAAAGATGTCCACAGCGCTTTAGCCCGAATGCGGGCGTTATCGAATCACTTGGTTTTGCACGAACATTGGGAGCCAGCCCTGCGCGAGTTCCTGTCGGGGCTCGATTCACTTGAGAAAGACATTAACCAGCATACGCACCTTGAAGACAACATCCTTTACCCCAGAGCGCGAGATCTTGATGGACAGTTCAAATAGTTGAACCTGAGCCGCTGGCGCGGATGGGCCGAATTTTGGGAGTAGGAAAGCCCTCCCAACGGAATTCGTAGAATTGGCCTGCCCGGACGTTTTCCACCATTTTTGGACGGAAGCAGGCTAGGCATTCACCACCCGGGTGGCGGACACTACGATAGATGATTCCGTTGGCTCCATCCGCCAATAGTTCCGCCCCAAGGGTTTGGGAGGCTGAATAGCTTTTGGGGTCGTGAATGGGTTCGTTTTCCAAAATTGCAGGACGGGCGTCGTGAACTTCACCAGTGAAATCAGATTGGAAAAGGCGCATCTGAACCACTGATTCGGTGACCCGAACTTCCAGTAATTCCTTGGTACGGTGAAAGGCAATCTCGGCCAATGCCGTATCGAGCGTGCGAGCCGCATACCAGGCACCCCGATCTTTTGCATTGAACCGGCCACCCAAAGGGCTGGCGTGGCAAAACGAACCCATTACGACGCTGGAGAAGAGCTCGCCGCTCACCCACTCCGATTTCGGAAGCCGGTGTAGGCTGCCCAGTTCCGTACGAACACGATCATTAGTCCAACTCTCAAGTTGGAGTATGGACTCCAAATCTTCGGGTCTGGCTACCCTGTCGAGTATCCCGGTTGTTGGGTATCTTGCAGGAATCATTCGGCAAGTATCCAGCCACTCGATGTTCGTAACCGGAGGAATTACTAGGATACGTCGGCTCCAAGGCGGCTATCGATTAATCGTCTGGTTTGGTAGAGACCGTCCATTCCGCCTTCTGTCATCAAAGAGATGGCAGTTTTACCACCAAAAATCGGGTTTGAATTGGGCAGATTTACCCAGGAATCGGCTAGAGCTTCATCTGTATACAGAGTGTGCAGACCCTTGTAAATCCCTATTATCAAAGAGATGCGAGTTAGGACATCATGAGCGAGAGGACCAACTTGCCCAGCCTTGTACTTGAAGTAAGTGGAGGGCGAGGGGAATCCCAGCAATGCGCGTTGCAAATCTACGTTCAGTTTCCATGTTTCAGTAATATTTAGAAAAGTACGAACGGCAGCTTCGGACATCGAGGTCCGATCATCGGGTTGCATTTTGACAGCTGGAGAAGACATAGCTAATTCGGAGTATACGGTGAGAGAGGCGGAGATGTCAAGGAGAAATTGCGTAGGTGTGGAGTCGCGACAGCGAAAGTGGAGCAGACTGCCTAGCAGTTGCCCCACTTTTCTTGTTTTATACTGCTATCTGCTTGATTTCGGTTTTACAGAGTCTTTAGGAAGGCGATCAGATCAACCTTTTCAGCCTTGCTCAACATTTCCTCGTAACCAGGCATGCCGTTCCCCCCTGCGTCGACCTTTTTCTGAACGCTTGCTTCGGTGACCTTTGTCTTCCCGTCGGCGAGTGTAGCTTTCTTGAAAAGACCCTTCAACCCGGGTCCCATTTTCTTTTCATCGCTATCGGCGTTGTGGCACACTGAACATTGTTCGAATACTTCTTTGCCCTTTGCGGCATCCGCAGCCTTAAGGACTATTCCATTGAGCAACATCATGCCCATCGCCAAGCTAGTTAAACGCTTCATTTTGAGGCAGCCTCCTGAGATCTTCTGAGAAACACGAGCAAAATGGAGCTCAAGGCGGCGAGCAACTTTCGTGTTCCGATGGATGTTAACGGCCCTACCGCCGGGCCCATTGCGCTTCTACTACTATAACTATCTTACAATTCTTCCATGCGGCCCGTGTTAATCCTATTCGCGAAAGCACCAATTCCTGGCCGGGTAAAAACCCGCCTAGCCAGAACTATTGGACCAGAACTCGCCGCTAAACTGCATAGCGCCTTCGTCGAAGACACCCTACAAAAAACGCTTTCGCTTGCCGCGAAAACTGGCATCGATATCGAACTTCATACCGACGCTGAAACAGACGCATGGTCTTCAATTCGGGTTACAAGGCGGCTGCAAGTATCTGGGGATCTTGGTTGTCGAATGTACTATGTGCTGGACAACGCACTTAAGGAGGGGCGACCTCAGGCGATGATCATTGGCTCTGATTCGCCAACGCTTCCAACCTCGCACTTATTGAATTTGCTGCAGTTGCCCGAGGACGTCGCCTTGGGGCCAACCGAAGACGGCGGATACTATGCGATAGCCTGCCGGCGCACGAACTCCGAAATGTTTCGATCTGTCAATTGGTCGACCGAGCAGGCCCTTGAGGACACTGAGACCGCCTGCCGCAGGTCGGGACTAACCACCGGTTGCGGCCCCCCCTGGTTCGACGTTGATGAATACGAAGATCTACGTCGGATGTTCGGGCAACCTCGCCTACCTCCGGCGACGGAAGCGTTGCGGGACCTTCTGGGCTCTGGGATCGGCGATATGATTCCTTAATAGTCTCGGTCGCCCAACGCTTCCGGCCTCTTTCTTATTTCCCAGGCGACTAAAATCAAAGCAAAACCAAACGAACTAGTTGCGGGACTGACTTTCCGGCTTCCTGAACCACTTGCTATTCGCCCAGTTAAAGCAGTGCCGATAGTCGTGACGGTATTGAATAAAAAAGGACAGCCACTGGATGGAGCCCGGGTTTTTGCGAGGTCCCTGAACGGCGACTTTGGACCGAGCGAGCTAACGAAAGTGATATGAGGCCACGCTCGAGTTGAACGAGGATACGAGTTATCGAATTGAAGAGTGGAAGGAATACGGGAATGGAAAAACGCACTTCCTGGATTTTCTGCGCGGATGCAAAATCATAGAGCTCAAGCCCAGTGAGTTCAAGGATGCCTTGGAACTTTGCATCACCGAATGGAAAACCAATGCGGAGTGGGACAAATAGATACTCGCCCCTTTTTCGGATTTTGATGCTTGAAAGGGGGCTTCAGCTACTAGATCCTTCCGCGGCGGATCTTAACTTAGTCTTGTGTGCTAAAAAACGGCGAGAACGAAGTCCACGATTTTTCCTTTCGCTATTAATTTGCAGTCCTAGGCCCTACAGAATCTTCAAGTCGAACTTGCGGCAGTCACTGAATCGCGTTGCATCTGCTTGCCCGAAATCAGCGGAGCCCACGGTTGCCCGTGAGCGAGAACCGCGGCGTATTCGAAATATCGTGGAACTCACCACGCAGCTGAGGCAAAGTACGCCGGCGCCGTAACGCCCGTAGCCAACGTCCGTTCACCCCATGAAGCCCAAATCAATCACCGGAAACTGCGACAAATTCGGAAATACGGCGTTCAGTCCACTCGCATCCACACCAAACCATTTGGCCAGGGTCCCGCCAAACTGATCCGTGGAAGTCGATGGAATCCAGGCCCCACGGCCCGCCGAATCATCCGGCCCCCCAAGCGCCATCACGGGAAAACGGCCATAGATATCGCCGCCCTTCACCGCTCCGCCCAGCACAAGGTGATGATTCCCCCAGCCATGATCACTTCCCGAACCACTCGGCTGTAGCGTTCGCCCAAATTCCGATTCAGTAAACGTCGTCACCCTATCGGGGATCCCCAACTCAGAAGTCGCGTTGTAGAATGACAACATCCCATCGGAAATCTGCTTCAACAAATCCCACTGGCCCCAACTCTGCGCCGAATGCGTGTCAAAGCCGCCAATCGAACAGAAGAAAATCTGCCGCCCCAACCCAATCTGTGGACGAAGCTGCAAAATTTGAGCCACCTGCTTTAACTGGTTGCCAATCGGAGTGCTTGGAAACACGGTGGTCATTGGAGGAGCCGCTCCAAGGCTCTTCAGCATTGCACTCAAACCTAAAGCGTCCTGCCTCACCTTGTCCGCCGCCTGAATCATCGTCAAGCCGCTGTTGAAGCTCAGTATCTCCTGCAACGCTTTTTGCCGGGCTTGGCCAGCCGTTGCCGGCCAAACATTGAAACCGTTTAACTGCATATCGAAGCCCGGAATTAGACTGGCCGCCTGCACGATGTTGCCCTTTGAAAACAGAGCAGGCCCCGACAACGACACCGATGGCGGAAAGCTCTTCCCCGCATTCATCGCCGCCACGGCATCGGCCACGCGCCCCGCCCAACCGGTGGATGCCGAACTCGACGGAATCCCCGCTTGCATCTGCACCGTCTGGTCCGAATGGCTGAATAGATTGGTTGGAACCTGTACGGCGTTGCTGACATACTGCGCCCTCGTTGTCGGTTGAACCAGCATTCCAACGTTCGCAACCACGGCGAGTTTCTTCTGCGCCCAAAGTGGATGAATTTTCGCCAGGCCGTCAGTCAGCGCGTAAGGCGTACCGGTCGCCGTCGAGACCGGCAGCAACTTCGCATTGCCGTCCGGCAACGTCAGCGATCCACGAATTGCCTTGTATGCGTTGTATTCGGAAGTGGTTTGCGGAACCACCATGCTGTTGCCGTCATTCCCGCCGAACATGAAAATACAAACCAGCGCCTTGTAGTCGGTTGCCGCTTGCGCCATCACATTCATCTCAGCAAACCGCATCATCCCAGCCACAGAGGCCGTCTTTAAAAAGTTTCTTCTCGTATTCATATGTATGCCTCCAATGCCTCTAGAACTGCGTTTGATATTGACCCGATAGCACAGCCAGGTAGAGCGCGGTCTGCACTCGCTGATTGTTGTCATACGATGCATCAACAGCAGTAGCCATTGAAGTGCGCATCGCCGCGGGCATTCGTCCGTAAAAGAACTTCTGATCCACTAGATCCAGCAGCTGCGCGGTGTTCCCCGCCACTGCCGCAAAGGGCGAAAGATCAATAACCGGATCGCTACTGGGCTGGTTGATCATTTGTGAGATCATATTGGCCAGCACCACGGATTCGGTCGGAGTGTATATCTGATACTCAGGCCCAAAGAACGCTGGGTTTAAGGGAAGCCGGTACGAAGGCGAATAGTAACCGAACACGGACGCCGGGTTAGCTGGGGTCTCCCCCATCGCCACAAAGTTCCAAGGGATCAATGTGCCCGGCGCAATCGACCCGTTCATCATTCGCGTGAAGCTGACAATCGTATAGATCGGATCCTTCAACTTGCCGCTGTTGACGGTTGCCACATCCTGCCGCGCCTCAGCGTCGGTGAGGATCGCCCGCAATACGGCAAGCAAGTCTCCCCGAACTCCGGCGCCGTTGTTGTTGAATACGGTAGCGATGCGTTGGATATATGCGGCACTTGGATTGCTGGTCACCAAACTCCTAACCAGCCGAGTCGCAAGAAATGGCCCTATGTTCGGATGGTTGAACACACAGTCCAGCACGCCGTCCAAATCCTGCTGCACCGTTTGACCGGCCGGAAGCGTGCAACCAAGAAATGTCTTCTGGGTCGTATCATGATTCGCCGGGCGCGTTTCCATCACAGGCTGAGAGAACTCCTCCCAATTGTTCGAACGCGGCGTCGCGCCGGGGGCGGTTGGGTAGGTCCAACCGGTCAGCGCCAGCGCCACTTGTCGAACGTCCGTCTGCGTGTAGTTCAGCACAGGCTGTCCGTTGACTAGCTTGGTTGAGCCGTCCATGTTGAGTTGGTACAACCCAATGGTGAACAGCTGCATCAGTTCGCGGGGAAAGTTCTCGTTCGCTCCGCTCGCGACCCCGGGCTTGTTGCTGTTAGCCATGTCCAGATACTTGCCCATTTGTGGGCTCTTGGCGATGTCGCTCAGCAGCGTTCGGTACTTTCCAAAAGCGTTACGGCTCAGAATTTGTTGATAAGGCACGTACTCAATTGGGTAGTTATTCTTGTTCATCGAAATCACGATGAACTGTCCAAGCGCCCAGGCCATCTTCTGCCGCAATTGATCCGGCGCGATAGTAATGCGGCTCAAAGTCTGCGATTGCACCGCGGCGCTTTGATTGGACAGCGGCAGCGGAATAACTGTTTCCGGCATGGCGAATTGGCTATCGAGCCAACCATTAGTCCCCAGCGATTGCACCCTCGCTATTTCGGTCGGAGTGGGGCCGAAAGCAGCTTGTTCCAGAAAGCGGCCGGCGGTTAGATCGGCGCCGTTGTTCCCAGGAGTTCCTCCACCTGTACTGGCCTTTAGTGTTACGGAGGCTTGCGCTGACTTAGTAGCATCGGCCACGCTAGTTGCGCGAATAGTAACCACTTGCGCCGCCGGCATCACAGCCGGAGCCGTATAGAGTCCAGCCGCGGAAATCGTCCCCGCCGTGGCCGTCCAACTAACAGCTTGGTTCGAGGAGCCACTTACCGTGGCCGCAAACTGATTCGTACCTGCAAGCGCCAATTGAATTGAAGCCGGTGAAACCGAAACGCTGACCAGCTGCGGTGGCGCCACAGTTACCTTGATTGTTACCGCCTCGCTGACCAGTCCACCAGGATCGGGCTGGAAAACGGTGATCGGGAATGTACCGGCCGAAGGCAGATCACCAGAAGCTTTCAGCGTGGTTGCGTTCAAATAAGTGGTCATCCACGGAACGCCGTTCACTCGAACGATCGATTGCGGCAGGAAGCCTCTGCCATCAAGCTGAATGGTCCGCCCGCTTCCAGTAGTAAGTGTATTAGGGTAACTGGACCACAGATACGGTGTTGGTTGCGAAATAGTGACGGCCGATTCTCCGAAGACAGAAGTCTGCGAGGTGCTAGTCGCCCGTATTTTCACCACATTTGCGGGTGGTATCAGCGCAGGCGCAGTATACAACCCCGCTCCTGTGACAGTTCCAATCGTGGAGTTACCCCCAGTTATTCCATTCACGCTCCAACTAACACCATTAGGGGATACGGCGACATAACTCGAAAACTGTCTGGTGGTTCCCTTCTCAACGCTTGTAGGCGCTGGATAGATAGCAATCACGCCTTGTGCAAGGGCTAATTGCCCAATTAGTACGGGAACTAAGGTACAGGTGGATATCATTCACTTCCTCCTGTAACATAGTGCTTCAAAGCGCGTGAAAATGCATCAACTTTTGAGTAAGTTCCTTGATTAATTTTGCTCTATGACAATAAATGAGGAAGAACTAAGATACTCGCACTACATCTGAACTCAGCAGTTCTTGTAGCGCTACTCCAAGCGCCGCAAGATCTTCTTCGTTGTTATAGAAATGAACCGATACCCGCAGCCATCCGTAACGCGCCGAAACGTGAACGCCGCGTTCTTTGAGCATTCTTGCGAGCAAGGCCGAATCAACCCCTTCAAACCGCGCGGCGATGATCTGACTGTTGAAGTCCGGCTTACCCTCGCTCAAAAACTGCGCTCCCAATCCGGCAAGCATTTTGCGGCAGGCGTCAGCCAAGTCAAGAACACGCTGCTCCACAATATCCGGCCCGATTTCGAAAAGCAGCCGGATGCACTCACCCATGCCGTAGAGGCTAGGGAATGGAATCATGCCGCCTTCGTAACGCTCCGCGCCATCGGGAAACTCAGGAACTCCGCCATGAAGGGCTTCGACGTCCCGCCATCCCTTGTGACTCCGCCAACCTATCACCGAGGGGGAAAGCCACTGCCGGACTTCGGGTGTAAAGTAGCCGAACCCCGCGCCATTGGGGGCGCAAAGCCACTTATAAGCGTCCACTGCAACTACATCAGGCTTTCTCGATCCGACATCAAGACGTAGCGCGCCGCAACTTTGAGTCGCATCCAAATAGAGCAGCGCTTCCTTCGGAAGGCGAGCCTTAATCTCCGCTAGTGGCGGGCGCAAGCCAGAGGCCCAGTTCACCGTGCTCAGCGCGACCAATCTAGTGCGTGGCCCAATCGCATCCCAAAAATGAGGCCACTTACATTGCACTAATTCGACGCCATGCTTGGCCAGCAATGCCGGTAGGTAAAGGTTATTGGGAAATTCACGCTCAAGAGTCAGCACTTGATCGCCCGCACGCCACTCCATGCCCCCAATCAACAAGCTAAGCACCATCGCGGCATTGGGAAAGAAAGCTATGTCTTCGCCTGATGGCGCGTTGATCAATTTCGCCACATCCGCCCGCAACTGATCCATGTCGTCGAACCAGGACAAAAAATCGGCGCAGGCTTCGCGATCCCTACGGGCATAGTGGTCCATCGTTGCCTGTTGCGTCCGTAAGGAAAGTTGACCGAACGTTGCGGTGTTTAGATATGTGCAGTGGGACAGAGCTGGATACTGCGCTCTGATTGCAGACCAGGAAGCAAACATGGTCGATTATCGCATATTCCTCAACGTGTTCCTGTCCATGGAAGGGCCCTCAGAGAGGCGACATTTGAGGTTTTCAACCTGGCTAGGGGCCGAAACGGGACTGCGCAAAGCCAGTTTTCATTGGTTGCGATTTTCGTCCCGAAACCCATCCTTGTGAGACCCGGGCCGGGCTTGGGAGCGCCAATCCTAACGCGCCGTGCCGGATGTGAAGGGATGACTTGGGGCGGAGAAACCAGTTCGCGGGCGCCGGGCCTACCCAAGCCGGGGTAAAGGTTTCAAGCTGTGCGATGCGATCAAGGATGGTCTGCGCGCAAGGGCACGGGCTGCTTCGGGGTTGTCCTCAAGGATTCGGCTGACCACACGGTGGGGTCGCGGGTCTTTTCTAGGAACCGACGTGGTAATGCGGGATGGTGGCGGCCTTTGGTTAGTGAACAATAGCCGCGAACAAATTTGACCCCGTTTGCACGAGTTCCGCGCATTTTGAAGTGTAAGGAGAAACAGTGCAATGGAACCGGAAGTTGAAATGGAAACCATCAACGACATGGCTTACTACCAGTTGAGCTGTGTCGAAAAGCTCCAACTTACATGGGCTGTGACTTGGCCCTGCATAGCCCTTGACATGACTCTTCGGCCGCTTCGCCTGTACATCGCCGATTCGTTTCCGGCAAATTCAATCGAGCTTGGTTTCTTCCTGTTCGCAGTGTTTGTGTTGGGACCGTGGGTGGTTAGGCATGTGGTCCGCTTGAACTTCGCCAACTTCCATCTAGCTGTGATTCGGCACGGCTCGCTCAATTACCGTCGCGATATGAACTACAAGGAGAGCCTAGCGGTTCTTTGGCTTCTTAGCTGGCCGCCGTTACTGGTTGCTCTGCTCTTTGCAATGATCCACGCGGCCATCTTCGGGAATTCAATGTTTGGACAAGGATTGACTCTGGCGGTTAAGGTTGCCACCGGTATCATTTTCCAAGCCTGCTGGCTTAACAAGGCCATGACGCAGAAGATCTATGCCCATTTTTGCCTCGTGATCCGGCGGGCGGACGCAGATCGCGCGGAGGGCGCGTCCGCTTACTATCATCCTGATTTTGAATCAGCCAATTCGTGATTCAGCCAGGCTTTGGCCAGCCTCCATTCGCGTTTGATCGTACTTTCGGACACACCCATCACTTCGCCCGCCTCCTCGACGCTCAACCCCGCGAAGAAACGAAGTTCGATTAGCCGGCTTTGGGTTGCATCGATCAAAGCCAGCTTTTGAAGCGCTTCGTCGATGGCGAGCACTTCGTCGAGGCTATCATCGCAGACGAGGAATTTATCTTCGACATCTACCCGGATCGCGTTGGGGCCACCACGCTTCCCGGCTCCGCGGCGGCGGGCGTGATCAAGCAACACCTGACGCATGGAGTGGGCCGCGATCGCAAAGAAATGGGCGCGATTTTGGGGTTGTGCGGGGGTTGGCCCAACCAAGCGCATGTAGGCCTCGTGCACCAGTTCGGTGGCCTGCATGGAATGGTTCGACCGTTCCCGATTCATGTAGGCGCCGGCCATGCGGCGAAGTTCGTCATAGACAAGCGGGACCAATTGATTAGCGGCATCCTCGTTGCCTTGGCGGACTTTTTCGAGTAACGATGTGACTTCTCCACCCGCTTCAGTTGACATCTGGCTCCTTATAAACTTGGGCTTCAGTATAACTGATGTTTCAAATGGATGGAAGCCAATGAATAGAGCGCCTCAAGGTTTCCCGTGAAGGCGCTCTTAACTTAAACGTTTCCGATAGTTTATTTAGTTGACGGAGTCAGGCCGCCGGTTCTGCACGACCGGCAAATGCCGAAGGAGCTTCCGTTGCCGATGATGTTCGTGCAGCGGTTAGTGAGGCTGGCAAGTGTGGCGTCGGAAGTGTAATGCCGCAAGAAGGGAGTTTCACTTACAGCGAAGTTATTGGCCACGGGAGTTTTGATTAACTTCGTCCCCCAGGCATGCAGACCCGACTCTTCGGGTCGCCTGAAAACGGGGAAATTGGCAGTACCCGCCAAAGCTGCGCTATTCGTGCAGCTCGTGCCTGAGCCACCCACTCCGGCAAGCGTGGGGATGAGCGTGACCGTAACCGAGTTTGGAATAATTCCAGTTAATGTATTGCTGAGCAGATCGTCATCGATAGAAAGGCTGGCAAGCCCATTCGGCGTGATCAAGCAAGAGCAGCAAGATACCAATTGTTCGTCGGGTGAGAACGTATAGGCGTTAACGCAAAGATTGCCGACCGCGGGACCAAATCCCGGACCACTCAATGAAGCGCCATTTGCTCCGCTGTTGGTCATGTTGATGCTGCCCTTTCTGAGTGGCGTTAGCGGACCAAGCGGACCAAGCGGACCCGGAGGCGGAACCGGCCCGCCGAGATCTCCTTCCTGACCCGAAAACGCATTTGTCTCCGCCTCAATCGTAGCCCCGCCACCAGCTTGACCGAAGGCAGGCAATGCGATGGCGACAGTAGTTAGGACGAGCAAAAGCTGATTATTCATGAACGGAGCCCCACAGAGAACGACCTAAATTAACATGAGCCCCAGATTGATACAATCCTGCTTAGGGATTAAGCCAAATGGACGTACCGGGGGTTTAAGGACTGGAAGTACTTTACCTTTAGGATTCATAAATTATTGCAAACAAGACATAACTAGCTCCCAGAGTGGGGCCTCTCCATGAATCATGGCGATTTCCAGTATCCGAAACATCTTTGCCCATCAGGATATTTCGGGGGAATCAGGTCTGCAACGTTAAAAAGTTTAACTTTGTGATCCCCATTCCCGCCGATTCGCGCATTATAAGAGTGAAGGTGTACTTCCCGATGAGACCTTACTTGTGTCTGCTGCTTCTACTGGGGGTTGAACTGAGCGCCCAGCCTATCGCATCGCGTTCCCTTGAACTCAACCAAACCCTTACCGTCGGGTTCACTTCTTCTGCACCCCACAGTTACACCCTTACCCTGAGCGCCGGTCAGTATGCGCGGGTTGTTATCTCCAGGCCCACCTTCTCCACTGTCGTCAGTCTCAAGGGCCCCGGCTCGCCTGCAAAGTTGCTGGAATTACATTGGCCCGCGGCGCCTCAAACCAGCGAGCCAGTCCAATGGATTGCCAAGAAACCTGGGCTTTATCAAATCGAACTAGCGCCTTCTTTGGCGCTCGTCGAGGGAGCATCTTACAGCATCGGGCTAATTGAACTTCGACCTTCCGTGGCGGCGGACTCAAAACAGCTTGACGTACAACGGTTGTTCGAATCTGCCCGGGTCCACGACCTAAAGGCCGAGTATCAGCAAGCTGCCGCCGCATGGGCGCGGGCCGTCAACGGCGCCCGGAACTTGCTGGACCGGGAACGGGAAGCGGCTGCGCTCAACGGCATCGCCACCACGAACCTAAGCCTGGCCCAATATGAGAAGTCCGCCAGTTACTTCGAACAAGCCCTTGCTATTTATCGCGAACTGAAGGACAGCATTGGCGAGGGCCGCGCGTTGCGCAGCATTGGGGCGAATTACCTTAATCTGGCTCAAATCGAAAAGGCAACCGATTACCTGGAAAAAGCATCGTCAATCGCGCGTGAAGCGAAGGATCGCAATGGCGAGGGCCGGGCTTTGACCAGTTTGGCGCAGGCGGTGGGGAATCTCGGCCAGTATGAGAAGGCCATCAACCTCAACCAACAAGCGGCTGCAATCATGCTGGAGACGCGTGATCGAATCACCGAAGGCCGCATCTTGAACAGCATGGCAGGCTCGAACCTTAAGCTGGGCCATTACGATGAGGCCATCCTCCTCTATGAACAAGCAGTGGCAATCGCCCGTGAAGTGAAGGAAGGAAGAGATGAGGGCAATGCTCTGACGGGGCTCGGCTTGGTCTTTCTCGATAGAGCCCAATATGACAAGGCGCTCAGTTACTTGGACCGAACCCTGTCCATCCGGCGAGAGGGAAAAGACCTCCGTGGGGAAGGCAACGTTCTAAGTAACTTGGGGATAGCATACAGAGAGCTCAGTCTGTATGAAAAGGCCGTCGATCATTTTCAAAAGGCCGTACGGATACTTCACGAAACGAAGGTGCGGAGCCTTGAAGCCAATGCCCTAATGAATCTCGCTGGCTGCTACCAAAAACTAAGCCAGCCGGATAAGGCCGTCACGTTCTACGAGCAGGCGTTGGCAATCGCTCGCGAAATAAAGAACCCTCGCGAGGAAGCTTACGCATTGAACAACCTTGGTCAAGCTCACGTCGAAATGCGGCAGTACGATAAGGCGGTAATCAACCACCAGAGGGCGCTTGTCATTGCTAGAGAATTGAAAGATCCGCTGGGCGAAGCCAATGCCCTAAACTTCCTTGGAATCGCATCAACCCAGCTGCGCCAATATACCAATGCGTCCACGTACTTTGATCAGTCCATCGCCAAGTACCGTCACTTAAAAATCCGCGGGGGCGAAGGCTCGGCTTTAGCAAATCTGGGCATTGTCCACGCCAACCAAGGCGAGCATCTAAAGGCGCTTGGGCACTTTGAAAAAGCCCTGGTCATCGCCCGCGAAGTCAAGGAACGCCATCTGGAAGCCATTAGTCTCACCCGCCTTATGGATAGCTGGAAGTCCATGGGGATGTCTCGTCTTGGGGTGTTTTATGGCAAACAAGCCGTCAACACCATCCAATCGGTTCGCTCCATCAACCGCGGGCTCGATAAGGAGCTTCAGCAGAGCTTCCTCAAGGGGAATGAAGAGCCCTACCACAAACTTGCCGAATTGCTGATCACTCTAGGCCGGCTAACGGAAGCCGAACAGGTGCTGGCATTGCTAAAAGAGCAGGAGTACTTCGAATACGTCCGTGGCGAATCCATCGACGGGCCGCCCCTTGATCGCCGCGCCGAACCCACGGCTGAAGAGGCTGATTGGGAGAAGCGATACCGCGAAGTTGGGGATAAACTCGTCGCTATAGGAGTTGAGCGTAGCGGCCTGCTAGGCAACAAAACACCCACCGCGGAGCAAACCAGCCGCATTGCGCAGCTGGAAGCGGACCTGTCCGTCGGCGGCCTCGCCTTTGAAAAATTTCTCCAGGACCTTTCCAAGCAGTTTGCCGGCAGACCAGAAGCCGCCGTCAAACTGGAGCAAATTCGTGAAGCGGGAGGCATGATGAGCGATCTGGCTGAGCTTCCCGCCGGCGCGGTCGCCATCTACACGCTGATCGGCGAAAGCAAGTTCATCTCCATTCTGGTCACACCCGATACGCAGAAGTCCTTCGAATACCCCATCAAAGCGGTCGACCTAAACCGCAAAGTGCTCGCTCTGCGCCAAGTTATCCGCAACCCCAAACTGGACCCGCGCCCGATCGCCCACGAGCTATACAAGATTCTTATAGGGAATATGGCAAACGACCTGCAGCAAGCCAACGCCAAAACTATCATGTGGTCTCTGGACGGCACTTTGCGTTACTTGCCGCTGGCCGCGCTCTATGATGGCGAGCGCTACTTGGTCGAGAAATACGCTCTTACCGTGTTCACTCCAGCCAGCAACGCGCGCCTTAAGGATCCGCCAACGACGGGCTGGAAGGTGGCGGCGTTCGGTGTTACGAAAGCATTCGAGGGAGCTCCCGCTTTGCCATCCGTCGCCTTTGAAATGAATAGCATCGTCATGCGCCCATCGAACAACGATGGGGTGTTGGCGGGCGAATTATTGATGGATGACGCCTTCACGCAAACGTCGATGAAGGCCACGCTGACCAAGCATTACCCAGTAGTGCACATCGCCAGCCATTTCAAGTTCAGTCCCGGAAACGATGATAGTTCCTTTTTGTTGATCGGCGATGGCAGCCACCTCAGTGTGTCTGCCCTAAAGACGCTCCCCAACATTTTCAACGGCGTCCAGATGCTGACGCTGTCAGCTTGCAACACGGGCGTTGGGGACGTGCCCGGCGAGGGGAAGGAAGTTGAGGCGTTTGGCGTGGTGGCCCAACGCAAAGGCGCTAAATCTGTGATCGCCAGTCTTTGGCCTGTTGCCGACGCCAGCACAAGCCTTCTGATGAGGGAGATGTACCGCATTCGGGAATCGGCTGGGGTGACAAAAGTGGAAGCGTTACGTCAGGCTCAGATTGGCTTACTGCGCGGCACGGCAGCAGCCCTGCCGGGTTCAGCTGCACAGCGGGCGCTTCTTCATGAGGACCCGCCCAGCGCGCAGAAAGTGGAAGCTCCGGTCTTCCATACGAAGAAAGAGGCGCCGTACGCTCACCCGTACTTTTGGGCCCCGTTCTTCTTAATGGGTAATTGGCTTTAGACGGGTCAGGCCGTTGACTACTGCAATTGTGATGGCGGCTTGCAACTTCCACACTCAAAGATGATCAGTTCCGGGGAACGTGCGGCGACGGTTAACCAGTTTGGAGTACCTGCTTCACTCGAAGCCAATTGGCTTAGAAATGGATTCTTTGTCTGCTCCGGGGCTTCGATCTTTTTTCCCGAAGAAAATACAATCAAGTAACGAGCCTGGAACGCGCCCATCAATTTGCGATACCCCGGCCCATCATCCTTGCGGGCTGTGTAGTTCGGATTTATCACCGAAACAACCGGCCTCTGCAATAAATAGTGAAGCGGTTGGCCATGAACGGAGAAGATTACTTCCTCGGGAGCCGTGTGAGACAGCAGCCATTGATTTGCCGTCAGGCCCGGCTGTACCTCACTCGCCAGCACTTGTTGCATCTCCACGTGTGGAGCCGTTGGCGCCGGGGCAAGTACACTGTGGCTTTGGAGGCTTAAAACAGAGACAAGCGCCACGGCAAGGGCGCAGGAGGCAACCCTGCGCGGCCACTCAATCCGGGACACGAGCGCGCTGCTCACAGCCAAAACTAAGGGATAAAGAGGGAGATAATAGCGGCGAAGATCAGCGGCGATAGACGTTAATGCAGCCAGTGTAATACCGGCAATGTACACGGCGCAAAGAAGACTCAACCAAATGATCGCCGGTGGCATCGGCGCGTTCAGCGAGCCCTTGTTCGTCACGAGCGTGCGAATCGCAAACCACCCCGCGATCAATACGCAAATGAACAACAAAATGAACCAAGGATCCAAACGTATCGGCGTGCTGTCTCCGAACAGCAGGCGGGGAATTACCTTCAGCGTATCCACAATCACCTCCCGCAAAGAATGGCCCGCTCCGCTTGCAAAACCTCCCCGCCAGGTTCCTGAATAGTGGATATTGCGGACTTGCAAAACCACCATGAGCACGGTCATTATCGCGAGACTAGCAAGCGCGCTAAAACGGGATGCGGGCCTTCGCAAGGCAACCCACACCAAGTAGGCGGCGGCCACCGGAATAAGAAATAAGCCCGCATAGCGGATCCAGTATGCCGCCACCCCGCCAATTCCAATTCCCATCAATAACATCGGTCGTTCCCGGTAATGTGGGGAATCCCGTATAATTAGCAGCGCAATCCACAGAATAAGCGCCGTAATCGGAGCCTCTGTCCCCACGATCGATCCATATGCTAACGAAGCGTCGTGGAAGATCCACAACAGCGAAAACCCCGCGGCAATGAGCGGTTTGGCGCCCAACTCCAAGGCAATGGACCAAAGCAGCCATAGCGCAAGAATATAACTTGCCGCAGACCAAAAATACGCTGACATTTCCAGGGAAAGGCCAGTCTTCGAAAGCCCTGCGATTAATAGCGGATATCCCAACGGGAAATGAGTAAAAGGCACAGGCATCTGGCCCGCCGCCACTTGTTCATCGAAATGGGCCAAACGGGTACAACCGCAAGCATTGTTCGCCAGGTTTGAGGCGGCGTCCAGATACTGGTAACTGTCATTGGAGATCCGCGGCCCACCTTGGTGTTGATTATTCCACCAAAGCCCCAAAACGGCCAGCGCCAGCAGAATTCCCAAATACAGTTTGGTCGCCATCGAGGTCTATTTCCTTCTTGCGATCACTAACGTTTGGCCCATGTTATATGTGAACGGCGCCGAACCTAGTCCGAAACTGGTTACCAAACGTTCCAACGCTTTTACAGGGGGAACCAGCGCCGAAGCTCTTTGCAGCACGTATCCAAATTGCAGTTGCTGCCAGTGGGGCTCAATGTATTGCACCTCAAAGCCGGCGCGCTCCAGTTGTCGTTGCATCGTGGCGCGCACATAGTAGTGAAGGTGCACGCTAAGCCAGAAAGGCCATTTCCAGCCGAGAACTTTCGCGACCACACTACCAATGTCTGGATAGTTTACCCACAAGTAACCTTGGGGACGAAGAAGGCCGTGAATGGTGGTCAGGATCTCGTGAGGTTCCGGCACGTGTTCAATGACGTCCCAGAGGCTAATCACATCGAAGCTGTTTTTTGGAAATGTGTCGCGCTCTAGAATTCCCTGACGGATGTCAATGTTGTACGTCCGGCGTCCATAATCGCTCAGCCACCGGCTGGGTTCAATACCTTGGGCGTCAAACCCGGCAGTGCGCGCAGCCACCGGGAAAGCCCCTCCAGCGCAACCGATGTCGAGCAGTTTTTTACCCTTCGGCTGGTATCCCAAACGCCGGGTAATGGCCGCTATGGATTTGGTGAATGTTTGAATACGCTGCGGATTTTGGGCAACGAATACCGGATCTTCCACCGCTTCGTAACCACCTTGAATTAAGCACGCGTCGAGGCGTGGAGAAAGGTACACCATTCCGCACGACTGGCAGGAAACGACGCGGTCAAGCAGCGTGTGGTCGCTCGATGCGCAGTAAACCGATTGCAACTCTTCGAGACTAATATTTTCCGGATATTGCGACGAACGCACTTCCTTCGATTGCGGGCTGTCACATACCGGACAGGCGACATCGACAAACGCTTTTTTGATTTCGGAGGCTACCATGGGCTTTCTTCCTTCGGGTTTAATTCCTTGAACCTGCATTGGGGCTAGGCATCATTGTGCAAAACGGAACTTGAACAGCGTCCACACCGCGATGAACCCGTCGCTAGGCTTAATTTTTTTCCCTTCTTCAACGCTTCTGGGCAAATAGGCTATCGGGACCTCGGAAATGTTATAGCCGCCTCTTACCAGACGCGCCGTAATTTCGTGATCCGTTTCAAAACCGCTGGTGCGCAATTGCATGGCGCGCACCGCCTTGGCGGGATACAGCTTGTAGGCGGTCAAGGTGTCAGTAATCCACACCCCATACCAGATGGCGGTCCATAAAGTGAGCAGTACTCCAGCCAGCCAAGGGCCGAACCCTTGCCGCGGATGCCTCCCGGGACAAACATTCCAGCCATGCCGGCTGAATTGGCCGAGCGTCCGGCTTCCGTAAACAGCGTCCACACCTGGCTTCAACGCTTGCAGCAACACCAGATAATCGTTCGGATCGTACTCCAGGTCCGCATCCTGAATCAAAATCAGTTCGCCAGTTGATTCGCGGATTCCCCTCTGCACGGCCTTCCCTTTGCCCTGATTGGGAACCTGCGTGAAGACTTTGATTCCAGGGACGCCGCGGGCTATTTCTCCAGTCTTATCTTTGGAGCCATCGTCCACTACAATAATTTCCTTTTCATAACCTAGAGTTTCCGTAGGGATGGATTGGATAATGGCAAGAAGCTTGCCGATGGATTCAGCTTCGTTGTAAGCGGGGATTACGATAGATAGAAGGCGCATTGTAGTTACCTGCGAAAGGCGTTTTTGGCTTCAAGTTGCGCGGCTTCCGGCTGGGATTGAAAACGGCACCGGAATAGCGTCAGAAGGCACTTCAAGCCATCGGCCATGGTAATCTTCTTCCCCTGCGCTCGAGTGCGAGGATGATAATCCACCGGAAGCTCCAAAATATAAACATGGTTTCTGGCCAGTTTCGCGAAAATCTCCGTGTCCAGATTGCGGCCATCGGCATCCAGCCGAAGGCTTCGCAGCAGCGGGCCATCAAAGGCTTTCACGCTAGTCAACACATCCGTGATGTAGCGGTTATAGAGCAGCAGCGTTGTGATGCTGAGCAATATGCCGCCGTACTTGCTGGTGAAATATAAGGTCTTGTTATTGCCATAAATGGTTTTCAATTGCTCGGAAAGGTCCCGCACCTTTACCGCTCTTGTGCCGAACACCGCATAGTATTTCGATTGCACCAGCGATCGCACCAGAGTGAAAAGATCTTCGGTTCGGTATTCACGATCGGCGGGAAAGAAAGCGATCATGCTTCCCCGCGCTTTCTCAATGCCCAATTTCAGCGCCGCCCCTCGCCCGGCCCCCGGCGCCGTTTCATGGAACCGGA
Source organism: Acidobacteriota bacterium (assembly GCA_025350695.1). GTDB lineage: Bacteria > Acidobacteriota > Terriglobia > Bryobacterales > Bryobacteraceae > JANXSF01. Next base: position 22,810 of record JANXXI010000291.1, read on the forward strand.
CACTTCTCACCGACTGCGCGATTTCCTGCGATCTGTCCGTGGAACCGCCGTCGACCACGATCAGTTCCTTAGTGATGCCGAGTGTATGAAAATCAAGGACCAGCAAAGTCTTGAGGACTTCTTCGAGCGTCGAACCTTCGTTCAAAACCGGAACGATGATCGACACCATATGCTGAACACCCTGCAACTGAATATCAATCCGGGCTTGCACGATTTCCCGAAGTTCATTGAAGACATAGCCGCCGGCATGCTGCCCTTCCGACACTTCCCAATCACGGACGCGGACCGTGTCAAGTGAGTACATGAACTTCCCGGGATCGAAGGGGATGTATCGGGCCTGCCGCCCTGAATCGTTGTATTCGGTGCTTTGCACGAAGAAATGAGTGACGCAGTCCGTCCAACCAACGTCCACTCTCTCGTTGCGGGTCATGGCGTGCATGAACTTGCGCGCCAGATCGTTGATTGTATCTTCCTGCATATCGTGATCCCGCACGATGTTGCCGACAAAAATCTTGTCAGCCATTTTATTGGCCGCGATCGCTTCAGCGACACTGCGGGTCATGTAGGAAGGGAACAGCGAGGAATGCTGGGTCCCTGGTCCATATACAATCAAGTCGGCTTCAGCTATGGCTTGCACTGCTTCGGGATTCGCTTCCGGCGTGATGTTGGCTCTTAAAACAATTGGCAGCCACCCCCCCGGCGGCGCTTCGCTTTTGTTTTCCACCGATGTGCGGTACGTCTGTTCGTCGATCAGATAAAGATTCGAGATCTTTGCCGAACTCTGCGACGCTACGATATCTCCCTCAGCCAGCAGCATTGAGCCATCTTCCTTCTCTGCCACCAGAAAAAGGCTCTCGCCCTGCGTAATGTTCAAGAGGGTATCTTCAGCAACCTCGTAGAATCGGCTGAAGGCGCGAATGGTCCTGTTAAAGTCGCGGCCATTTTGCAAGAAACAGCCGGCAAACAGAATGTTTCCCAGTGCGCAATCGGTAAAGTCGAAATGGCGGCCGGCTTTTTCTTCTTCGCGAAAGTAGGCTAAGAACGTGGCGACCAAGGAACGGTACTCTTCCGACTGTGCCAGCGTCAGCATCTTGAACGCATCCGCCAATTTCGTGGGCAGCTTCCTGCGCTCCCCTTCGGCGATGGCGTCAAGAAAAGACAGAGCATCGGGTTTGGCTATGCCAACCGGCAAACGGTGGTCGGCAAGAAGCTGCATGCTTTTGTGGCACCGTTCGGTCTGCGGCATCAGACGGCTGATATTCTTGCGAACATCCGAAGGCCCAAGCATGCCAGGAATGAATTTGCGCAGTCTGCCTGTAGAGTGTCCGTCATCGTAGGCGTTGATCAGAATCCGCAAGCGGATTTGCGGGTGGCGCAACACGGCTTCCGTAATGCTATGGGTGCCGCTGCCGCCCGAAAACAAGACAACATTGATCCGCGTGAGGTTCTCAGCCATCGCAGCGCTCCCGTAGGAAAGGCTCAATGCGTTCCGCGTCAGCCGCGGAATTGATGCCCACGGTTTCCTCGATCTCCATAATGAATGGCGTTAGGACTTCGTATCCGTTGCGTGAGGCGTATGGTACAACTGGCAACAAGTTGAACTCAGCTGTTTTGGCGCCCATCGCCTCGGGCGTTGCTTTCAGCTTGCTGAGTAACTCTCGTAAGACTTGCGTTTTAAAGCAAAAGAAGCCAGTGTCGCTTTCTCCGGTCTCCGGCATCCGGTCCCCTTCACGAGCCTGCAGCAGCCGTTCAATCCGTCCTTTCTCCCGATCAAAATGAATGTACGGCATCGGCCGGACCACCAGCGGGATGGTTAAGTCGGGATTTAGAGGACCTTGGTGCAGTCTCAAAACCGCCGCCACCGACGCGGGCAGAATCGCCACTTGATCGCCCCAAATGACGGCAGTGTGAGCCGATGTAACTTGGGCCGCGCCAATGGCCACCGCGTCTCCCATTCCTGTCGGAGTTTCCTGCACGGCAATTTTGTAGCGACCTGGCGCAAGCCGCTCCAGTTCCGATTCAATGACCGTCCTGCCGTCCGGGGAAACCACCGCCACGACGGTTTCACAATACGGTAAAAGAAGGCGCAAGAGCCACTCAAGAATCGTTCGGCCAGCCACCGGAAATAGAATCTTTGGAAGGTCAAATCCCAACCGGGAGCCTCTGCCGGCCGCGGCGATGACAACGCTCCATTGTTTTCGATCCACCAAAGCCGGCGCAAAGTTTGTCCAATTCGATTTGTCTATTTGTGCCGGCATTCGCGATTTGATCAAAGGTTTAACACTTTCGCTAGTTCGGAAAGCGACCCCACCACCAGTACGGCTCCGGCCTGCCGCAATTCTTGTTCATTTTCGAGACCCATGCCAATCGCCCGCGTCCCTGCCAAGCGGGCGGCTTGGACGCCGGCTGGAGCGTCTTCAATCACGATGCAGCTAAAAGCAGGCAGTTGCAACGCTTCAATGGAACGTGTGAAAAGTTCCGGATCCGGTTTGGCTTTCATTACGTCATCCCCACTCAACACCGATTGAAATAAAGGGGCTGTGCCAGACAAATCGAGAAAAGCTTGCACGCTGGGCCTTGATCCGGAACTGGCCAGCGCCATTTTATACCGTTTCGAACAGGCTTGGAGCACGGAAACGCACATTGGGGCAATGGGCGCCTCGGCCGCCAACAACTCGCGGGCGCGGGCGCTCTTTCGCGTTGAGTACTCCGCTATTTTCTCAATGGTCACTTTTGCCTCTGGATGGGCCGCAAACACCGAATGAAAAACTTCCGATGTGCGCCAACCTGCATACTGATCGTAGTTAAAATCATGGATTCCAAAGTCAGAGAGCACTTCTTCAAATGCTCTGCGATGGCAATCCCGCGATAAGATTAACACTCCATCAAGGTCGAATATAAGGCCTAAAGCGTCTCTCATTACTAATGGTACGTACTAGTTAGTCACCCAATTTATTGTAGGGCAAACCCATGAACCTCACCATTACAGTCTTATCTCATGGAAGTGCAGCCGGATGGGTCAGGATGCCCGGCTAGTGGCAATCAATGTGAACAAAAAGGCTCTATCCGATTGGCTGCGGCAGTGCACGGGGAAAGATCGATCTGCTTGGGCACAAGCTTACAAGAATACCGTCCTCGATGTCATTGGCGGTTGTCGGGCAACATTCAGCCCAGACTGGGCTGCACCTGTTTCTAACGCTATTTGGCGCCAACACAAAATTCTCCACCTTCAAATAGAGAATGCGGCGGGACACCGTAGGCCCACCGTTGGATTACCCTGCATTAATGCCCAGCGAAATGCCAGCTGTTGTAGTTTTGTATATTTATCCACGTTGTGGTCCAAATGAGCGACAACATTTGACATTCGATCTCGGTCCACGGCAAGTTCAGATCGAGGGTCCGCACTGATGGCCATGCAGGAGATACGACAAGTTAAGCGATCTACCGGCAGTCGGGTACAGCAGTATGCCCTCCGACGCCCGGTCCGCCTCTTTGTTCTGTTCAAGATTGCGGAGCATTGCCGGGAATCAATGCCTGAGTGAGAACCGCGCGCCACACGTGTGCCGTCATTTCACGCTTCCTCGCCTAGTCGATCTGATATTCTGACTAAATGGCGGCTACAGCAACCATCACTGCCGAACAGTATTTTCAGCTTACCTTCCCTGAAAGGGAAGCCGAGTTGGATCACGGCGTCATCCACGAAAGGCCAATGCCTGACTTTCTCCATAGCTATATCCAATCTGAGCTAATCTTATTGCTGCGTCT
>JANXXI010000304.1 GCA_025350695.1 Acidobacteriota bacterium
ATCGAAAGCGATTGATTTTCCTAAAGGGTAACTTGCGAAGAAAGGCTGTCTGTTCCGTCAGTCCCCGTTTTTCAACAAACTCCGACTAGGAAGGCCGTGCCTGTATAGCAGGCTAAGTTGCCGGGCGGCAACTGAAAACGGGTGAAGTGCGACCGGTTCCGTCAATTTCAAAAAATCGCCGAAGTGTGCCTGCTCGATGAGAAACAAGCCCTCCCCAAGTCCGAACAGCGGTACAGTATAGGGATGAGGCGTATTCTTCCTCTCTGTTGCGCGGCCATGATGGCTGCCGCCTGCCTTGCGGCTACTCCGGAACTGAAGCAAGTCAAAAAGGTTTACTTCCTCCAAATGACTGGAGGCATCGACCAATATCTTGCCCAGCACCTAATCACCGATAACACCATTGAGGTGGTCACCGACCCTGCCCTCGCCGACGCCATCTTCTCCGACCGAATCGGCGAAACTTTGGAGCAGAAATTGACCGAACTTTATCCGCCTTCGCCCCCGCCCGCCAAGGAAGAGGATGAGGACGAGCCCAAGAAAGTGTCGATTGCCTCCGGCGCCACTCGAGGCCAATCCACCTGGGGCCGAGGTCGCGGTAACATTTATCTGATCGACCGTAAATCCCGCGCCGTGGTTTGGTCGGCCTTCAATAAACCGAAAAACTCTACCGCCAAGGAGCTGGACCGCGTCGCGGCGAAGTTCGCTTCCCGCCTGCGGGCCGACTTGAAATCTGGAACCCTCGCCGTTACCCGTTAATACGAACCGTATGATCAAGCGTTGGTTGTTGGCCGCAACTCTTTCCTCCGCCATCTGTCTGATATCGGCTCCCGCTGCTTCGGCGCAAAGCGCAACCGCGCGCAACGCCGGTTCGCGCGTCGACGTCAAGCGCGCCCAGAAAGCCCTGGCCGATGGCAAGAAAGCGGCGGAAACCGGCAAAACTTCCGAAGCTCTGGAAGCTTTCACCACTGCCACGCTTTACGATCCCGATAGCTCAGCAGCCTATCTGGAACGAGGTCGTATATTTCAGCAACTGAATCAAAACGAAAAGGCGCTAACCGATTACAACGAAGCCATCCGGCGAGTGCCCACTGATGGCGATGCCTATTTCTTGCGCGGACAGCTTTACCAAAATATCAATCAACACGCCTGGGCTATCGAGGACTTCAACCGCGCCGAACAGAACAAGGTTGACACCCCGGCGCTTTACAACTCCCGCGCCGCGGTACAGGCCAAACTGGAACATTACAAAGAAGCGGTGGACGACTACGGCAAAGGCATTCGCCTTCGGCTCGACAACCCGGAACCCTACAAGGACCGCGGCAAAGTGCGCCTGGAAATGGGAGAGTACCGCGATGCCATTGACGATTTCACTCGCGCCCTGGAACTGCGGCCTACTTGGACCGAAATGCTGGTGGAGCGAGCTTTCGCGCAAGGCCAGCTAGGCAACTTTGATCGCGCCGTGACGGATTTCACCATCGCCCTGGAGCGCGAACCAAAGAATAAACGGGCGCTGTTTCTGCGCGCCGAAGCTTACAAACGGCTGAGCCGGTGGGACGATGCAATCAACGATCTCGATGCGGCCGTCGAGATTGATCCGAAGGACCCCAACCTGTACATGGCTCGCGCCGGCGCCTTTGTTCCGCTCAAACGATATGAGGATTCTCTGCGCGATCGCAGCGAGGCCATCCGGCTCAATCCGAAAAACCCGCGAGGGTATATCGCCCGCGGCGGTTCCTATCATCAATTGGGCCGCCACACCGAAGGCTTTGCCGATCGCACCAGAGCTATCGAAATGGCTCCCGATCTGGATGAAGGTTGGCTTGCCCGCGGAAGTGCCTACTTTATTCTGGGTGATTTTTCAAAGGCCGTCAGTGATCTGGAAAAGGCTGCTGGCTTGGCTCCGGGCAATCGGGAAACGCAAGTGATTCTTAGCCAGGCGAAGATGAAGGTCGCCGAATCCCGCGTGCCGGCGCGTCCAGCAGAAGAGGCCGGCGCGGAACTCCCGAAGCCTCCCGTTGAGCTACCCAAACCAGCGCTGTCCAAGCCCGTTGAAGTTGCCGTCGTCAATCCGCAGACGCCAAAGATCGAAGTCAAGGAACCTCAACTTCCCCAACCGAAGCCTGTTGAAGTTGCCGTGGTGAAACCGCCTGTTCTACCGAAGGCGCAGCCGATCGAGCCCAAAGCCGCCTCACCTAAACCAACTGAACCGCCGAAGCGGCTGCCTAAAGTCTTGCCGACGCCCAAGGAAATGTCGGTCGACAATCGTTCCACCGCCGACTTCTTGAGGCAAGGTAGTGACTACAATTCATCCAGCCGGTTCCTTGAAGCCATTGATGAGTACAACAAAGCGATCAGCAAGAACCCGCAACTGGCGGCAGCTTACAATGGCCGCGGTTATTCAAAAATGCGGATGCGTGATTATCGTGGAGCGGTCGCGGATTTCAACAAAGCCATCGCTCTGCAACCTGGCTATCCTAACGCGCTAAGGAACTTAGCGGCCGCGCAACGGATGCTCGAAAAACACTAAATAGACAAGGCCGGTTAAATTTAGGTTAAGTCGCGTAAAGCTCTGTTAAGCAGGGAAACCACGGGCAACACACAGGCGTCTGTTGAACATCGTGCAAACTGTAGACCAAGTGATCGACCAGATACGGCTCGCTCCGTTCCGTTTCCTCATCGAAGGTTTCAATTGGAAAACAGCCCTCTGGAGCGCCCTGCTCCGATCGCTGGTCTTCAGCGCCATCCTGATTCAAAGCGGCTGGCAATCCGCCGCCGCCGCCGTAAGCGCCGAAGCCCTGTTCCGCATCGCTTCCAGCGGTTTGTTCGGATCACTGATGCAGGCCTTTCGCCATGCCGCCCCGCAGTGGCGCGCCTTCCTATTGAGCGCCGTGGTGCTTCCCGGCTTCGTGCAAGCCGCGGAATTTTTCCTCCATCTGCGCCTAGGTACGCCGAAGCTGTTCACCACGACAATCGTCTCGCTAACGATGACGATTCTCGCGGGTCTATTCCAATGGCACGCCATGCGCCGCGGAGCCCTTCTAGTAGGAGCGCAATCCATGAGCCTGGCCGACGAAATGCGCGCAATTCCTGGCCTGATGAGCAGCTTCCTGTTTGGCTGGATGCGCCTTGAACCTCACTCTTGAAATAGCGGCGCGATATAGTAAAGGTCAGAACGATTATGAAGATTTCGCTCCTGATCCTTACAACTGCCGTCGCTCTGTCCGCGCAGGACTTCACGGACCTCCACATCGAAAAAGTCTCTGGTGGCTACCAGTTTCTTGAAGGACCTGTTTGGTCCAAAGAGGGCGGCTACCTGCTATTCAGCGATGTGCCCGCCTCCAAGGTCTTAAAGATCGACAGCGATGGAATCAAAACCTTCCGCACTCCCTCGGGCAAAACCAACGGCAACACGATTGACACGCAGGGCCGCGTCCTTTCCTGCGAATCGGAAGGGCGGCGCGTGGTGCGGCAAGATAAGAAAGGTAACTGGGAAGTGCTGGCCGACAAGTGGGAAGGCAAACGGCTGAACGCGCCTAACGACATCGTCGTCCGTAAAGACGGCCACATCTACTTCACCGATCCAGCCTTCGGCAGTCAGGCCGACAAGCGCGAGTTGGATTTCTACGGCGTCTATCACATCCCGCCCAAAGGCCCAATGGAACTGGTGGCTAAGCCGAAGGGCCGACCCAACGGCCTAGCATTTTCTCCGAAGGGCAACCTCTTATATGTGGCCAACACCGACGACCGCAACATTGTCGCCTACGATGTGGATAAGAACGGCAAGACGTCGAATGAACGAGTGCTGATCGCCAATATCGACGGCCCCCCCGATGGTATCCGCGTCGACGAAAAGGGCAATTTATGGATCACTTGCCGTGGTGTGGCCGTCTATACAGCAGAGGGTAAATTTCTGCACATGATTGAATTGGCCGAGCCGCCCGCCAACTGCGCATTCGGCGATGGGGATATGGAAACGTTATATATCACCGCACGCACTTCGCTGTACCGCGTCCGCGTCGGCGTGAAAGGTTCGGTGCAACATTAGCCGGCAGTATCCGGAGCGGCCAGTGTTAGGTGTTGGGGCGTTGATCTTCGATGCCGGACAGGTGTTACTGGTGGAGCGCGGACACGAACCATTGATGGGTTGGTGGTCGTTGCCCGGGGGCGTGGTTGAAACGGGCGAGCGGCTGCGCGACGCCATCATGCGCGAGGTGATGGAAGAAACCAACCTCGCAGTGGAGCCACTCGAAGTTGTGGAGATTTTCGAACGGTTGATGCACGACGCTGAAAAGCGGACCGAGTATCACTACGTTCTGATCGACTATTTGTGCCGGGTGACGGGTGGAGATTTGCGGGCTGGATCGGATTCGAGCAAGGTGGCTTGGTTCGGGCGCGAAGAGCTCACCACATTGAAATTGACGGAGGGCACATTGCCCGTGATTGAAAAAGCATTTGGAATCCATGAATCAAAGCAGTCTTGAAATTTTGGAGTACGCGGCGCTGAAGGCGCTGGTGGGCCGCTTCGTTTCCACATCGTTGGGAAAGGTGGAACTGGAGCGAGTACAGCCTTCAACGGATCGAGCATGGCTCGAAGAAACCCTAGCGGAAACAGCCGAGGCGATGGAGTACTCGCAATCGGCCGGTGGATCTTCGTCGACCGGCGGCAAAGGAACAGCGCGTCTGGTGTTTCAGAATCTGCCGGACGCGGCGGAGGCCTTGGCGCGCATTTCAATTGAGGGCGCTTCGCTTGAGGCGCGCGAGATTCTGGACATAATTCAGTGGCTGGAGCGAGCGTCGGAATCGCGCATCTTCCTGCTATCGGCGTCGGAACGGTTTCCGAAGCTCGGCAGGAAGGCTGCGATGATCGGCGAATTCCGAGGTGTTCTGCGAGAACTGGCCGGAAAAATTTTTCCGGATGGTTCGGTGGCCGATCATGCCAGTGTTGCTCTGGAGCGAATCCGCCGGGGTATGTCGCGGCAGCAGCAGCAGATTCAAGAATCGCTCGAACGGTTCATGCGGGTCCATCGCGATGAGGGTTTACTGCAGGAAGAGTTTGTCACCATTCGCAACGACCGTTACGTGGTGCCGTTGATCGCCGGGCAAAAGCGCAAAGTGAATGGCGTGATTCATGCGGCAAGCGGCAGCGGACAAACGCTCTTTGTGGAGCCTCTTGAAACCATCGAACTGAACAATGAACTGGTGCGGCTGACCGAAGAGGAGATGCGCGAGGTGCATCGAATTCTGCGGGAGATGACGGGGCAGTTGCGCGAACATTCGACGGAAATCCGCAGCACCTTCACGGTGATGGCGGAGTTGGAATTGTTGTTTGCGAAGGCGCAATTCGCCAGTGAATTCCGCTGCGTCATTCCGAAGTTTGGGGACCGGTTGAGTCTGATCAAATCCCGCCATCCCTTGCTTGAAGATGTCTTGCGGAAGCAGAAGAAGCTTGTGGTTCCGGTGACGTTGACGCTGTCTGGCGCCAGTCGAACATTGTTGATTAGTGGTCCCAATACAGGTGGCAAGACGGTCACGTTGAAGACCGTCGGACTGCTGACGCTAATGGCGCAATCGGGCTTACCGGTGCCTTGCGAGGAAGCGGAATTTCCACTGTTCAGCGAAGTGTTAGCCGATGTGGGTGACCATCAATCGATTGAGCAGAGCCTCAGCAGTTTTTCGTCGCACATCGCCCAGGTGCGGGAAATGATAGACGCCGTGACGCCCGATTCATTGGTGCTGATGGACGAACTGGGCCGCGCAACGGATCCGGAGGAAGGTGGCGCGTTGGGCCTCGCGGTGCTCGATCATTTCCGCCGCCAAGGCTGCTTTACTTTGGCCTCGACACACTTATTGGCGTTGAAGGTTTATGGCGGCAACACCGAGGGCGTGGTAAACGCTTCGATGGGGTTTGATGAAGAAACGCTAGAACCCACTTACGTGCTGCGCGTTGGGGCTCCGGGCAAATCGGCGGGACTTGATATTGCACGGCGGCTTGGGATTCCGTTATTCCTGATTGACCGCGCGCGTTCGGCGATGAGTTCGAGCGAACGGGAAGTAAGCCGCTTCCTGCGCGACTTAGACGTGAAGCTGGCCGAAGTAACGGAGCTTGAACAGCAGTTGAGCCGGCAAAGGATTGAGCTGTCGTCGATTGCCGAACAGCAGCGCAAGGAATTCGCCAAGCGCGAAGAGCAAAAGATCAAAGAAATCGAACGGCGGGCTTCTCTGTTGATGGAGAAGTTTGAGGCCGAAGCGCGCGTGGGCGTGGATCACTTGATGCAGGGCCAGGGCCAACGCAAGGCCGCGGAACAAGCGCTGAAAAAAGTTGTAGTGGTAAAACGCGAGTTTGAGCGCGAACTTACTACCGTGGTCCGGGAGACGAAGCTGGAATCAAGCGGCGGGGACCTAACCCCGCTTCAGATCAACCCAGGAATGCGCGTGAAGATTCGCGATTTACGCGAGCCTGCAAAGGTTCTAAAGGTAAGCGCGAGTGGGCAGATTGAAGTACAGGCTGGATTCATGAAGATGAAAGTAGTGATGGCCGACGTATTGGAAGTGTTGCCTGAATCCACCGGAAGTGGTGGCGGACAGAAGCTGCCGAAGAACGTGACCTACACGCAGGGGCCGACCTGGAACACCGTAACTACGGAGATCAACGTAATTGGTCAACGATCGGAAGAGGCATGCGAGGCGGTAGATAAGTTTCTGGATTCGGCGGCCATGGCGGGAGTGCATCGTGTCAGGGTGGTGCACGGACATGGGATGGGAATCCTTCGGAAGCAGATTCATGAGTTACTAGGCAAGAATCCACACGTGTCAAAGTTCGAGGCGGCAACGCCGGTTGAGGGTGGCACTGGGGCGACTATTGTGGAGTTGGAAGGGCGGTAGCCGATTAGTTACTAATTCCCGAGGCTAGGATGTTAGTGACTAGTTCCGACTTTGCTTCCTTAATGAAGGCCAAGCCTTTCTGCAAGGAGGTAACTGTGGTCGCAAACTCTTCACTAATCAAAGGGCTAGCTGTGAGATCCGGAATTAGGTTGCTGACGAAATCAAACGTAGCGGTCCAGATGACGGAAGCCGTTCCAGCAATTTCAACCCTTGAAGATTCAGATGGTGCGTAACTTGCGGTGATTACCGCCCCGGAAGAGACGGACGACAAGAAAGCTGTTAGGATTAGTCCGCGTGTAACCTTCAGAATTTGAGCACCAATCGTTTTTGCGCCGAGCATGAGGAATCCTAACATGGGAGTGTTGTCCATATAGGTTCAATTTGCGCGGCCTTAGTACTTTTGGGCTAGCAAATGCGGAAACGGTTACGGCCCATGAGGACTACTCCAATAGCAAGGAAGGCAGCGAAAGTTGAGGGCTCGGGAACGGTCGTGGAGGCAGTTGTGATATTCAATTGGCTGGTGGTGGCGTTACGAACCGTGGAGGGTGGAACCGCGGCGAGCCATATTGCATCGGTCGGCATTCCACTATAGCCGCTGGGAAATGCCACATAGTAATAACCAAAAGGGACCAGGGAAGTGCTTCCTACTTTCACGCCGGGACCGATTATTTGAGTAACAGTATCACCGCTCCAAGTAACATTGATAGCGAGCGCGGGAGTACCTTGAAACGATAGATGGTTAGTCAGGAAATCCGAGTTAACCACGGGGTCTCCTGAGAATGCGTAGGTGGGATGTGTGGCTAGATCGAACGTGCCACTCCAAGTGGCCGAGGGCTTTCCGGAGATGCCAATTCCCTGATAGTCAAAGAACTGGGTGAATGTCATTGTTACTATTCCGGCCATGGAGGAGCCGGGCAACATAGCAACCAAGGCAAGTCCGAACCAAGGCGTTTTCATCGTGAACATGTTGGGATATTAACACGTTTTTTTGCACCCGTTATCAGTAAATTGAGTGCTCTGGTACTTTCAATTGAAGCTTGTGATAATTAGGAAATGGCGCCAGCCAAGAAAGAGTTTGAACACCGCGTAGCCGCTATTGAAGCATTAAACCTGGCTACGCCATCCCCGGAAGTTACTGCTGCTCTGCGCAAAGCGCTAGCCGACAAGAACAACTTTCTGGTTTCGAAGGCTGCCGCCGTTGTTGGCAATCAAGGGCTACAAATTCTGACCGATGATTTGCTGTCGGCCTTTGCCCGGTTTCTGAAAGATGCGACGAAGACAGATCCGCAGTGCTGGGCCAAGAACGCCATCGTGAAGGCCTTGCGGCAGTTGGGGCACAGTGATGCGGCGGTGTTTATTCAAGGTACAGCCCATGTTCAGATGGAACCAGTGTGGGGCGGTTCCACCGATACGGCTGCGGGTTTACGTGGCCTCTGCGCACTTGCGTTGGTTGACTGCATTCTACCGGCGAAGCAGTTACTATCGCAGTTAGTAGATCTTACCGCGGATAAAGAAAAGATCGTTCGCGTGGAGGCCGTTCGGGCGTTGAGTGGCACGGGCCTCGAAGAGGCGGAGTTACTGCTCCGGATGAAGGCGTTGGCGGGTGATCGGGAGGCGGAGGTTACCGGACAATGTTTCTTAGGACTGCTTGAATTGAAGGCCTCAGGGGCGGTGGTCTTCGTGGAGAAGTTTCTTACCGCAGACGAGGAACTACAATTTGAGGCGATCAGCGCGTTAGGTGTGGCGCCCCAAGCGGAAGCGGTGGATGCGCTGATCCGATATTGGAAGGCAACGCAGGAGACCGACGTCATTCGCGCTCTGGGCCTTTCCAAGCATCCGGCGGCAGTAGATTATTTGGTTGACCTGTGCGAGAGCGGCCCGTCGATGGCGGCTTCGATCGCAATTGAAGCACTGGCTAAGGGACGCTTTCGTGAAGAGGTTCGAGTGCGCACCGGCGGCGCGTTGGCGCGCCGTGACGATGGGAGTCTGCTAAAAGTCTTCGATAGGTTTTTCAAAACTTAACGCCGGGCACGAGACAATGAATTAGCCACAACGCTATTCACTTAGGACCCGTCGCCGGGGCATGCTGCCTGACGCATTTTTTCCGGAAACAACTGGCGCGGAATACAAGACAACCGAATTGTTGAAACCGCTGGAGCGCCACCGCGAGGATTTCACCGTATTTTCCAGGCTGGATCACGATGTCACTGGCGGACACTGGGCGATGCATTCCTTCCTGAGCGGGATTCGCGACTCCGACTCCGCGGCATGGCCTTCCCGCAACATTTCCATCGATGACCGGGCGGCCGAATTGGTTGGCGCAACCACTCGTTTCCCATCCATCACAGCCGGCGTGGGAGGAGTTGAGGGGGCATGGCTCCCATGATGTCCTGGACGCGCAACGGTGTCAATGTTCCGCCCATCACAAGCTCCAGCGACCTGTTCCGGGAGTTGTTTGTAGCCCACGATGCGGATGCGCGTCGGCGCACAGGGCGCGGTTATGACGTAAACGGCAGCATTCTGGACGCGGTGCGCGAGCAGACCATTCGAGAACAACTTGCCAAACATCGCGACTTAGCCACCTGCAATTAATCCCACCAGACGATTAACGGGCCAGGCTTCGGCCTTGAGAATTTCGACCCCATCGGGGGATGGCGCTCTAGCTATCCGAGGGCCGGCAAAGTAGAGCATCCCGGTTGAAGTATCCGGCGAACTCGGGAACGGGGAAACTTTTCGGGACATTGTCAGCTTCAAGGAACTGCTCGTCAAATCGCACCGCCACCAGTTCGCGCGATGCCTGACGGAAAAAGCCGCTCACCTATTCCATGGGCCGCACGCTGAAGCCAGCGGACACGCAACACGTGGACCGCATCACCGCGGAGTTAAACCGCCGAGGCAGGGGTTTGCGGGACCTGGAGCTGCTGATCGCGGAGAGCGAAGCGTTCACTCGTTATCAGACGGCACACTACAACTTAAAATCAAATGCGAAACTCGCCACCGCGTTGGCAGCCTTTCCATTGGCCTCCACCGGCTTGAATTTCCACTTCTTCATAGCGTTTGTGATCGAAGCGGAAAATAGCGGATTGCCGTTCAGTATTTGAACCTTCTCTACCGCCCCGTTGGGGTCGATGAAACAATCCACCTGAACTTTACCCGATAGCCGCATTTGTTTAGCCATCGCCGGATATTCCGGATCCACCTTTGTCACCAACATCTTCCGAGCTTCACCTTCGGAAACTCGAACTACGTCTTCGGCTGCGGCAACCCCCAGTGAAAGGCAGACACTCAACAAAGTTAATATTCCATTTCTGTATAACACGCTCGTTCTCCTCTAAAGACTCTTCTATGAAATGATGCTCACCCAAACCATATCGGTAAGAGTTGGCGGGCTCTTAGGAGAAGATATTGCTAATACTTCCCCCTGACTTTCCGATGTGGCTAAGTAGGAATTATTTAAGAGGTGACACTGAATGGAGTTCTTCCAAAATCGAAAATTGATTGTCAAAATGATGGGTGGCTTCGTCATCACATCTGTGATAACAATGGCGGTCGGTCTTTTAGGCGTTCGGGCCATCCAAACCGAGAGCGGAGCAATCGAGCGGATCTATACCCGGCATGTCGAGCAGGTAAGTGATCTGAAAGACGCCCAAATTCTGCTTCTGCGGGCCCTTTCAGGCCAGAAGAATGCTCTGGTCGCCTACACTCCCGAACTCCGAGCGGCATTTCTCAAGGAGGTAGAGGTAAGCCGAAACGGTTTTAATCAGATCCTTGCCCACCTTAAACAAACGACGCCATCGAAGGATCAAGATCGAATCACGCTAATCGGTAACGCTTGGGGCGACTTCGAAAAAGCAAACGATCAGGTTGTGACGAAGCTGAAAGCGGATCAGGTGGAGCAGGCATTCATTGTCTCGAACGGTGAGGCGTCGGCAAAGTTTACCGTTACACAAGGCGCTCTCCAGTCTTTGGTCGATCAACGCAGAGCGGAAAGCAGCCTTGAATACCATGACTCTATTGCCAGGAACCAGCAATCCAGATTTGTCATGCTGACACTGTGCCTCGTTGGTGTGGGGATTGGCCTGGCAATTGGATACGTCATCTCAAGGGCTGTGTCTGGTCCAATTAAAAGAGTAGTGGATGGCCTTGTCGCCATGGAGCGTGGTGATCTAATGCAAACGATAGGACTGAATAGTAAAGATGAAGTTGGAATCCTAGCCGCTACTTACGATAACCTTGCCAAGCGATTGCGGGAGGTCATGCGCGACGTGCAAATGGCCTCGACCAATGTAGAACAAGCGGTCGCCCAGGTTTCCTCTTGCGCCGCCGGAAACAGGGGTAATCAAGGGTCGACGGGAGCTCCGACAATAGAGGAAACGGCTGTAGCCATGCATCAAATTCTCGAAAGCAGTCAAACGAATGCACAGCTTTCTTCCGATGCCGCCGAGCGGTTCACTTTGGCCAAGGCCAGCGCAACCCAAAGCCTTGCCGCGATGAATCAAATGATAGGGGCAGTAACCGATATCAATGATTCCAGCCGCAAAATCTCCAAGATTATTCACGTGATGGATGAAATAGCCCTTAAAACGAATTTGCTGGCTCTGAATGCGGCGGTTGAAGCTGCCCACGCGGGCGATCAGGGTAAGGGGTTTGCAGTTGTAGCGGCGGAAGTGCGTAGTCTGGCTTTGCGAAGTGCGGAAGCGGCGAAGGACATTAACGCATTGATCGCAGACTCAGTTCAAAAAGCCGAGGGCGGCAAAACGTTGGCCCAACAGTCCGGCGATGCCCTGGCGGATATTACCGATCAAATGGAGCAGGTCAGCCAGATGGTTCGAGACATCTCCGATGGCAGTTCACTTCAGAGAAAGGCCATTGAAGGAGCCAACAAATCAATCTCCGCAATCAACCAGACAATGCAGCAAAACGCACAGCAGGTTGGTCGGCTTCGAGAAGTGGTTGGCTACTTCAAGGTTGGCGTCTCTTAAACCCCGCCCAAGGTCGAGTTAAATTTAATTCGCATTCGCCGCTAACCCTTGGAACATTCGTTCGTCCAAGCAAGTATTGAAGTGTATTGAGCATGGGGGAAATGGCGGTCCCATTAGCACGCGCGGCAACAACGCTTAATGAAGCGGACCTGATTCGCCGCGCCCAAAAAGGGGACGGCGATGCGTTCGCGTCGCTAGTGGAAGCCTACGACAATAACGTCCTGCGAATCGCCTATAACCTACTTCGCAATGAAGAAGAGGCTCGGGACATCTACCAGGAAGCTTTTCTCCGTGTTTTCAAAAACTTAGATAACTTCAGGTTCGACTGCGCTTTTCACACTTGGCTCTACCGGATTGTCACCAATCTTTGCCTCGATCACCTTCGCCGCCGGAAAGTCCGCAAAGAAGACTACTCCGCACAACGGATTGACTCGGCAACGACCAACGCTGTCGAGAGGGTGGAAGAACACCGTGCTAGTTCCGATCCACAACGCCATTTGATCAGCAAGCAATTAGGCGAGCGAATCCGTCAAGCCCTGGAGTCGCTATCTCCTCGTGAGCGCATGGTCTTCGAGTTAAGGCACTATCAAGGCATGCGGTTGCGCGGTATCGGGGAAACACTGGGAACCACCGAAGAAGCGGCCAAGAATTGTCTATTTCGTGCGACGCAAAAAATGCGCGCCGCTTTGGGAGATTTCGTATGAACTGTGAACTCGCTCGCCAGAACATGACTCTGTTCGTCCACGGGGAATTGAATTTCGACGAAGAAGAACAACTGGAGCGTCACACTGCGTCTTGTCCCCCTTGCGCCCGCGAATTAGCTCTCGAACGCGCTGTGCTCGATTTAGCCGACGCAAATCGCCTGGAACCGTCTGCCGCGCAACTGGCTACAGCGCGCAACGCCCTGGCGAATCGGCTTGCCGCCGAACAGGCAAGTTGGCGGCGCCGGCTTGGCGCACGTCTCGGGGAATGGTTCGATTTTCATCCGGGATTGCGCTGGTCACTTCAACCCATTGCTGGCTTGCTATTACTCGGCGCCGGGTACTGGGGCGGATCGCAACCTTCGCTCCAAGCGTTCAGCAAACCGGTCCTTCAATCAAGATTGGAATCCACTCCTTCCGAACGGCGTGTCCGTTTCGTTAAGTCCGGCGCCGGCGGCCAAATTGAGCTACTCGTCGACGAAATTCGCCAAAGCAAAGTTCGGGGAACCGTCGAGGACTCAACCATCCGTGAACTATTGCTGATTGCCACCAAAGACCCGGACGATGCCGGATTGCGCGCAGAGGTGCTCGATGTCCTAAAAGGGCGGACCGAAGCGATTGATGTTCGCACCGCGCTTATCTCGTCGCTAGAAAAAGATCCCAGCTCGGAGGTTCGTATGAAGGTCCTTGAATCCCTTCGACCCTACGCGGCCTACCCCGATGTCCGTCTTGCCATGTCCAAGGCTTTGCTCGACGATACCTCTTCAGAGGTGCGTATCATGGCGATAGACATGCTCGTCTCGGTCGATAAACCCGACGTGGCGGGCACGCTCCAAAAGTTGCTGGAAAACGAACCGGATCAATATTTACGCCAACGTAGTCAGGCTGCTCTAGTGGCAATGAAGGCGTCGACCAATACGTTTTGAACATTCTCAAGTTCCGTCGTTCGCTTCTTTCGAAAGCGAACAGCTAACCTTTTTCTACAGGAAGCGTCAAAGTTCATAGATGAGAAAGCAGACAATCGACAAGTTTGGTGTAACATCTAGATTGCAACCGAAAAGGAAATAGGTTATGCGCGGCACAGTCCACTTTCTAATACCATCCCTTGTCCTCATTACCACCTTGGCCTTTGGCCAACCAGCTCCAATTCCGCCGGTGCCACCCGTTGCCCCGGCAATACCGGATATTTTTATTCCCTCATTTGCGACAAACAGCTACCTGGGCCTCGGCGTGAAGGAAGTTGACAGTAACCGCGCCAAGGAACTCAAGCTGAAAGAAGAGCATGGTGTGGAAGTATCGTACGTTGACGAAGACGCCCCCGCCGGTAAGGCTGGAGTGAAGATATCAGATGTCGTCGTCGAATATAACGGTCAGCGGGTGGAAGGTAAAGAGCAGTTTATCCGCATTGTGGGCGAAACTCCGATCGGCCGGCAAGTAAAACTCGGCATCGTTCGCCAAGGCGCGCCAATGACGCTTTCCGCGACAATAGCCCGTCGTTCAAGCAGCGTGCGCGTCTCCCAGTCAGCAAGGAAAATGGCGGACGACGCCCGCGTGGATGCGGAAAAACTTCGCACCAAAATTCGTGACGAAATCGGCTCAAATCTGCCCCGCCCCTACATGGGCTGGTCCAACGGGCAACTTGGCCTTGAAGCCGAATCACTCAGCGACCAACTGGCAACTTACTTTGGCGTCAAAGAGGGCGTCTTAGTTCGTTCGGTAATGAAGGGCTCGGCGGCGGAGACGGCTGGCCTCAAGGCCGGAGATGTAATTGTGAAGGTCGACAACAGCAAGGTCGCCACACCTCGGGAAATCGCCACCCAACTGCGCACCTCACGACCAAAGAGAAACATTCCATTGCAATTGATGCGCGAACGCAAGGAAATGTCGCTCGAAGTCAACTTGCCCGAAGAGAATAGCCGCCTGACTGCACCGAAGGCCCGCACTATCCGCACCCCAACCCCATCGAACAAAGACCATACGATCGACTAACATTCGTCACAACGACTAAGGGGCCAGCTCTTGATGGGCTGGCCTTTTCCTTTGCCCGCACCGCGGATATGGTCCGCTTTCAGTCCACGATTTGAAGTAAACTCATCCAAGGGGTTTTCTGGCAATGCTTCAAATTTCACCGCGACCCTTCGCACTTCTCTTGTTATTAATTGTTAGCGCTCCCGTCTCTGCTCAGAACTCCTACGGGCGCATAACAGGGCGTGTCACCGACGCTTCTCAGGCCGTCGTGCCCCATGCCTCTATCCACGCCGTCCAGTCCAGTACAAATATCTCCGCCACCGTTACCACCAACTCAGAAGGTGTTTACGAACTGCTGAACCTGCTCCCCGGCGAATATCTCCTCACCGCTCAGGCCAAGGGCTTCAAGAAAACGGAACGTGGCCCAATTGAAGTGCGCGTCGGCGACATCGTCAGCATTGAACTAACCGTGCAACTGGGAGAGGTCACTGAAACCATCCACGTCAAGGACGAGGCGCCGCTCATCGACACCTCGAGCGCATCCGCCGGCCAAGTGATCGATCAAAAACTGATCAGCGAAATGCCTCTACCCGGCGGAGCCGTCAGTTATCTGATGCAACTATCCCCCGGCGTTGTCTCGATGAATGCGCCGACCCACGGCTGGCTGCCGCAGGCCAAGGATTCCATCGCTAATCTCGCCAGCGGCGGAACCCGCGGCCGCTCTAGTGAATTCCAACTCGACGGTATGCCGAACATGGGCCAAGGCGGCAACATGGGATTCAGTCCACCGCCCGAAATGATTCAGGAATTCCGCATCCAAACCAGTGCCTATGATGCGGCAGTGGGGCGCTTCACCGGAGCGCAGGTCAATATGGTGCCCAAGAGCGGATCGAACGCTCACCACGGCACGGGTTGGTTCTCGCATCTGAGCCGCCCTCTCATGACGCATCCGTTCTTCATTAATAAACAGCTTTACGACCTCACAACCGGCCCCCCTACGGCCGACAAACGCGATCGCCTTTGGCCAGCTACAAAAACCAACCGCGAACGCTTCTCCATCACAGGCCCCGTCGTCATTCCCAAAATTTACGATGGCCACAACAAGTCGTTCTTTTCTTACGGCAACGATTTCATGCTACGCATCTTCAATGGGACGGTGAACACCGCAGTCCCTACCGAGGCCGAACGTCACGGCGATTTTTCGGCCCTTCTGAAAGTTGGCGGCAACTACCAGATTTACGATCCGGCAACCATTCGCCCGTCCGGTGCCGCCTTCTCCCGGCAACCCCTCGCGGGCAACATCATCCCCGCCAGCCGGCTCGATCCAGCGGCGCAAAAACTGCTCGCGTTTTACCCGCTTCCTGATACGAACGGCACAGCCGACTTTCGAAATAATCGCGTTAGCGGAACAATAAATCGCATTGACTACCAAGCGCACATGGCCCGCATGGATCACGTGTTTAGCGAACGGAACCGCTTCTATCTGTCGGGTAACGGAAGCTCTATCCAAGGCGACCAGGCGCGTAACCTGCGCAATAACGCCAACGGAAACCTTACCGATGGTAAAACCCGCGCCTTCGTGCTCGACGATGTGCACTTGTTCTCTCCGACCTTCGTGCTGAATACCCGATATGGTTTGTCCCGTTCCGTAAACTCCGCGCGGCCGCCAAACATGGGGTTCGATCTTGCTTCTCTAGGATGGCCCACTTCACTGCTCAACACTTTCGACCGCAATTCTTATTATTTGCCCAGCATCGACATCGACGGATTGGCCAGCATCGGCGTCAATCAACCCAATGACACGGCGACTCTCTACCACTTCCTCTCCTCAACAGCTACACTCGTCCGTGGCAAGCACTCTATCCGCATCGGTGGCGATTACCGCATCATGCAGGAACACAACTACGGCGCCGGCGATTACACAGGT
>JANXXI010000007.1 GCA_025350695.1 Acidobacteriota bacterium
CTCCGGCGCGGAGGAGATTGCTAAATGGGCTCCTGGCGCGCATGTAGTAAAGGCGTTCAACACCGTTGGCTCCACCATCATGGATAACCCGGCATTTGGAGATGCGAAAGCGTTGCTGTTCTATTGTGGCGATGATGCAACGGCTAAGGAAGCGGCGCGGCAATTAGCGACGGATATTGGTTTCGATGCGGCGGATGCGGGACATCTTACCCAAGCCCGATTACTGGAACCTCTCGCACTGCTGTGGATTTCTCTGGCCTTTCAACAAAAGATGGGCCGCGAATTTGCATTCCAATTTTTGCGACGCTAACTATTGCATGTTGACTTCAAGAACTTCGTCGAAGACTCCATCAGGGAGTTTAATACCGCTGATGCGCAGCCGCTCCAGTATTTTTGGTTTGACGCCGGTGAACTTAAAGCTGCCCATAACCTTACCTTCGCCATTGACGCCAACGCGGTCGAAGTGGAAGATATCTTGAGTCACAACTCGGTCATGTTCCACGCCGAGCACTTCGGAAATGGACACAATCTTACGCGATCCATCCTGCAGGCGGGCGACCTGCACTACAAGCTTAATTGCACCCGCCAATTGAGAAACGATCACTTTGGTGGGGATTTCTACGTCCGCCATTAGGATCATAGCCTCAAGACGGGAGAAAGCATCGCGCGGGTTGTTTGCGTGGATTGTGGTCATCGATCCTTCCACGCCGGTGTTCATGGCTTGCAACATATCGAGTGTTTCCGCCCCGCGGCACTCGCCGACGATGATGCGGTCGGGCCGCATACGCAGCGCCGTTCGCACGAGTTGCCGTTGATTGATGCCGCCCTCCTTGTTGAGATTCGGCGGACGTGTTTCAAACTTCACAACGTGGCGCTGCTGCAATTGCAACTCGGCGGTGTCCTCAATTGTCACCACGCGTTCCTCCTCTGGAATAAAGCGCGACATTGCGTTTAGCGTGGTAGTCTTGCCAGAGCCGGTGCCGCCAGAGACCAAGATGGTAGTCTTGCACTGCACACAGGCGGCGAGGAATTGCAGCATCGACGCAGTAATAGTTTTGTAAGCAATCATTTCGTCGGAAGTGATAACGTGGCGACCGAAGCGGCGGATAGAAAGCGATGGTCCGTCGAGAGCGAGCGGCGGAATGATGGCGTTGACGCGCGAACCATCGAGCAGGCGGGCGTCCACAATAGGCGAAGCTTCATCGATACGGCGGCCGACTTGCGAGACGATTTTCTCAATGATGTGTAACAGATGGGCGTTGTCTTTAAAACGCACCGGGGTCAATTGTAGGCGGCCGCCGCGTTCGACGTAAACCTTGTCGAAGCGATTCACCAGGATATCGGAGATGGACGATTCCTTCAGCAGTGGTTCAAGCGGACCGAGACCAAGAACTTCGTCGAGGACTTCTTCGACGATACGGTTCTGCTCGGCCGTCGTCATGGGGATTTTTTCTTGTTCAAGCAAGCGTTCCACGACGCGGCCGATTTCAGCGCGAACGCGATCTTTCGGAATAGAAGCAACGCGATCAAGATTCAGCGCGGTAAGCAGCTTCTTGTGGATTTCGGATTTGATCTCAAAATACCGGTCTGCGTTGCGAGGAGGCGGTGCGCCTGCTCCGCGATTCATTGGAGGACGAGTTGGGCTGCCCATGGTGAGGAACTTATTAAAAACACCAATCTTAGGATAAAGTAACGATTACCATATCAAGTATACGATGCTGGACCGACGCCACTTCCTAACTTTCGCAGGTGCGCTGCCCCTTGCGGCGCAGGCGCGCAAGCCAAATGTGATTTACATTCTTGGCGAACAGTGGCGCGCGCAGGCCATGCCTTGCGCCGGCGACCTTAATATCGTGGCTCCGGGCTTGGTTCGGCTGGCGAAGGAAGGAGTTTATTTCCCGCGATGCTATGCGGCGAGCCCCGTTTGTGGCCCGTCACGGGCGGCCGTGCAGACTGGGAAATTGCCCCATGCGGTGAAGATGCCAGAGAACGAGATGCAGTTGCCTCTAGAGGAAGTCTGTCTGGCTCAGCAATTGGCCAAGGTTGGTTACAAGACCGGGTACATCGGCAAGTGGCATTTGGACGGACCCGAGCGTCCTGGGTTTGTCCCGCCCGGGCCCCGAAGGCGTGGCTACCAGTTTTGGGCCGCCTTCAACAATGGCTATTCTTACTTCGACTCGGTCTATTACGCTGATTCTCCTGAGCCCATTCATAAGGACGGATTCGAACCGGATTATCAGACGAACCTGGGCATGGAGTTCATAGAACGAAACAAGGCGAATCCGTTTCTTCTTTTCTTGGCTTACGGTCCTCCGCATCATCCCCGAACGCCTCCGAAGCGAACGACCAATTTATATAAACCTGCCTCCATTGCGCTACGGGAAAATGTTCCCCCGGGCTCGGAAACCGCGGTCAGGGCGGACCTGGCCAATTACTACGCACAATGCACCGCCGTGGATGAAAACATCGTGCGGCTTTTGAACAAGCTCGACCAGCTGAAACTTGCCCAGGATACGATTGTCATTTTTTCCGCCGATCATGGCGAGATGGTCGGGTCGCATGGAATTGAGGGGAAAAACGAACCTTTTGAAGAATCGGCGGGACTGCCTTTGTTGATTCGCTATCCACTGCGGGTGAAGGCAGGGACAGTGGAAGACCTTTTGGTTTCAAACGTGGATCATATGCCAACCATTCTTGGTTTTTGCGGGGCTGAGATTCCGCCGGGCGTGCATGGACGTGATTTATCAGGTTTGATGTTGGGCAGGGAAGGGGATCGGCCGGAATCTGTTTACTGCGAAGGTAAGTTGAACGAGGACGGTGAGTGGCGCATGCTTGTGCGCGGGCTGGACAAAATGGTGGTTGGGCGCGACATGAAGGTGACGCATTTGTTCAATTTGGGGCAGGATCCGTTTGAGTTGAGCAATCATGCCGAGAGTAATGCCCATTCAAGATTGCGGGATGAACTGGCGGCGCGGATGAAGCGTTGGATGTTGCGCACTGGGGACCGGGTTCCCTATCCATCCCCCAAGAGGCGAGCCTGAATGGAACTGAAGACGATTGGTTACGTCCGCAATGACGTGAAAAACCGAAAGGAAATGACCGCGTTCGGTGTTCCTTCCGTAGTTGAAATTTTGCCGGAGTATGAGGCTGCACTGCTTTCGATTGAGAAGCATTCCCATCTTTGGGTGATGGGTTGGATCGATCGTGGCGAGCGAGACGTGCTGCAGGTAATTCCCCGGGGCGGGACGGAACTGCATGGCGTTTTTGCCGTACGGTCTCCGGCACGGCCGAATCCTATTGGGTTGACTGCGGCAAAGCTAATGGAACGGCGTGGGCTTGCTTTGCATCTCGATCTGCTCGATTTTATTGATGGCACCGCAGTGCTGGATATCAAACCTTATTATGCGGCTCGCGACATGGTTTATTCCGCGGCCAGCAAGGATGCGGGACGGTCGAAGAATCATTTGGAGTCGCTGGAATTTCAGGCAGTGCGGTTTCACGGTTCGATGAATGAGGAAGTGGCGCGGGCGGTTCGATTACTGGCCACATTTAGGGAAGAGCATGGATCATTTGATGGATGGGTGATTACGGTTCCGCTGAGCCGGCCGGTGATTGTGGATGTGGTCATGGGCACTACGCGCGCCTCCGTGGGACGTGGCACGTTGCGGTTTGGGACGGAGGATGCGCTAGTGCTGGAGAAGGATGGATCGAGACTCACCTACGAATTGTAAGCGTCAGCTAAGAATCTTCTTCACCACTTCGCCGCCAAGATCGGTCAAACGGTAATCCCGGCCAGTGTGGCGAAACGTTAGCTTGGTGTGATCGAAACCTAATTGGTTTAGGATCGTCGCCTGCAAATCGTGGATGTGCACCTTGTCTTCCGTGATATTGAAGCCCATCTCATCCGTCGCGCCAATCGTCGTGCCGCCTTTAATACCGCCTCCGGCGAGCCACATGGTATAGCCATTCGGATGATGATCGCGGCCGGCGTTGTCGGGGTCGCTCAAGTTGCGAATTTCCGCCATCGCGGTGCGACCGAATTCACCGCCCCATACAATCAGCGTCTCATCAAGCAGCCCGCGCTGCTTCAAGTCCTTGATGAGGGCGGCGGCGGGTTGCTCAGTGGCGTCGCACTTTTCTTTTAGCTTCTTGTTCAAGTTGGTGTGCGTGTCCCAACTTGCATCCATCATCAAGACATAACGAACACCGCGTTCGACCAATCGGCGGGCGAGTAGGCAATTGGACCCGAAATCGTTCGTAGGTTTCTTTCCAACACCGTACATTTCAAGAGTCTTTGGATCTTCTTTCGAGAAGTCGAGTAATTCAGGAGCCGACATCTGCATGCGATACGCCAGCTCGTAAGAGGCAATACGCGAAGCTATTTCCATGTCGCCCGTATCGGTGAAATGCTTTTCGTTTAAATCCTTGATGGCGTCAAGGCCGGCGCGTTGGGTTTCTCGCGAAACGCCTTCGGGGTTGGAGAGGTACAGAATAGGCTCGCCGGAGCTTCGGAATTGCGTGCCTTGGTAGGTTGAGGGCATGAAGCCACTCAAGAAATTTGACGCGCCTCCGCTAGTGCCCACGCCGCTAGAGAGCACGACAAAGCCGGGCAGGTTCTGTGATTCGCTCCCTAATCCGTATGTCACCCAGGCGCCCATCGTCGGGCGGCCGAATTGGATGGAGCCTGTGAACAACATCAACTGGCCAGGATGGTGGTTGAAGGCTTCGGTGTGCATCGAACGGATCTGGCAAATATCGTCGGCGCACGTAGCCAAGTTCGGCAGGTAATCGCTGAATTGCATCCCTGACTTGCCATGGGGTTTGAAGGTTCGAGGACTGCCCAGCACGGCGGCCGAAGGCTTGATGAAAGCCAACTTCAAATCCTTGGTCATGGAAGCGGGCAGGGATTGGCCGTGGTACTTCCGCAGCGCCGGCTTCGGATCGAAAAGATCCATTTGGCTGGGTCCGCCCTCCATGAACATAAAGATGACGTGCTTTGCTTTTGGCGTGAAGTGGGGCTTCTTTGGAGCCAGCGGATTGACTGCCGGTGCGGTGGCGCCGAGCAGCCCATCGGAAGCCATCATGCCGCCTAATGCGAGTCCACCAAAGCCGCAGGCCCAACTTTGCAAGAATTGGCGCCGTGCTTGAATTTGCCGGTATTGATCGATGTGCATAAATGGCATGAAGTTACTCCCTTGTTATGAATTCGTCCAGGTTGAGCAGAACACGCGCCAGGCCGGTCCATGCGTCTTTTTGAGCGTCTTCGGCGCTTCTACCTTCTTTGACGAAGATGGCGGTTTGACGGTCCAGATAATTCGCCAATGTGGCCTTTTCGCCAGCGGCGGGTTTGCGATTCAGGCACTGCGCGAACAGCGATTCCAGTTTGTCGCTCAGCGGCCCGTGTTGCGATGTGAGTTGCTCACCCAGCGCCGCTGCCGCCTCGAAGAAGACAGGATCGTTCATCAGGTTCAACGCCTGCAACGGGGTGTTGGACGTACGGCGGCGGCTGCACGCCACGTTCGAATCCGGTTCATCGAAGTTCATCAATTGCGGATAGGGCGTGGTGCGCTGGAAATGAACATATAGGCCGCGGCGGTAGCGCTCCATCCCGTCGGACTCTTTCCATTTGACTGAGTTGCCGTAGCCGAGTTCCGCAACGCCTTTCGGGAGCGCGGGTTTGATGCTCTTACCGCCGACCGCCGGGTTCAAGATGCCGCTTGTGGCAAGGGCCGAATCGCGGATCAATTCAGCGGGGAGCCGCATACGCGCTTGCCGGGCAATCAGCATATTTTCGGGATCGCGATCCGTTAGGTCAGACCTTGTGTTCGATGCCTGACGGTAGGTGGCGCTCATCACGATGGTCTTGTGCAGTTGCTTAATATTCCAGCCGTTTTCGATGAGTTGATTTCCCAGCCAATCGAGCAATTCCGGGTGGGAAGGTTTTTCGCCGGTGAGTCCGAAGTCTTCGGACGTCCGCACCAATCCGCGCCCAAAGAATTCCTGCCAGTTGCGATTGGCGATGACTCGCGGCGTCAGTGGGTTTTCCTTGGAGACCAGCCAACGGGCCAGATCGAGCCGGGTGGCGCGAGGCCCCGCAGCTTTCAGGGGCGGAAGGATGCCTAGCGCGCCAGGCGAAACTTCCACGCCGGGGCTTTTCCAATCGCCGCGGAGGGCGATATTGGTCACGGGATTGTCCTGGTTGGAACGGACAGTTTGCGCCTGGGAGGGCGGTGGCAGTTTCGCGTTGGCTTCGGTCAGTTTTTCCCGAGCATCCTTGATGCGCGCCAGCGCTTCCTTATCGCCCTTGAACGCGTTGCCTGGGCTACTGAGAAAATATGCCGTCAGTCTGGCTGATTCTTTGGGAGTGCGACCCCCGGGGCCGCGGCGAATCATACGATCCGCGTAATCGAGCATGGCTTTCATAGAAGTCACGTTGAAGTCAACTTCAAGATCCTTGCCTGGATCGTCGATGGCCGCGAGCATTGCTCTTTCCCACTTGTCCTGTAGTTCGGGAATTTTGTACTTCTCTAGGATCTCCGCCTTTTGCTTGCGGTACTCGGGAAGCGCGCGGAGGTAAGGCCCCATTTCGCCATCAAGCGGCGCGTCGATATCTTCGTCTTCGGCGTCGTTGAAGAAGGCCATCAAGGAATAATATTCCTTCTGCTTAAAAGGATCGTACTTATGATCGTGGCATTGGGTGCAACCAATGGTTACCCCGAGCCAGGTTGTTCCAACGGTATTGACGCGGTTGATTAGTTGATCGAAGCGGTCTTCGCGCCGGTCCACGCCCGCTTCGCGATTGGTGAGAGTGTTGCGAAGGAATCCGGTAGCCACTTTTTGTTCGGTGGTGGGGCCTGGAAGCAGGTCGCCGGCAAGTTGTTCGATAGTGAACTGGTCGAAGGGCATGCCGTTGTTGAGCGCGTTAATCACCCAATGACGGAATCTCCACGCACCGGGGCGGACAGAATCTTTTTCATAGCCGTCGGAATCGGCATAATGGGCAAGGTCGAGCCACGGCCGCGCCCAGCGTTCGCCGTAGTGGGGAGAGCGCAAGAAACGGTCGATCCACTTCTCGTAGGCGCCGGGGCTTGTGTCGGCCAGCCATTCGGTGAGTTCAGCGGGCGTGGGGGGAAGTCCAAGCAGATCCAGCTTCAGGCGGCGTAACAGCGTAGTTGGCGATGCCTCACCGGACGGCGAGGTTCCTTCTTTTTCAAGACGCGCAAGGACAAAGCCGTCAATCGGATTACGGATCCAGCTCGATTGTTTCACCGCCGGAACGGCTGGTTTTGTCATTGGCTGATAGGCCCAGTGAGAACTTCTCGGATCGGCAGCCTTCGTTGCAGCAACGGGCCATTTGGCTCCGCTATCAATCCACTGTTTCAGGATCGCGATTTGTTGCGCCGTGAGAGGGTCCCCGGCGGGAGGCATCCGCTTCCCTTTTTCGGTAGATGTGACTCGGGAAATTAGGGGACTCCTGCTGCCGTCGCCAACTATGATGGAGACGCCCGAGTGTCCACCTTTAAGCGCGGCCTCTCCGTCGTCCAGGCGCAATCCATTCATTTGCATTGAAGCGCCATGACAGGCCGCACACTTTTTTTGAAAAATAGGTTGGACGTCCTTTACAAAATCTGGAGATTGGGCGCTGGCTGCAAGCGTTGCGAAAATTAAAAAAAGAAACCGCATACGTCTATATTCTATAGCTGTTGGGCAAGCAGTCATGTACCTGTCTGCGCAGAAGTTTTGGGCCATCGCTTCGGCGGGTACTGTTTTCAGAGCTTTAGCAGAAAGAAAATTGAGCTTTCCAAGCGAAATGAACCTTGAAAGGACTGTGATTGCACAAGTTGGCGTGGTAAGATTTACCTTCCCGGGGGCTTTTGGCAGTGCAACAGAACAGGATCGATCGTAGAAAGTTTGTGTCGGCGACGGCGCTTAGCTACTCGTCGGTAATGGGAGCTAATGATCGCGTGCGCGGCGGAATCATCGGTGCGGGCGGTCGAGGAAAGCTGTTAACAGGTGAGTTCAAAGAAATCGGCGTGGAGATGGCTGCCGTTTGCGACGTCTATGAACCGAATCTCGCCGACGGATTGAAAGCAGCATCAACCGGCGCGAAAGGCTACGACAATTACAAGCGGATGCTTGACGACAATTCGCTGGATGTAGTGGTGGTTGCCACTCCCGATCATTGGCACGCCCAAATGACAATTGACGCCGTGCAGGCAGGCAAAGACGTTTACGTAGAGAAGCCCATGGCGCACACCATTGCAGATGGCTACCGCATGATTGAAGCTACGCGTCGCACCAAACGGGTGGTGCAAGTGGGCATGCAGCGCCGAAGCTTCGACCTGTTCCAAGAAGGCGCCCAGTTGATGAAAGAATCTGACATTGGTGAGGTGCGTCTGGTGAATGCCTGGTGGTACAACCATCAAGCGGGCTTGCGGACAAATAAATTGGAAGGGAAGCTGGATTGGAGCCAATGGTTGGGTTCGGCGCCGAAACGCGATATGGACCCGGCGCGCTACTTCAATTGGTATTACTACTGGGACTATTCGGGCGGCCTGATGATTGGTCAAGCGGCGCATGCCGTGGATTCGATTCAATGGTTCATGGGATCAAAGGCGCCGCTGGCGGTGACGACCTCGGCCGGTCGTGCAAACCTGCAACCGGCGGAAGTGCCCGAAACTACTTGTATGTGCATTGAGTACCCTGAAAATTACATGGCGATTTTCACTGTGGGCTATAAAGCGATGCGGTATTCCTTGCTGCTCGATCAACTCACGCAATATCATGGATCGAAGGCTCGCTTTGACATGGGCCGCGAATCCTACGCCTTGTATCGCGAGGATCCGAAGGCGCTTGAATTGAAACCGGCGGTCGAGAAGAAGGCGCCTGGCGCGTTCAATGGCGCCGTTCGCGCCCACATTAGGAATTTCCTTGAATGCGTGAAGAGCCGCAAGGATCCCAATGGTCCGGTGGAGCTTGGCCAGCAAACAAACATAACTCTTTGCATGGCGATGGAATCGCTGCAAAAGCAGAGGCGCATTCGTTGGAATGCCGACGCCAAACGAATGGAAGCGTAGACCTTCGTGCCCTATCAGATTGCCTTTACGAAAAAGCTGGAAGTTGCGGAACGCGGGCACTACTTGAGCCAGGCGTGTTACGGCGGCGATCTTGTAGCCCGGGAACTGCTCCCTTTTTTGCGCGCCAACTATCCCGGAGTTCTACTAACCCAGGAGAAGTGGGGCTGGCACATCTTTTTCAAGGACGATGGGGCCGTGCTCAGTATTCAAATTCTCTGCGACAACCTTCCCGCCGGCGCCTTCCGAGTGATTGTGGTTTCCAGAATCAGGAAGACTTTTTTCGGCAGTAACGTGCAAGACGTTGCAGAGTTGAAATACTTGATGGGACTGGTTACCCCTGTGATTGAAGATTGGGCTGAAGAACCTTGTTTGATCACCGAATTGACTTCGGTTGAGAACTGAATCGTCCGTCTCTAGAAACCTCAACGATTACCCATCGGGCTAAACCGTAACCTGGTACTGGTACGCAGGCGGCTGTAGTTCCTACCTACGCTTTTTGAATTTCATAAGCGCCTTGATTTGATCTCCTTGGCAAAAGTTTAAATTGCCTAAAGCGTTGTCAGCATTGGTGGTAATAATATCTCTGAAAACGTTTCCCTGTTCTGGCCTCTAACTCACTTCCTCGGTCAAAATTCGCGCCACCACAGTCAATAGTTGCGAATACCTGAGAGGGCTAGTCAGGCGTTTGTTGGGGGCGTAAGGTCCACTTAATAAACTTCTAAGAAGCTCTTCTAATTGCTGCTTTGCTTAATGCGGTAGATCATTGACTGAGAGTATGCCCTTGTTCAAATTGCTGGTCGTTATTTTGCTGCTGACCGCCCCGGAATTGCTTCAGGCTCAAAACAATTTTTTGAACGGCCTTGGCGTTGCGTCTCCGACGGGAATGTCGGTTGACACGGCGGGAAACCTGTATCTAGCTGAGCAAGGACGTGTGCGGCGAATTGATTTAAACACCGGCGAGGTTGCAACTCTCGTGGTTGGACCTGGACAAGCCGTGATGGATGGGGATACAGCCCGTTCTTATTCCTACGATGTGAAATTGGATTCCGCCGGGAACTTGTATTGGAGTGACACCGCAGCCCACAAGGTAAAACGAATGGATGCCGCGACGGGAGCAATTTCCGTAATTGCGGGTATAGGGGACAACGGCTATAGCGGCGACGGAGGTTCGGCTTTCAATGCGGCATTGAGCCTGCCAACTGGGTTGGCGGTTGATGGTTTCGCGCTTTACATTGCCGACGCGGGTAACCACACAGTGCGGCGCGTCGATCTAATTACCGGGATGATTATAACTATCGCCGGCACCGGCTTCGAGGGGACTTCCGTGGATGGTGGGAAGGCCGCGGAGGCGAAACTGAGTAGTCCTAATGGCATAGCTGTGGACAACGCCGGAAATATTTTCGTTTCGGAAATGGGCAGTCATCGCATTCGCAGGGTAAACGGAGCGGGGGGGGTCATTTCAACTGTTGCCGGTACGGGTTCGGCGGGATATAACGGAGACGGAATCACAGCCTCGCAGGCAAGCTTACGTTCACCCGGGTTGATGACTTTCGATCTATTCGGCAATCTAATTTTCGCCGATGTTTCCAACAATAAGGTGCGCATGGTAGATGGTTCCACAGGCCTAATTTGGACCATAGCCGGCGGCCGCGCGGCTTCCTTGAAGGGGCCGGCAGGTGTGGCTGTTACAAGTAACGGAGAATTGCTGGTTGCCGAAAGCAAGGGTAACTCGCTGCGCCGCATTTCGTTACCAGGTGCTGAGGAATACACGGGATTGAAGCTTAACCTTCCTTCGGATACCGCGGTGTTTAGCCGTCGCGCCTTGATATCCGCACGGCTTGTGGCGCACGGCGGACTGCCTTCGAAGGCTACGGGGACTGTAACTTTTTCCTACAATGCCGCCGAAGGAGTGGTTTCGCTGGGCACAGCGCCCGTGGCCAATGGCGTTGCGACGTTGGATGTTAAGTTAGAAAATGTTGGTCCTCTCAAGCTGAATGCCGAGTACTTGGGAGACAGTGGTTTTGCACCGACTTCCACATTTACGCGCGGAGAGCCAGGTGGCGCGGATGTGCCTCTTCTGGTAACGCCATTGGTTACGGTTTCATTGAACTCAACAAGCCCCGCAGCCGGGCAGCCGGTAACATTGAAGGCTTCCATTCTCCCGGCAAATCAAGATGGATCAATCGAATTTCGCGACGGGAATAGTGTGCTGGGACGAAGTTCTTTGTTAGCGGGGGAATCCTTGCTCACTTCCTCAGATCTGGCGACTGGAGCGCATACGATAACGGCCGTGTACCTTGGCGCCGATTTCCCTCCCTCCTCTTCCGAACAGTTTCCGTTCAAAGTAAAAAAGGCCGCGCTTGCTCAATTAGTGTCTTCGCGCAATCCCGCCGGGCCTGGGGATTCGGTGACGTTTCATGCTTTGCTGTCACCCTCTGCCGCTGCTGGCTCCGTTTCCTTTTTTGACAATGGAGACTTGGTGGGCGCAGCAAAATTAAACTCGGACTTTCCTGGCACGGCAACGTGGGTGACGAAGTCTCTTGGTGCGGGAATCCATAATATTTCGGTGAGATTCGACGGCGATGACGACACGGTAGGAGCCACGTCCTCGCCTCTGGTGCAAACTGTGCTCGGGGGGGCAACCGTGCGGCTTTTCGCGAGCCCGCTGCAGCCCGCCGTCGGTCAGGCTGTAACCTACACAGCGGTGATCAATCCGCAATCGGCGACAGGAACCGTGCGGTTTTTCGACAATGGAGTGATGATTGGAACGGCGCCTATTCGTGCAGGATCCGCTTCTATTGTGATCCCTAATTTCATCTTCGGCCCACACTCGCTGGTTGCCGGATACAGTGGGGATACGAATCTACTTGGCGCGTCGAGCCAGGCTTTTGAACAGAGCCCCTCTCGCGCCAGTTCCTCTATCCTACTAATCCCTGCATCGAATCCTGCTATTTCCGGGCAAAGCCTGGGCATCAGTGTCCAAGTGACGCCGGCAACCGCAAGCGGGACAGTTCGCCTTCTCGATGGGGAAGCCTTACTTGGAACCATCACGCTTCAAAATGGTAGAGGATCGGTTTTGACTAATGCCTTGGGAATTGGCGTCCATTCGCTTCAGGCAGTCTATTCGGGCGACTCGTTGTTATCTCCCAGCGCCTCTCCAGTTGTTGTGGAAGTTGTGCGAGGGGCCACCAGCGTTATCTTAAACGCGAGCTCCGGTCGTGGCGCTCCCAGTGGTCAGGTAGTCCTGAACGCTGGGCTTTCGCCGCGGACAGCCACTGGGAACGTCCAGTTCTTTGACGGAGCGACTTCACTTGGCACGGTGGCGTTTGCCTCAGGCGTCGCTTCGATTTCCGTCACTGGATTGACCGTTGGAACGCACTCAATTCGAGCTGTTTATTCTGGGGATGGCTTCTACATGGCAAATAACTCCGGCATTTTTTCCCTCGTCGTAAATTAACTCTGTCCAAGCACCCGTTTGTACATTCCTTCGTACCGTGGAATTATCAAATCGGTATTAAAACGTTGCTCGGCTGCGGCCCGTGCTGCTGCGCCCATTCGTTCGTGCAGCTTGTCGTCCGATAGCAGTTGGGTAGCGCATGCTGCTTGTGCGGCGCAGTCGCCAACTCCTCGTAGGAATCCAGTAACGCCATCGTCAATTAACTCGGGCACTCCACCTACACGCGTCGCCACAGGGACCAGTCCACAGGCCATGGCCTCCAGCGCCGCCAATCCAAAACTCTCCGATTCGCTGGGCAGTAGCAGCACATGTCCTTGCGGGAGAAGGGCCGGAATATTGTTCTGCTTGCCCCAAAAGCGCACATAGCGGATCAGCCCCAACTCACTTGCCAACTTCTCGCAGGCGCCGCGGTCGGGTCCATCGCCGATCATCCACAGGTCAGCATCTACTTCGCGCCGCACTTCGGCCAAAATCCGGATGCAATCAAGCACCCGCTTCACCGGCCGGAAATTGCTGATATGCAGCATTGTCTTTCTGGCGGCGCGCTTTTCAGGTTGCGGACGATAGGTTGTTGTGCAGACGAAATTGTGGATTACTTCAATCGGGTTTTTCACGCCAAAAACTTCTTCAGTCTGCTGGCGCAAATTCTCGCTGATGGCGGTGACTCCATCCGATTGCTCAATCGAATATTTGGTTATGGGGAAATAGGAACGGTCAATGCCCACCAACGTAATGTCGGTGCCGTGCAAGGTGGTGACAAACGGAAGCCGACGATCTTTCTCAAGCATGCCACGAGCCAGCATGGCCGAAACCGAATGCGGAATGGCATAGTGCACATGCAGCACATCCAGCTTTTCCATCACGGCCACTTCAGCCATACGCGAGGCAAGCGCCAGGCAGTATGGCGGAAATTGGAACAGCGGATAGTTGCTGACCTCCACCTCATGATAAAAGATGCCCTCGCTTTCCCCTAAGCGGATAGGGTTGGCATAGCTGATGAAATGCACCTGATGTCCGCGCTTGGCTAACTCCATGCCAAGTTCAGTTGCCACGATGCCCGAGCCGCCGTAAGTTGGATAGCATGTAATGCCGATTCGCACTCCTACAGCCTAACAGGAGAGAATAGCGGTAATGAAGACATTGATCGTGGTGGCTCATGCCGACGACGAAACCATTGCCGCCAGCAGACTGATGGGAACCTTCCCCGCCGATTGTACTTTGTTGCACACAACCGACAGTGCCCCGAAGAATCCCAAGTATTTTGAGCGGGCCGGATGCGATTCGCGCGAACAGTATGCCGGGTTGCGCCGCGCGGAATTAATGGCCGCGATGCAGCTTACGGGAATCCAACCAGCACAATGCCACTTGGCGCCGGTCCCCGATCAAGATGCGGTGGTTCACTTGGTACTTCTTGCCAAAACGATAGCCGGTTTCTTTCCCGTGGATCTCATTATCACGCACGCCTACGAGGGCGGTCATCCGGATCATGACGCCACTGCGCTTGCCGTCGCCATGGCCGTCCGTTGCACCGGTATTGAGGTGAAGGAGTTTCCAGCCTATCACGCTGCCGGCGGTAATCTGGTTGCGGGCGAATTTATCCCCAACGCATCGCGCGCCACCGAAGAGCGAATCCTCCTTAGCGCCGAGGACTCCGCCCGCAAGAAAGCGATGTTCGGTTGTTTTCGCTCCCAACAACATTTGATGGATCGCTTTTCGATGACTCAGGAGCTTTTTCGCCTTGCTCCCGAATACGATTTCCTGCAGCCCCCGCACGCAGGAAAACTTTATTATGAAACTCGCGATTTAAGCTGGACGTACTCGCGTTGGCGGGCAATCGTTGAGCCGGTGTTATCCTCAAACAAATGAAGCTACTCTTGCTAAGCGAGTTCATTTGCTTGGCCCTGGCAATAGCCGCGCTGTCCGGTTGTGCCCGTCGATATGCGGTTTCAGGGGTGGTGATTTCTGTGCAACCTGGTCTGAACGAAGTGGTGGTATCGCATAAAGAAGTGGAGGGGGTGATGCCGGCAATGGCCATGCCCTTCAAAACTTCCGCCCGATCTCTTACGGGCATCTATCCCGGAGCCCGCATCACTTTTCGGATGCGCGCGGGACGATCTGAAATTACGCAACTGAAGCTGGCGCCGAGCTCACTCGAAGGAATTACGCTCGAGGATGGGGAGTCACTTAAACTGGCCCCGCCAGCCAATGCGGTTTCCATGCAAGAGATTGTCCCGGATTTTTCGATAACCGATCAACAGGGCGAAGCTGTGCGCCTGTCAGATTTCAAGGGAAAAACAGTCGCGGTGAATTTCATCTACACACGCTGCCCAATGCCCGAGGTTTGTCCGCGCCTGTCCGCTGGCTTCGCCTATCTACAGAAAAAGCTGGCGACGCGCATGGGCAGCGAACTAATCTTGCTTTCCATCACACTCGATCCGCTTTACGACACCCCCCAGGTACTTTCCCAATACGCCGCAAAGTGGCATGCTGATAGGAGCGGTTGGCGTTTGCTAACCGGTAGTAAAGAATTGCTGCGCCAAGTCGCCGGCCAATTTGGATTGGTTTATTGGGCTGAGGAGGATTCCATTGTCCACACCTCGGCCACTAGCATCATAAATTGCGAGGGACGATTGGTTGCCCGTGTGGAAGGCTCCAGTTATTCCGTTGCCCAACTGGCCGACTTGGTTTCAAGCGTTCTGGACCACAAAGAAGGATTATCATGCGACTGATTTATTGCACAATGACAATTGGCTTGACCCTTTGGGGGCAAGGCAAGACGAAGGACATGTGCATGCCGCCGCCCTCGGCGGTCGCGCCATCCCTGCCTGCCCAAATCCTTACTGGGCAGGGGATCGTCCATTTCTCCATTACTACCTCGAATCCCGAGGCTCAAAAGTTTTTCGATCAAGGCGTGGCGCAAATGCATTCGTTCTGGTCGCGTGAGGCTGAGCGCAGTTTCCTACAGGCAGCAGCCCTCGACCCCGAAGCGCCAATGCCTTTGTGGGGCGTCGCAATGGTTGCCGCCGGCGACTACCGTCCGCGCTTTCAAATGGATCAGTATCGCGACGCGATGGGATATCAGCCCATTTCCCCAGAGCATCGCGCCATCATAGCTGCAGTTAAGGCCAACGAATTAGCCGCCGTCGCCGGCAAAGCGACCGAAATAGAAAAGGCCTACATCGCTTCAATTCTTGCCCGGCGTAGCGTCACGTCGAAAAATCCGGATCAAGAGTATCTTGCTTCCCTGCAAACGCTTGTGAAGACGTACCCGTCGGAAATTGAGGCTCGCACGTATCTAGCGCTGCAATCCATGGGGGGCTATGAGTTGCCATCGCACACGCCTCGCCCGGGAACTAACGAAGCGGTGGCCCTCTTGCGTCAGTTGATGATCGATGCCCCCGAGCATCCCGCCGTTCATCACTACGTGATTCATGGCTTCGAGGGAGCAACGTTCAACAAGGACGCCTGGCCCAGCTCGAAGAAGTACGCCGAACTTGTTCCCAACATCCCGCATGCTTTGCACATGCCTGGACATATTTATTCGCAGACGGGAAAGTTGGAGGAAGCCTTGAAATCGTTCGCCGACGCGGCGGTGAATGAGCGCTACTGGATGAGCAAAGATTCCCTCTATGGCAACGGCCATCATGGTCACAACCTGCACTATTTAGCGACAGTCGCCGGCTACAAAGGGGATTATGAAAAGGCGCTGGAAGCGGCTCGCGAGCTACTGGCTATTCCCGAAAATCCACGCGAAGCGGCCGCCCTCGACAACTTTCAAACCTCCTACAAGCAAGGCTGGTTCTCCGTTCTCCGCACCTTGGTCGAGGCTGAACGCTGGGACGACCTGCTGGCCGGCCAGATGCTGCCCGAGATCAAGAAGCCGCGGCAGCAGGCCTGGCGTCATTGGTCTTTGGGCGTCGCCAATGCGGCGAAAGGAAATTCCAAAGCGGCCAAGCAGGAGCTTCAGGCAATGAACGCAGCTGTCGAGGAGTACACTACCCGCTTAAAGCTAGCTGCTCCCGAGGAGCTGATTGTCGCTCGCAAGGAACTGGAGGCTCATATCCTAATGGCCCGTGGCAAGAAAGGAAAAGGACTAAAGGCCATGGATCAGGCGGCTAGAGCGCAACGGGCGCTACGATATACAGAGCCTCCCTGGTATCCTCGTCCCATCTCGGTTACCTTGGGAAATTTGTCGCTGAAGAACGGAAAGATCAAGGAAGCTGAAGCGGCGTTTAAGATTGCGCTTGAAGAAATCCCCGCTTGGACCAAAGCCGAGCACGGTCTGAAATTGGCCCAGTCACGAACAGAAACTTCAACGACGGTTGCCGTAGGGTTCTAATCGCATATCCACAAGTGGTTTAAAAAACAAAAGGCGACGAGCACTCGGAGGAAGACGCTCGTCGCCAGGCCAGTTCTAAATTATCGTCCGAAGACGAAGGGATCTGACCAAGACCAACTTCATGGTACTACAACCTTGGGGATAAATAAAGTACCCAATCCCCCCATTTGCGCGTTCTTTACACAATGCTCCCCACCTTTGAGTCATTTTTGGTACTTAGGTTTGTAAAGTTTAACGAAAATAAGGCGAAAGCGCCCTACACTCTATCTTTTTTCAACAGAAAAAATTGAGTTGCCGCCAAAAGAGCGACCGCTCCCCCAGCTGCCACGGTCACCCTTGCGCCAGCTTGATGGGCCAATAATCCGACGGCAAGACTTCCGATCGGCATCATTCCCACCGCCATCATTGAATACAGGCTCACCACGCGACCCCGGAACTCCTCTTCCACTGTTTGCTGGATGAACGTGTTCGCCGCAGCGTTTTGACGGAAGACGGCAAATCCGGACAGCAGCATGATCACCATTCCAGCAGCGAAGTTGGGGGTAAGCGCCATGCCAATCAGAGTCAATCCCAATCCGAACGCATTGTGCATAGCCACCTTCGGCAGGCTCGCGGTCGCCACGCCGCCGTGCGCCAACGTTAGCGTCCCCAGCACTGCTCCCACTCCGAAGGCCGCCATTAAGAACCCCAATCCTTTTGATCCAACGTTGAATATCTGATCAGCAAAGAAAGGACCCAGCACGATCATGGGGGCGATCGATATCGTCACTGCTCCGCAGAGCGCAAGCATCGCCCTGATTTCGTGGTGGCCCCAGGAATATCGAAGTCCATCGCGCAGATGATCCAGTGGGGAGCCGGTGGACGTGCGCTCTATTCGAGGCAGCCGAAGCATGGAAAGGCTAATTAATACGCACAAGAAACTGGCGGCGTTAATCGCAAAGCAAAGCCCCTCCCCCACTGCCGCCACCACAATTCCTCCTAGCGAGGGCCCTACGGCGCGGGCCGTGTTGAACGCAGCGGAATTCAAAGCCACAGCGCTCAGTAGATCTTTGCGGTCCGCCATGTGGATCAGCAACGATTGGCGCGCTGGGACATCGAAAGCATTCACTATGCCGAAGAAGGTAGCCAGGACCAGCACGTGCCAAACCTGGACGACACCTGTCAAAGTCAGCACGGCCAAGACGGATGCCTGTACCAGGAAAAGCGTTTGGGTGATGAGGACGACTCTTCTTCGGTCAAACCTATCCGCCGCCAAGCCGCCGGCCAAACCCAACAACAAGACGGGCAAATGCGTGGCGAACGAGGCCAGGCCAAGAATTAGTTCCGACTTCGTGAGTCTGTACAGCAACCAGCTTTGCGCAATGCTTTGGATCCACGTGCCTGAAAGGGAAACGAACTGGCCGGCCAGGAAGACGCGAAAATTTCGGTGCCTTAATGCCGCAAAGGAACTAATCCTATCTTCTAGAGCTTCTGAGGTAGGTTGGTTCACCTCTTTTAAGCATACCCTGTTCCGATTTGTCCACAGCTTGTAAAGGTTCTGCAAATTCGACAAAACTCTATTTACTTTGCGCTACTTCTAGGCGAAACTTGGGTTTCACAGTTAACGATATAGATTGGCGAAAAGGATGAAGACTTAATGCCTGTTTCTTGGAAGGAAGTAGTACTTGGATGCATTGTGTTTGGGGCTGCGGCGGGTGGCGCTCTGCTAGTGGAAGCCAACGTTCCGCACGAAAGATCTGGCCAAATCCTTGAGGGCTCTCATCTCCCTTCTGACGTGCGGGCAACGTTTGAACGTTCCTGTCAGGACTGCCATTCCAACAATACTTATTGGCCCATCTACTCGAGCTTGCCGGTCGTCTCAAAGTTGATTCACGACGATGTGGACAAAGGTCGTAAAACCATGAATTTTTCCAATTGGCAAGATTATAGTCGAGGCAAGAAGGTTGGCTACTTGGCATTGATTCAAAACAGTTTGCACACGCGCGTTATGCCCCCCGCCAAGTATACGGCACTACATTTCAACGCCAAGTTAACGGCTGAGCAGTTGGATGCCATCGAAAAGTGGACAGGCCAGGAAATGCGGCGCATCATACATGAAAAATAACCCATGCTATACTAGTGAGTGAAATGAAAGCCGCAATTCATCCCGTATACAACGAACTTTCGGTGACCTGCGCCTGCGGGAATAAGTTTAATACCCGTTCCACGCACAAAGGCGACATCCGCGTTGAAATTTGTTCCAGTTGCCACCCCTTCTTTACCGGAAAGCAAAAACTGATTGATAGCGAAGGCCGTGTTGATCGTTTCAACCGCCAGATGCTGAAAACAGCTGCTATCCAAAAGTCGAAGGCCGATTTGGTCAAGAGCTAGTTTCTCAACTGAAGTTTAGCCAAAAAGACCACCCTACCCAGGGTGGTCTTTTTGTACTGAGGCATACGCCAGCCAGCCTGCTAAACTCAAGGATTCATGTTTCGCAAAGTGCTGGTCGCCAACCGAGGAGAAATCGCCGTCAGAGTCATTCGGGCGCTCCGCGAGTTAGGCATTGGAAGCGTCGCAGTTTACTCCGACGCTGATCGCAAGTCTCTGGCTGTTCAAATGGCGGACGAGGCCATCCATCTTGGACCCGCTCCCTCTACGGAAAGCTATTTACGGGTAGACAAGCTTCTAGCGGCAGCCAAAGCCACCGGCGCTGAAGCCATTCATCCTGGCTACGGTTTTCTCAGCGAAAACGCCGATTTTGCCCAAGCGGTTACAGAAGCCGGACTTACCTTTGTCGGCCCAACTGCCGACTCCATTCGCAAACTTGGATCCAAAACCGCCGCTCGTCAACTGGCGATGGCTTCAGGCGCCCCGGTAGTTCCCGGTACAACTGAGCCAGTCACCGATTTTGCGATGGCTCGCGACACTGCCCGTGGAATCGGATATCCAGTGCTGATAAAAGCTTCAGCCGGCGGAGGCGGCAAGGGAATG
This sequence comes from Acidobacteriota bacterium, assembly GCA_025350695.1. Classification (GTDB taxonomy): domain Bacteria; phylum Acidobacteriota; class Terriglobia; order Bryobacterales; family Bryobacteraceae; genus JANXSF01. The sequence goes on from JANXXI010000007.1 coordinate 19,844, forward strand.
CGCCGTGTCGATTCGGAAAAGGATCTGGAAGCGTCCATTCGCGATGCCGGCAGCGAAGCCGAGCGTTCTTTCAAGTCTTCCGAAGTCTACATTGAAAAGCTAGTGGAAGCTCCGCGTCACATCGAAATTCAAATCCTTGGGGATCATTATGGCAACCTGATCCATCTTGGGGAACGCGAATGCTCGGTGCAACGGCGTCATCAAAAGGTAATTGAGGAATGCCCATCGCCCCTGATGCGTCGGCATCCCGAATTGCGCGAAGCCATGGGCGATGCCGCTCTAAGGGTGGCGCGCATTGCAGGGTATACCAATGCCGGCACGGCTGAGTTTTTGGTGGACAAGGATCAAAACTTCTATTTCCTTGAAATGAATACGCGCCTCCAAGTGGAGCATCCCGTTACCGAACTGGTCACCTCTCTCGATTTGGTTCACTGGCAGTTGCGCATTGCTAGCGGCGAAAAGCTTACACTACAACAGCAGGACATTCAGTGGAACGGCTCCGCAATTGAATGCCGTATCTATGCCGAAGATCCGGAGAACTATTTTCCGTCACCCGGCCGCATTGAGCAATTACATTTCCCCTCAGGACCGGGTATTCGGCTCGACAACGGTGTCTATGCTGGTTGGACTGTGCCAATGGATTATGATCCGTTGCTAGCCAAGCTTTGCGCTTGGGCCGGAACGCGTGAGGAGTCGATTGACCGAATGCTTCGCGCGCTCGGGGAATGCCAGGTTGCGGGAATTCGTTCCAATCTGCCGTTGTTCCGCCATATTCTTCGCGAGCCAAACTTCAGGGCAGGGAACCTAACCACTGCGTACCTGGAACTGCACCCTTACGTTGGTTTGCCTACTCCAAAGGAATTATTGCTGCCTGCCGTCCTGGCTGCTATAGCCATGGAGAAGAGCCGCAAACCCGCAACTACCGCGAATGCTTCAGCTCCAATATCCCGTTGGAAGTCAGACGGAAGGCGGGCGCTACTTCGATGAGCTACCGGGTCTTAGTGAATGGCGTTGAATTTACAGACGCGTCGACCGGCGATGTACAGGAGATTTCCGAAGGACTCTTTTCTGTTTTGCACAACGGGAAGAGCTACACCGTTCGGCTGTTGGGTGGGCCTGGTCGTTATGAAGCTATCATTGACGGCCACACAATCGCGGTCGAACTGCAAGATCCTCGAGACGCGGCAACTTCGCGGCAAGCCGGAGAGCAAAGCGGACGCATTGAGTTGAAATCGGCGATGCCGGGCAAAGTAGTCCGCCTACTGGTTGCCGAAGGCGACAACGTGGAACAGGGCCAAAGCCTGATCGTTGTGGAAGCCATGAAGATGCAAAACGAACTGAAGTCTTCAAAGTCAGGCCGCGTTCTGAAAGTCAATGCGGCGGAAGGCGGCACGGTGCAGGCTGGTCAGGTCTTGATTGTGCTGGAATAGGAAATAGAAATTAAATGGCTGAAATGGTCTGCGCAAAATGCGACGGCACGGGATGGGTCCTCGGGGAACTGGAGGGCATCAGCGGCGTTACCCGCTGCGACTGCGTATTGGTGGAACGCAAGGATCGTATTGAGCGAACCTCTAACATTCCGCCGCTTTATCAGTCTGCCTCTTTTGAAAATTTTCTTCTTCCAAAAGAGAAAGACAATCCGGTGGCGAATCGCAATTTGGGAAGTGTCATGATGCGCGCCAAGAGTTACGCGCGCGAATATCCGCTTTCCGACAAACCTGGCTTGCTCTTCATTGGAGAACCCGGCACCGGCAAAACCCACTTGGCCGTAGCCGCCCTCCGCAGTTTGATAGAGCGAGGGTTCGAGGGGCTCTTTTTCGATTACCAAAACCTGCTGGATCGAATTCGCACCAGCTACGACCCCGCTTCGGGCACTAGCGATAAGGAAGCCTATCGTTCCGCCCTCGATGCGGAAATCCTGCTGCTCGACGACCTAGGCGCGCACCGCACCACGGATTGGGTGGAGGATACGGTCACCAGTATCATCACCCACCGTTGCAATAACCGCAAAGCGCTGATTGCCACGACCAATCTACCAGACCCCGACGCTGCGGTCGTATCGGGAGACCGGGGCAATACATCACCCGGCGGAAGGGACCTTCGCCGGACTCTTGGGGAGGGCATCGGAATGCGCGCCCGTTCCCGCCTGTTTGAAATGTGCCATGTGATTCGCGTTTCCGGCGTCGAGGACTTCCGGATCAAGAAAGCGCGCCTCTTTTAGGCAGCATTTATTTCCCCATTTCCGCCACACTGCTAAACTGGTTACAATGCTCTGTGCCGGAATTGTTGGTCTGCCCAATGTGGGCAAAAGTACGCTCTTCAACGCGTTGACGCAGTCGCGAAAGGCCATGGCTGCCAATTATCGCTTCTGCACTATCGAACCGAACCAAGGGGTGGTAACCGTTCCCGACGAACGCCTCGAAGTCCTCTCCAAAATTAGTGGCTCGCAAAAGCTGGTGCCTTCGGTTTTTGAATTCGTCGACATCGCCGGTCTGGTTAAAGGCGCCAGCAAGGGTGAAGGCCTGGGGAACCAATTCCTCGGTCACATCCGTGAGGTGGACGCCATTGTCCAAGTTGTCCGATGCTTCGAGAGTTCCGACATCGAACATGTAATGGACACGGTAGATCCCATTCGCGACATCGAAGTCGTCAATACGGAATTGATGCTGGCTGACCTTGAAGCCATCGAGAAACGCAAGTCCCGCCAAGCGAAGGCCGCCAAATCCGGCGACAAAAAAGTGATCGCCGAAATGGAAATTCTGGACCGTCTTGAGCAGCACCTAGGCGAAGGCAAAACGGCCGTCACCATGGAAGCTACGCCCGAAGAGAAGGCGCTGATGAAACCGCTTTTCCTGCTGACCAACAAGCCAACGCTTTTCGCCTGCAACGTGGCTGAAAACGAGCTCGGCAATCCCGAATCAAACCCATGGGTAGCCAAGGTCCGTGACTATGCCGCCCACCACCATGGCACGAGTATCGTGGTGGTATCGGCTGAAATCGAAGCGGAACTGGTTACGTTGCCACCCGAGGAACGTGCCGAGTATCTGGAAGGTTTGGGCGTTAAGGGTGACTCAGGCGTCGGGACTTTGATCAAGGAAGCCTACCACCTGTTGGGCCTTCGAACCTATCTAACGACCGGCGAAAAGGAAACCCGCGCCTGGACCATCCATGAGGGCGATAAAGCCCCAATAGCTGCCGGAGTTATCCACTCAGACTTCGAGAAAAGCTTTATATCTGCCGAGACCATCGCCTACGCCGATTTGGTCACATACGGAAGCTTCGCCAAGGCTCGTGAAGTCGGTCGGTTACGGACAGAAGGTAAAGAGTATGTTGTCCAAGACGGCGACGTCATGGAATTTAAAACATTCCTTTAAAAAATAGATTGCAAGTAGCTGATTAACAGCTATTTGGATGCTTCGTATTTGCCGTAGACCGTTATGCTTCCTGCCTTATCGAACAGCAGCACATCATAAGGATCGACGCGGTATCCCATCTCCATTCCTGGAGAGCCGACGGGCATTCCCGGGACAGCCAAGCCGACGGCATTGGGCTTCTCTTCGAGCATCTTTTTGATCTCCCGCGCCGGCACGTGGCCTTCCACCGCGTATCCATTCACGACACCTGTATGGCACGAAGCTAGGTTGTTTGGCACACCAAGCTTGGTTCGATATTCAGCTACGCTTGAGACTTCAGTAACGGTTACCTTGAAGCCGTTGGCCCGCAGATGGTCGACCCATTTTCCGCAGCAGCCGCAGGTGGCTGTTTTGTAGACCTGCATTTCCGGTTCGGCGCCATATGTAGTGAAGGCGGCCAAGGATAAGGCGAAGAGAAGGCAGAGTTGACGAATCAAGTTTGTAGAACCTCTACTCCGATTCTAATTCGGATTCTCGTTCAGACTCCAATCGTAGTCGAAAAAAAGTACTTTCCAATTCCCTTTGGCTAGTTCCCCTCCATCCTTTGCACGGTACTTTGCGATGAACTCTGGTATCCGTCCAGGAGTGGAGCTGAAATCCTTTTGAAACCAATCGAATATCTTCGATAGTTGAAGCGTTCGTTTTGAAAGATCTACTTTAACATTCCGTTCCTGGTTCAGGAACAAACGCGCTTGAGTATCGAGTTTGGCATTAACATTTACTTCCGTAAACGCCTCATTGCTCAGCCAGGGGCAAGATTCGGAAGCGCACACGATTGAGAAATGAATCCGGTTGTCCAGTGGCCGGATCGACTTGGATTCAATGTC
>JANXXI010000016.1 GCA_025350695.1 Acidobacteriota bacterium
CACTAGGATAAGCTGCCGTTTCGCTGTCGGGCAACTGCAAGATTACGGATCAACCAAAAACCCAAAATCTGACTAGAACAATGAAAGAGAGAACCATCATCGCAAAGCAGGCATCCAGGAAGAAGACGAGTTTGTTTCCCGGGTAGAGCTGCTTGAATTGCCTACGTACGTTTGTCCCCCACCACAGGTAAGAAATCCTCTCGCGCTCACGTGCCAGCAAATTTATCTTGCCGATCATGATGAAAGAAATCATGTTGGCAAGAACCGCGCCAGTGGCCATTAGAGAACCGGCAATAATGACCGGCAACGAAATTTGCCCCATCAATTGCATGGGAGCCTCGCGAGGTATCCGGCAAAATCACCCATTGAGAAACCCACAAAATTCCCCACATCGAGTGGTTGGCTTGTATTGGTCGTACTAATACCACCGCCGTATTTACCCACTAGTGCAGCACTCGCGCCAAGCGATATAACTTTTACATCCCCACCGTGTATCACTGACCCACCAGCACCAACAAAGGGTACCGGTGTGGGAGCGTAGAGACTTGCGCCTTTAAACGGACCTGAGTAGCCATTATTTGTTGAATCCAATCCATAGACCAGCCCACTGGTGGCTGTCAGGCTGACACCTCCATTCCATCCAAATGCCATACCTCCAGTTGCAAACAGACTACTCTGTCCTGAATTGTAGTTCAAAACCATATCCCCTTCACCACTTACTGCCCCGAGTCCCCCTACTGCTCCGCTTAATGAAATTGAGCGTCCCGTCGGAATAGCTTTACAGTATGCATTTTTCAATTTTGCTCTTGCATTCTTTGCTCTTGCAATCAATGTCTTGGTTTTCAACCACGCATGGAGCGCTGCCCAGGCCCTCGCCCCACTTACTGCAGGTTGGAATCCCAAATTTAGCCCGAACGTGGAATACGGCAAGACGGCGTCCGGCCCCGGACAGGTCAGAGTACCTGTCTTTGGATCCCATGTACATCCCGAATCATCCAGCCCCAGTGGATCAATCCGATTTAGCGGCGAGTTCCCCACATACGCATACCGGTTCCAGCTCTGCGGATCGCTCGGGTCCACCGCACTCATCCCCGCCGGGTCCGGCGACAGCCACCGCCCCTGCGCGTTCCGGTAATCCCGCTCCGGAAAATAATACGTGGCGTTGACGGTCCCGTCCCCCATCGACCGCTGCCCTGTGTACGCCCAGTTCACGCCCCCCGTATTCGCATAATATTCTCCAAACGGTGCATGCGCCCCCGACGCCGCCAGCGCCCCCCCCAGACTGTAAAATCCCCGAATCGTTCCCTGCCAGTCGGCGATCTGGTATCCCGTGGCACCGCCGTTCACGCTGTACACCGATCCGCCCGGCAGCGGATACTCCGAATAGTCCGCCGTCTGCCCCTGGGCCATCATCTTGAACTTGCCCAGCGTCACGAAAGAGTCTTTGTACGTCCCGTTGATAGCCCACTCTGCCTTGTGCCCGAACGCATCGTAGAGGAAGGACCACGTCTGTCCTGCGTTACCTCCGGAGCCATAGTGTGTTGTCAGTGGCTTCCCTTCCGCATCCCAGGTGTAGGTATTGAAGCCGTCGCTCGTCAGATTTCCGTTCGCGTCGTAGGTACTGCCGCTCCCTGACGCGTAGTGATTCGTACTCCTCGTGTAGCCGGGATTCCACGCCAGCGACCCGCTCTTGGTGATGTTGCCGAACGGATCGTAGCTGAACGTCTGCGACCAGGGGGTTCCGCAGTTCGCGCTGGTCAGACGGCCGAGATCGTCCGCCGCATAGTTGCAGGTCTGCGAATCGGGTGGATTCGCCGGATCGGAGATACTCAATTTTTGCATGCTCCCGTTGGGGTTCCAAGTTAGCGCTCCCGAAAGCGTTCCGTTCGTCAGCGGCACGCTATAGTTGGTCATCCGCAATGTGTTGGGATCGTAGAGATAAGAGATTTGCCTGCATGTTGGGTTGCACGCCGTATTGAGCCCTGTCGGCTGGCTCGCCACGTTGTAGGTGATGCCAGAGACCGGAGTGCTGGCATGTATAAGGCTGTGGACGTCAAGCGTGCGACCTTCGCCATCGACAGTGAATCCCAGTGAATCTTCGTTCAGGAAAGGGCCGAACGACTTCATCGCGCCATTCTCCCAATACGTCATGGGGATGCTGTAATAACCGCCGGAATTGGTAGTGGATTCGTAAGAGGCGGCAAGTTCTCCACGAGGCGTGTAGCTGAAGCCTTCGTCGGTGCTCTTGCCGCAGGTGGGACAAGCGGCGGTGTAGGCTTCCGCGATGCGACCTTTGGCGTTGGCCATCAGTTGACCGTTGATGGTGGCGGCGTCGTAGACGAAGTACTGGTTGACGCCGGTGGAGTTCGGGCCGGAGTAGGTCTTGCTGATGAGGCGATGCAGGGCGTCGTAGGCGTTGCAGGTAGTATTTCCGTTGGCGTCGTATTTCTTCACCAGATCGCCCGGGAAGGATCCAGCACAAGCCGATCCAGGGCTGCTGGGAGCTGCATCGTAAAAGTACAGAGTTGTACCACTCTCCGGGTTGGCTTCCGAGGTCAATCTTCCGAGGCCGTCGTACTGATAGGTCCTGGCTTGCTGCCCGGTGCTGGCCTGCGCGTTTTGAGTAACGCTCAGAATGCGGCCCATAGCGTCGTAGGTATATCTTGTCCAGTAACCAGTCCGGGGATTGTTTTGCGCGCAGTTTCCGCCGCCGTTTGCCACGGTTGTAATCTCACATACTGAAGTCAGCCGCCCGAGGGCATCGTATTCGAGTTGCTTCTGCTTGGTGTTCTCACCGGCCGGTGCTGGGCCGACTGTGACGAGCACATCATTGGCGGAGTAGGCATTTTGTGTGAAGCCACCGCCCGCATCCGTGGAACTGAGAACTCGGTCCGAAGCGTCGTAGAGCACAGTGCCCGCCGAAGAAGAACTTGTCTGACCCGCAGTTCCGCTGTAGGGCAGGCTGGATCCCTTGGACCGACCTGAAGTATCAAAGTAAGCTTGAACGGAATCGTAAGTGGATACGGTTGGCGATTGCTTTCTCTGCCGCAGGTAAGGTCGGCCTAATGAGTCCACCGTGACCAAGTCGTCGACCGTGGAGGCACCTGCGTTGACGGCCAAGGAATTTTCCGCAGTGGTCGGTGAGTAGGCGTAGTTCGTGGGGTTGCCTGCCCTGTCGATCGTCTGCAGAACCCGATAAAAGGGATCGGCGGAGCTGTTTACGAGGTAGTTCGCCGAGGACGAATTTCCGTTTTCGTCTGTTGCGGATGTTTGCACTCCTCCCAAGCAATCCCATGTCATCGACCGCGAAAGACTCATTGGCTCGCTGATACTGGTCGGCAAGAGTCCATTACAGTCGCCGTAGGTATACGTGGACGTACCTGGGGCTCCATTCACGTCCACAATCGTATGAATCTGGCCGTTGGAGGTGTAAGTGTAATTCTTGCTCAGCGACGTTGTTCCGCTCACCCATTGGCTGATCGTCCCAACATGGCCTTGCGCATTGTAATTTGTATAGGTTGTGAGCGCATTAGTGTTTGCCGTGACAGTTCTGCATGTAGGTGGGGAAGCGCCTGCGGTGACCTGTACGCATGAAGGTGAAATGCTGTTTGGAACAGACGTGTCGTACGTGACCATCGTCGCCCTGATCGGACTACCCGTCGGTGCCGCGCCGACGTTCACCCCATAATCGAAAACGTTGGTTTGAGTCACTTGGCCGGCAAGGTTGTAGATAGTCTCGGTTAACGTGGTCTTGGCTCCGGTCCCCGAGGGCGTCCAGTAGATATCCGTCCTCGTGATGGGCGGGGTAATACTTGTGACGTTGGTGCAATTGGCAAAATTACCGTTGTAGCAGGTAACGTCGGTTCCAAGTAGCGTCTGTACCCCGCTAACAAGTTGGAACACCTTCCTTTGAAGTTGGTACTGCCCAAAGAACAAGTAGTCGGTCTCATTTCCTTGTGGATCGACGACCGTGGTTGTGGAAAGCTTGGAGCCAGAGGCTGGCGGGGTATGCGTATATGTCCACGATCCATCGGGCGTCATCCGGGTTAGCGTCGCGGTTGTGAGGTCGCTGCAATTGAGCCCATTGACTCCACCGGAGTATGCGTACTGAATCTGGCCGCCCGTAGGGAGCGTTATAGAGGCCAGACGACCCGTGATTGCGGACGGATTGCCAGGCGTCTGCTCGTATGTAAACTGGAAGGTCGATTGGTCAGCAAGAACAATATTAGCTACTGCTGTGCGTTCCGAATCACCACTGTATTGATTGAAGTTGGCTCCATTGCCGCATGGAAAATTCGGCAAGTACGTCGTCCCAGGACTGTATAAACGGTTGACGGTGACTGACCTTGTGGTACCGCTTGCATCGAGAAACGTGTACACGTTCGGGGCGGTCTGGTTATTAACGAAAACGCTTGTAGACCACACATTCTGGCCAAGGGAGTCGATGAACCCTTGCGAGGTAATTCCTGTTCTCCCGTTGTAGGATGACCAAGTTGAAATGGCATTCCCGTCTGGATCGACTAGCTGGGGATACTGTGTTATTTGCGCTGTAGCGGTCCCTCCCCCCGATGGGGGCTGGGCGGAGAAGGCATTAGTATAACCGAGGATTGCGGTCGTCGAATTTGGCACCGCACGAACACTGAAGCCGGTGTTGTAGTTGGCATTGGCAGCACCCGCAATGAACACAGATTCCGAAGTATTCAAATTGTGGGGAGCGGATGTCACGAGGGTGATGAAGTTGTTGGTCGTTGCAGAACCACCGCCCGACGCAGATAGGCCTCCCGGAATGCTTGAACCTGACAACTGAAAGGTTTTTCCGTCTACGCTGATACTTTTAATAGCCCAAGTCCCGTTATAACCCGCAACGGGCACTCCGGAAATCTGGAGGCTATCACTTAGAACTAAAGGCAACGAAATAGCGTTGGCGAGGGTCACTGTTATTACAGCGGAAGGCGGCACCCCGGCATCACTTATGGAGACAATGGATTGCGTTTGATTCGAAGTAGAGAGCCCAGGCGTGGATACGGAGGCAATTGCAACGGCGGGGCCACGCTGAAAGGTAAGCGGAGCAATCCTGTTGCCATAAAGATCGAACAGAGTACTCGTCAAGCTTGGCAAAGAGCTTAGTCTTAAGGTAAACCCTGACCCGTCGGTAGCTTGCCCCTGTGCGGTTTGAGCAATGCAACCCTTTGAATCGACTTGCAAGGAAAAAGGATGAACTGTTCCTGCAGAATCAGCGTAGACCCAGGTGTCGTAAATTGTCGTTGCTGTTCCGTCGCTACATGTCGAAGCATGGCTGGAATTTGTGGCTTGATTCGACGGACTGACGTAAGGATTCAAGCCGTCTGGACCAAAGCCACTAAGGGAGCCCTTGAGGCCCATGTACGTAAACGCTGCATGGGGGAAACGCGCATCATAGAGGTAGTTGTTCATTACCAAGTCATACGAGAACGGCAATGGGCCAGCCGCCTTGTCTCTTAAGGGAATCTGCACAACAATGTGCAGGTCCCCCAAGTTGATCGTGTCGTACTGGTGCGAGTCTTCCGAGGAAAACGGGGGCAGGCCGGGCGTTACCTGGGCTCTGCTGACTTGTGGGAGAAGCACTGAAACCAAACAAATAAGAATACCGGCGAGAGACTTCATGGCAGCTCCTCAGTCAACAAAGAATCGAGACTTCGGAGATATGGCCCGGGACCCGAAGTTCCAGCAGCATAACACCGAGCGTGTTACTGTCAATCGAAAAGATTTCCACAGGTTGCAGGATTCGGAAAACGAGTCGGTGTTCGGGCAGGAGCCGGGTGCCTGTAGATCGCGATTTCGAGCCGGGGCGGATGGCCCTCACCCTCTACAATGGCTGTCGTCTCCTTGAGCCTGCCTGCCTGTATCGGACTTAGGCCCTGTGCAAGGTCTCCGATTTTGCCAATAATTTGACATGCTTGATCCCAAGGAACTCGGCTTGCAGGCCCTGACAGTTCGCTATAGCGTAACCTGTCTGTATCCTGTGGCCGCTTTGCCAGGTCGCAGTCAATGATGATGGGCTCGTCGTAACCTACCAATTTCCCTTTGTTGATGGTAGCCGTGCTCATCCTGTTTCGGCGGGCCAACATTGGCAAAGTGAACCTTACGTATTACGACGATTGTGCATGTGGGCTCGCGTAATGATTTGAAAATGCTGAAGGAGACGCGTTTCGTTACTAGCCTGATGCTCGTGAGAGTCCTTTTTCAAATTGAGATCATAATGCACTCAACGAGTGCGGGTCCCCCAGAGGAAAAAGTTGACGAAACGACCGACACCGAGTTCGTCCGGAACTCCGATCCCAAAAGTGCCAAGGATGGAGCCCGTGCACCCATCCACAAGACGAGTGCAGAAGGCCGGACCTTTTGAAATGGGAGCCGCCTTTTTCGAATCGATACCACCTCGCGAAGCAAACAAGTGGGTGGAAGAAACGTTCTCGCTGCAACAGTTGGTTTTCGCAATGTCCCAAGGGCTGTCTAACGATCCAGATTCGCTACTCAGTCAATGGAGTCACTTGTTCTTGGAGTCTTTCAATTCCTTTAACATCAAACCCGACATTGAACGGTTGGTAAACCTCGGCATCAGACCGCAGACGATTGCAATTGCAATGATGGGAATCAAGTTGTCCCGCCAGTTCGATGGCATGTTTAGCCAGTTCGGAGACAAACGAACGCGCCAACGCCGAACTAGAGCACTTTTAGCTCCTCTTCCAGTTCTGAAGGAACTGGCAAAGATGATGGGCGAGCTTCCGCCCGAGCTTCGCCATGCGGACAAGTTTCCACATCCGACCAAGATCATATCGGACCTGAACTTTCTCTCCTCAGTGTTGGGCTGGGGTGAATGGATTTACGAATTTCTGGGAGCCAACTCGCTGTTTGAGGCTTCGAAGTTTGCTTTTGCGAGCTTAGTTCGCGAGGTAACAGGAAAATTTCATGATCGCGAAGTTTCGAGCCTAACCGGTGCGTTGCTTTGTGGTTTTGTCGCCCGCACGACACCATTAGCGAGTGAGCAGCGGCACCAAACCAATCGTCGGTAAACCCAACTTCGCGGACGGGATTGGCCACCGACGCAATTCCGGATCCAGCATCAAGGCGGGCTATGGGGCTAGGATGCTCTGCCAGGATCGGAATTGATCTGCTTGGTTTCTCGATTTGTGTCAGTGGAAGAGGGGGATGCAGGTTGCCTCTCCGCCAGGCGTTGTTACGGTTTGAACGGGCCGCGACAAAATCGATTCGCCGATTTGAGGCTTGTCATCCGAATCCATGAGCCGCTAGACTCAATTTCCCTATCGTGCGTTCTTCGCTGCGCTCTATAGTTTTGCGCCTTGTGGCTTAACATTCTTTTTCGGACTGCGAAGCGAGCCCCTCAACTGTGCGGGCTTGAGGCACCGGCGGCATGTTGGCGCGTGTGCCACTTTCCATCGAAAACAAGACTCCAAAGCTATCGGAAGTTTACCCCAGGCTGTGGTCTTCGATGGTGCGAACATCTGGGTGACCAACTTCAGCAGCAATACCGTTACCAAATTGCGGGCGAGCGACGGCGCTCTGGTGGGAACGTTTGGCGTCGGCAAATTTCCGGCAGGGGCAGCCTTTGACGGAGTGAACGTCTGGGTCGCGAACCTCGGCGGCAACACCGTCTCAAAGCGGTAGCCGAGAATCCGGGGAACTACCGAGCCGCAAGCGCTGATTGATTTGTTTACCGTCAATCACCTCGAACTTCTGAGGCTCTTCGCCGACCCCGCCGCGAACGCGCTAGTGTTCAGAGGTATCGCGTCAACTCTCGAGTAGAAACCAACCGGAACCTATGCGGTTGTTGGCGTGACATCGCAATTTCACTCAAAACCCCTCCATGAGCGAAATCGCCTGATTGCGTCAATGGAAAAGGAGATCTCTTTGAGGCCTGCCGGACATCGGTGATCAGCGTCTTCCCAACTTTTTCCTTCTCTTTCCTTCTCGAATCTTTACGGCAGGACGGTAAAGGTTCCTCCACTTATCGCCATGCCTGCGGGCGTCGTGGTGCCGATCTTGCCAGTCTTTGCTCCCTTTGGCACCGTCGCGGTCACCTGCATACTGGAATTCACCGTAAACGTGGTTGCCTTGATACCTCCAAACGTGACCATCGATGCACCATTCAAGCCGCCTCCCGTGATGACGACCGAGCTAGCCACTTTTCCGCTGGTCGGACTGAAACTGAGAATGCTCGGCAAGACAATGAAAGTCTTATTGCTGGGCAGGGTGCCGCTCGGAGTTACGACGGTCACGATACCCGTGGTCGCCGCACTGGGTACCGTGGCGCTGAGAAAGGTACTGGAAACAAAGGTAAAGCTTGCGGGGGCGCCGTTAAACGAAACGCTGGT
>JANXXI010000022.1 GCA_025350695.1 Acidobacteriota bacterium
CGAAAGTAGCGAGGGCGGATTGAAACCCGCTGCTCCCAAAGGCGCCGCCGCTGTGTTCCGGACTTCATTTTTCGCGGTCGCATCGAACGTGGCCACAGGCCGCAGTTCGGTGGCCACCTGCGCGCCATTAAGCACGCTTGCATCCGGTGGAGAAGTGAACCGCACCTTGCTGGAACTCCATTGCGCGCCACCGTGGCAGGCCTGGCAATTGTTGTCGATGAATATCTGCCGGCCCGCCAAAACATCGGGGTCAGTTTTTGATGCGGGAGATATCGGGGCGCGGATTCCACTTACTAAATAAGCGCGGATTGCGTCCCATGCTCCCACGCCTTTCACTTTCAACTGCCGTCGTCCGCCACTGGCTGGGGTAAAGGCAGCAAGGGCCGGGTCCTGGGAAACGCCGTCTTCGAGAACCAGCAAACCCAATCCGCCTGAAGCGCCACGGATGTTCGCCTCGAAGTCTTCTTCTTCGTCGAAAATTGCCGACCAGTTTAAGGCTCGTTGCGAAGTAGCATCGCCGCGGATAAAATCCACGTGCTGCGGGATGGTCCTGCGAGGTCCCGCGCCGAAGATCCAAACCACGTTATCGGAAAGCCCGAAGGGATGGCACGATCCGCACGAACCCCATCCGTTGTTCGACATGCGCCCCGTGATGGCGGCTCCGCCAGGGGCAGCCGGATCAAATACGCCAATCGAGGTGTGATAGAGTTCCTTGCCGATTTGCACCCTCTCGTCAGCCGATCCAACTGGGGGCTGATTGGCCGAAAGCAAAGTGGCTGAAACCGTTTCCACCGCGCCGCTTAAGTCAATCACCGTCACGTCGCGCGAGACGTAATTCATCACATAAGCGGTCTTGTCGTTGGACGCTACCACGATGCCCCTGGGGTTCTTGCCCGTGGGAATCTGGAGCACCTTGGTGGCATCGGTCGGATCGTTCTGCACGGTGGGCGTACCCGTCGCCGGATCAACCTTCACCTTTACAACGATGTTACTTGCGGCGCTGACTACGTAGCCTTCATCAGCTTGGCGCTTGAAGGCCATGGCCCAAGGCTGGGTGATAAACCGCTTGGCGGGATTGGTTTGGGCCCCGACTGCGCGATGCATGTTGATGGTCTTGCCGGCGTCGGTCTTGCTGCCCGCGTCAATGACGCTCAACAAGCTTTGGGTGTTCACGTCGAACCGGGTGGGGCCATTTGGAGACGCCCCTGTATTGGGCACGAACGCGAATCGCCCCTTGATCGCAACACTGTTCAACTGATTGGGATACGCGCCTGTTACGAACTTAAAGTCGTCAGCAACCGGCGCGGCGGGAGCAGCGATGCGAGCCAGGGCATCACCAGCCGCCTTGAAGCCCGTGTCCGCCAGCGGGTTTAGGACTACCGTGCTGGTGACGGTATCGGTGAGGCCGGAAATCACCGTCACTCGACCGGTCTTGGCATCATCGAACCCATCCTGTTTCCCAGGCGCCGGCAGGGCCAGAAACTGAGTCACATAGATGGTCTCCGCCGAATCATCGCCGCCGCCGTTGGTGATGGCAATGCCGCGCGGTTCAAAACCGACATTGTCGATGGTCTTGATCACGCGGTTTGTCGCAGTATCGATCACCGATACACTATTGGACCGCGCGTTGGCCACGTACAACTTCTTGCCCGAAGGCGTGATGGCAATGCCGTAGGGTTCGGTTCCGACTTGGATCGTGGCTACGGGCGAACCATAGGCTGAGTCTGCCCGGTTTGCGGCCAGCACCGTCACTGAACCGCTGATAGTGTTAGCGACATAAATCCGCGTACCATCGGGCGAGATGGCGACTCCATTCGGTTCCTGTCCTACTTGTGCTTCGCCGACGCGGGTGTTCACGCCGTTGCGAACGTCAAAAATAGTAACCGTATTGTTATCGGGGTTGGCCACGGCAAGCAGCCAATCATCGGCGCTGAGGGCAATGGGCCCAGAGCTGGTTGGGCCGCTGAATCGCGGCGTGCCTTGCGCGGAGGCGCCATTACCTCCAACACGCAGCCAGAATGCGCCAGCCGCGAATACCGCGGCGGCGAGCCCAAAACGCATGCTGGCCCGGTTGGCGAACATACGCATATTTATAGGGGGTCTCTTCATTTCCAAGTCTCCTTTATTCAGTGTGCTCGGTGGTAATCGGGCAGCCGAGCGTTTGCACTTGTTAATGGAGTATGAAGCCGAAGACCTTAGGGAGTATCTCTAAAATTGCAAAAATTTTGTAAATGTTGGAAATAAGTGTTAACTGGTAATGAGTGTTATCTACCAAACAGGTGGTGCGTTTTGCGCCTAGTCCAGACTAATCCGCGATGATCCGCAGGTATACGGGTCCCATCATTCAACTCAACCACCTCCCTAGCTTGATGGCAGAGCAGATCATTAGAAGCAGTGATTTAGGGCAGTTAGCAGGAAAATTAAGTGACATGGTTCCAGTACTTTAGCTACGTCCGAACACCTAATTGAACCTTGTTGCTTTAGCTCGTTGGTTACATACTCTTCATAATCTTGAGGGATGCAAGCTAATTACCAAGCGTCGGCTGCCACCAGCCGAGGCTTGATAACTATCGCTGTGTTCCACCAAGTACTTAGGAGCATGCCATGTTATTCGACGATATCCGTCTGCGCGCGAAGCAGTCTATTCCAACCGCTCTTTCGAGTGTCGTTGGAGCTTTCGCATTTCTCGCTTTTACTTCCCAGCCGCTCTTGCCGCAAGGCTCGACGCCTGTAACTGAATTTCCGACGAAGGTTGCTCCTACTTCGTTCGATGGCGACGTTCGTGACCTGCCGAAAGTCGCTGCGCCAGATGCGAACGCTGGATCGCACACCCTGCCTGTTAGAAGAGTCCCTTCGACCAAGCCGGAAGTCCCTGGTCAACAATCGAGCAGCGCGATGGAAACCGTTCGCAGTCTTCTGCCCGCCCCCAGCCCGTCGGCCAATTTCGCCGGTCTAGCATTTAATTCTGCCGTAACGGGTGGCCAAGCCGGCGCGGGTTATCCTCCGGATACTAATGGCGATGTTGGGCGCAACCACTACATTCAAGCCGTGAACGATGCCTACGCCATCTACTCGAAGAGCGGAGCGCTGTTGGCGTCATTTACGGAAAACTCCTTGTTCGCAACAGCGGGAAATCTTTGCTCAACGGACTCATTCGGCGACCCGGTTGCTCTTTATGATACTTTGGCTGACCGCTGGATCTTAACCCATTTCGCTTTCAAAACAAATAATGTGGGTGACCCGATAGCGCCGTTCTTCCAATGTTTCGCGGCATCCAAAACCAACAACCCCGTTACGGGCGGTTGGTGGCTATACGCGGTTCAGTTGGATACTGGCACAGGTGGCCAACCACCTGCGGGCAACCTGAACGATTATGGCAAGTTTGGCATCTGGCCCGATTGTCTGTACGGTTCATGGAATGAATTTCTGGCTCCTACATTCAATTTCACGGGAACACTATTTGCATCGTTCAGCAAGAGCGACATGTATTCGGGACTTCCGTTGACTGCCGCCTATGGAACACTACCTGCAAACACCGCATTCACCATGGTGCCTAGCCACCTGTCCGGCAACGCTGCCGGAGCAATTCCACCAACTGGGACGCCAAACTATTTTGTATCCGAATCGCAATCGGGTTTCTTTTTTGAGGTTCGGAAATTCACAGCTGGAGCCAACTGCGGCGCGGGCGGCAGCTTGGGCGCCCCCGTAAATGTCAGCCAGGCGTCTTATGGTTTGAGTTTTGGCTCGGTCGTTCCCCAGCCCGGAACAGCGCAACTGTTGGACAACATCGACGATCGCATCATGCAGAGAACCCAATACCGCAAGGTCGGAGCCACGGAATCCTTGTGGGTCACTCATAACACTGGCAACGCGACGAAGTCCGTACAATGGGCTCAGATCAACGTCGCCGGCGGTACGGTGGCAACGACACCAGTGCAACAGCAGATTTATTCGCCAGACACGTTGAACCGCTTTATGGGTAGCATTGCTGCCGATAGCCAAGGCAACGTGGCTCTAGGGTACAGCACATCAGGCGCCACGGCTCCCAACTTCCCTAGCATCGCCTACTCAGGCCGGCTGGCAACCGATCCATTGAACACACTCCCACAAAGCGAAGTGCAGCTAGTTGCCGGGACTGCCTCCCAGACGTTTATCGAACGCTGGGGCGACTACTCAGCCATGGTGGTTGACCCGTCTGACGATTGCACCTTCTGGTACACAAATGAATACTACACAACCGCCAGTCTAGCTGCGAGTAGCTGGCTAACTCGCATCGGAGCGTTCAAATTCGACGCCTGCGTGGCCAAGGCTCCGGTTGCCGCCTTCACAAAGTCCCACGCTGGAAACTTCACCCAAGGGCAAGTTGGAGCAACCTACACGATCACCGTTAGCAACACAGGTACGGCGATCATCCCTGGCCCATTCACTGTTAGCGATGTCGTCCCCGCCTTCCTAACCGCAACCGCCATCGGCGGCACAGGCTGGACTTGCACACAGCCTTCCGGCCCTTGCAGCCGCACAAACGCATTGGACTTCCTGGCCGACGGCGCCAGCTTCCCTCCCATCACGCTTACCGTCAATGTAAGTCCAGCTGCTCCGGCGATGGTCATAAACACGGCCACTTTGCTTGAGCCTTCCATTGGCGTTTCTATCACGGTACAAGATCCCACTACGATCACTGCCTTTGTTCCGGATCTAACTATAACTAAGACTCACGCAGGTAACTTCACGCAGGGTCAGGTGGGAGCCACTTATACGATCACGGTGACCAACAGCGGCGCCAGCCCCACGGCCGGCACCGTAACGGTAACCGATGTTGTGCCAGCGGGCTTAACAGCAACCGCGATTGGCGGAACTGGTTGGACCTGCACGCAACCCTCCGGTTCATGCACTCGAGCCGACGTTCTGGCGGCAGGCGCGAGCTACCCCGCAATCACACTGACGGTCACCGTGGCGGCTAACGCTCCGGCAACCGTGACTAACACGGCCTCAGTGGCAGGCGGAGGGGAAACTAACATCGGGAACAACACCGCTAACGATCCAACCACGATCCTGGCCTCGGTCTTCCCGCAAGATGCCTTCATCATTCGCTATGCAGCTAACCTGACTGCTGGTGATTCGGTGATCAACATCACCAATACAGGCGCAAACGGCGCTTCGCTCACGGGGCCTGGGTTTGGCGGCGCCGCCGGTAACATCTGCGTGAACGTCTACGCGTTCTCACCCGACGAACAACTGATCAGCTGTTGCTCTTGCCTGATCACACCGAACGGCCTGGTATCGCTCTCAGTGAATCAGGACATGGTAAGCAACACGCTCACCGGCGTGCGGCCCAACTCGATTGTGGTGAAACTGGTGAACACTGGCGCAGCCGCTAACTTCGCCGGCAACAGCTGCACTAACTCCGCGGCCTTGGCTGGAACGCCCGCGTTCCCGCTGGCAGGAGGCGTACTTGCCTTCGGAACCACGCTACATGCTGGAGCCGCCGTTGGAGCCTTCAACCTGACGGAAACTCCGTTCATCCGGGCCACATTGAGCCAGGCGGAACTGGACAGCATTAAGAACCGTTGTACTAACATCATCGGCAACGGCAGCACGTTCGGCATCTGCCGGTCGTGCCGGACAGGTGGATTGAACGCGAAGTAAGTAAATTGTCTTGGCTTCAATCAATCGGGCGGCTAGCTTCGGCTGGCCGCCCGTTTTGTTCTTACTCCGGCTCGGAACCGAACCGCAACACGTTGCCGTTGGGATCTTCCACATGAAACTCAAGCCCAAGGGTAGTAAGTGGCTCCATTAGATTTTTTTCACCCGCAGGATCGAGCTGCAACATTCAAAGTGAACCGGGCGCTTATTACCTGCGGGCATGTTACTGAAGCCCCTATTTTTTAGGCGCCTGCACCGTGATGTTTCGATAGCGGATCACGCCATGATGATCGCCTTGCAGAAAGAACGGGCCTGGTTCGCTTTCGTTGCTATCGAGCGCGCCACCGGTTGGGCCAGGGATCTCCACGTTGTCGTGGATCTTGACGCCATCGCGAACCACCGTCAAATATCGCCCCACAAAAGTGATGTCGAACGTGGTCCACTCTCCCAGCTTCTTACCTGGGCTGGCCGGAGCGAAGTGTCCATAGACGGCGCCCATTTCATGCGACGGCATGGTTCCGCCTTCGGTACCCACTTGAAGCTCATAGCGCCCGCGCAGATAGATGCCGCTGTTGCCATGTTCGGGGCAGTTCACTTCAATGTGCAGTTTGAAATCCTGAAACTTCGCC
>JANXXI010000061.1 GCA_025350695.1 Acidobacteriota bacterium
ACGTTCGCGCCTGCTCCACCGGGCACGCCGCCAATTACGCCACCTGGTTGACCGCCCTGGTAACCACCAATGCCATTAATACCTGCTCCGCCGTAACCGCCAGCGCCGCCGTATTGACCGCTACCGTACTGACCTCCGCCGAACTGACCGCCGCCGTACTGACCTCCGCCATACTGACCACCACCGTACTGGCCACCGCCACCACCGTACATGCCACCACCGCCGCCATATCCACCACCGCCGTAGAGACTCATGATTGCGCCAGCAAGCATCGGAGCAAATCCATACTTTACACGGTACACATAGTTATCCACCGATCCAGCGGTAACCTTCACCGCAATATCCAACTTATCCACCCATTTGGCGACTTCCTGAAACGCCGTGGGATTCGGCGCGACCGCAATCAGAGTGTTGATCCGGTCAACCGCTATCAACTTGATCGGCGAGCTCTTTTCGTTCAGGGAAATCGACTTCAGGATGCCGTCAAGTTCCTTCACCATGTCCGACGGACGGCCGTTCTTGACCTCAAACAATTTCACTCGCTGGGCCGTGAATGTGTCGTTGTCGAACAGACTGACTAATTCCATCGTCCTGCGCATGTTGCGTCCCGAATCCAAAATCATCAATAGGTTCGCTGGCGGATAGGCCCAGGTTTTCGAGTTTTCCCCAATGAATGGCTCCAGCAGCTTCGACAATTCTTCAACACCGGCATACTTCAAAAACACCAGATTCAGCAGCACCTGATCATTGTCGGGAAGATCCTTCTCCGTCTTGTTGATGTTCGGCTTCAACGGTTGACGCGCCACATCCGCCATCGGCAATATGCGGTACACCTCACCAGTCTGCACCATGGCGAATCCATTGATCTTCAAAATCATGTCCAACAGGGAGCGCTGATCCAACTGCTTAGTTTCCCCATAGGTGTTCAGAATCACGGAACCCTTTACCCGAGGATCCAGAATGTAATTGATCTTCAACTGCCTCGCCAAAATGTCGATCACCGTAGTCAGTGAAGCATTCTCCAAATTCAATCCACCGGTGGGCGGCGGAGCAACCGGAGCCTCGTTCACTGGCGCCGTCCGCACAACGTCCGTAGGAGCGCCAGGGGCAGCAGGGGTGGTTCCCTGCGCGGCGGGCTTAGCGGCCTGCGTTGGCGGAGGAGCGTCAGGTTGTCCAGTCACCTGCGGCCCAAACCCAGGAGGCAAAACCGGAGGCCGCAGCGGTGGCGCCTGAGCCAACGCGAGCGGAAGAATCAAAAACAGAACCGGCAAGTGCCTCATTAGTTACTGCTCCTTCTTAGGTTCAGTAACAGCCTTGGCCTGTGCGGCCTTCTTCTGCCAAGCTTCATACGCGGCCTGTTCGCTTTCGTCCAAGTCGGCCTTCTTCTTCACCCAGGTATAGTTGCCGAACGGGCCGGGCCGGACAAATTTCAAAGAGTGCCCTTGCTCTGTCACCTGCGTCTCCGGCGACGCGGCATCTGACTTCTGTTTGGCGGCATTCGTTTCCGACTCAAGCCCCTCTTCAGCCTTTGAGATGCCAAAAGGAGTTCGATGGTAAACCCACTTCTTACCGGCCTTGTCGGTATATTTGTATGAGTTGGGGCTAACCTCAATGGCGCCAGCCGGAATTTCCGTGGTCGATGGCGCGACCGCCTTCTTAGGAGAAGCCTTACCGGTTGTCTTCGCCGGTGCGGGCGCCGGTTTGGGTTGGGCCACCACGGGTACAAGCATAATTGCTAATGCAAAAAATCGTTTCATACTGATTCTCAATTTGTCTTCCTTAAAATGTCGATTATCTTGGAACTTATTTACCGGGAGCGGGCTTCTTAGCTTCGATCATCGCTCTCTCGGCGTCATTCAATTCCGCCTTGCTTTTCGTCCAGGTGTAATTCCCCCACGGTCCGGGACGAACAAACTTCACGGTATCGCCCTGAACGGTGGCCTGCGTGGTAGGCTCCCCGCTCGATTGAGGAGCTTCAGGCTTGTCCTTGGCCGACGCCCCCCCAAGTACACTGGACGAACTAGCGGCAGGCGGGGGAGCGACGGTAGCAACCGCTTGTTCCACCACCGGGCCTTGCTTGTCGCGCAACTCGTCCATTGTCCTAGTCACAATCTGTCCATCCCACTCAAACTGAATTTGCGTGTTGTTGAACCCCAACAGCTTGAACTCGCCGATACGGTCACCAACTCGAAATCCTTTTTGGGGCGCTCCCCGTTTTTCGCTCAACATTGCCAGCGGCGCATCCCCAATAGAGAAGACGCCATAAGCTAGTGGTAAAGACGGCATGGGCTTCACAGGAATTTCTTTCGGGGGCGGCGGAGGGGGTGGCGGCTCTGGAATTGGGTTACGATCCCGCGCCATCACAAGCCGCTGAATCGTCTCCCCATACGCCTCCGGCGCCACAACCCCAACCATTGGGAGCGGCGCAGGACGGGGGGGAGCAGCAGGCAGAGGATATTTATCTAGAACGATGGCATGCCGTTTATCCGCCTCGACGACCAAGCTGCGCAAGTGCATGGCCGCCGCGACAACGGCCAATAGAAGCAAAATGTTCAACAGCATCAACCGTTGTTTCATAGCGCGAATTGCTCCACTTCAGAGAACGCAAAAGTGGGGCAGACCCCCTGGTCTACGGCTGGCCCCCTGGCCAGCCTCTCCGAAATCTGTACAACACCCCTAATACCCGGCACTCTTCTTCTCCGGCACAAGCTTCTTGGGCACAATCCCACTAATCACAATCCTCGCCCCAATCACTTTGTCTTTTACAGACGCCTGCGCCAACCGAACCTCGCTCGTCGCCAGCAATTCCGGCTGCGATCCCAACGCAGCCAGGAAACTAACAATCTGGCTCATCGAAGCGTCAAGTTGAACCGCAACGGTAACCTCGCCATAATCTTTTCCAAACGGAGTGACGCGCCCCAACTCCGAAGGTCTTACTTCTACCGCCGGCGTCACCGAACGGCCAATGCTACGGGCGATCTTCATCAACTCCGCCTGGGCCTGCGCCGCGGTATCTCCCTGCAGCATTCCCTTTTCGCGGGTCTTCAACTCGTCCTTCACTTGCTGCAAAATCTTTTCTTTGTCCGGCCTTTGCGCGGCAACCGACCGCATTTTCAACAAACGCTCTTCCAGCATTCGTGGAGACATTGCCGTAGCCACGGCCACATTCGGAGCTGAGCTCTCCGGCCAAAACTGCACGATCAACCCCAGCACCGCCGAAACACCAAGCCAGGACAGCGCGCGCCGATTTCGTTCCGCGGATGTCATCGCTTGGCCCCAGGCACTGCCATTGGAAAGAGGTTGTAGTTGACCGGGGGCGGAGCGGCTACAGGCGCCGGTACCGCGGGCGGCGTATTCTGCGGAGTAGCCGGCGCCGCCGCAACCACTGGTGCTTGCCCCGCCACGGGAGTTCGTCGTTGGCTGCGAATCCGAAAGGATTCTCCCACGCCCATCCGCATGATTCCCATTTGAAATTCAGAGTTTTTCAGATAAGGCGAAGCATCCAAAACTCGCAACAACGGCGCAGCCTGCTCAGCCTCGCCTCCAAGCGTCGCGGTATCACGGTTCACTTCGTAATAATTCAAATAGGCGGGTTGCGCAATGGTGTTGGTGACGTTCAACAGCAAGTCCAAGTCAGACTTAGTGCGCCGCCGGAATTCGTCCAACAGAGCCGTGCGCTCTCGGACGCTTTCTATCTCCTGATCCATCTTGCCAATGGCCGCCGCGCGCTTGTCCACCTTACCAATCTCCGCTTGGAGCTCCTTCGTGTATTTGCCCGTATCGTAAGGCTCATGCAGCCATATTCCGGCAAGCAACGCCGCAAGCGATGCCGCTAAAATCCCGCTGGGAATGTAGCGCACAATCGAAGTGTTGCGCCGTAGACTCTCCGGCAACAAATTCACGGAGAGTGCGGGAAACGGAACCGCCCCGGTAGCCGCCGCCGCGAAGGACGCCGTCGGTAGTGCAGTGTACGGCTCCACCTCGCCATTCAACCGCAAGTCGGCCGCAGCCGCCGAAACGGCGCGCTCAGCCGGCGAATCCCAAATGGAGGAGTAAAGCGGCTTAGCTTGGCTCTCTCCATAAACTTCCAAGCCGCTCAACGTTTCGCTGACCGCCAAGAACTCTTTCGGAGCTTCGTTCACTAATCGCAACGACGTGTAGAAAACTGCCGGAGAAAAAGTAAAGCTGGAGATCTTCACGCCCGCTTCGGCGAACAGGGACGAGTAGGAATCAAACACCTGTTTGCGGGCCACGCCTACCACGACTTCAGGAGTTTCCCCAAGCCGGCCCCAAGCTGCCACGGCATCCTCATCGGAATAGGGATGCAATGTGTCCAGTTGGTAACCAACCGCCGAGGCTAAATCTTTCTCTTCCACGCCCGGCAGATTCACCAAACGCACAATCACATCGCGACGTGGCAACAACGCCACGGCCGCCAAATGAGCCACACCATGCTTTCTCAAAAATTCGGAATATTGAAGGCCCCATTCCGCCGCCGGCCGTTCATGGAAGTTTTCGACCTCAAGCGAACCCACCTCCGTAATCGCCGAGGGACGCACCTTCACGATCGACACCTTTAATCGATCCGCGCCAATTTCAATCCCCGCGCCCGAGCCCCAGGAAAGATATCGTTTCCAACCTAGCGCCATCTATCGCGTCCCCGCATTGTCGTACCAACGAAGTATGTAATAGGGCCGTTCTGTGGCGTCTTGCGGAAATTTAGCCACCGCCGCAACGGTCCGCCGAACGTCGCTCATCTGGCCATTGGCCGAACGCGCCGTGGCTGTGGCCCGAATCGTCCAACTGTACTCGCCGCCAATCCTTAAACGGCCCGTCGCCGGATGACCGGCCAGAACCTGATTCAGTTCTTCCATGTTCTTGAATGGCTTTGCCGCGCGCCGCGCGAGAACCGCCGTGATCAGATCATCGGGCATGCCTAAAAACTTGAAAATCGCCGGGGAAGCATTGTTGGCATCAAACTGCCCGCCTGGACTATGGACAGTCGTAACGTCTTTCAACCCCGGAACAGGGATATACTGCCCCTCCGGCGTCCGCCGCCAACCGCCATGAAAAATTTCTGGTGTCATGCCCTGAACCAACAGTATTTCCTCGATCTCTTCAAAAGACGCATGCCGAGCCCGAAAAGACGGCTGACGGCTCATATAAAACTGATCGAACGGACCCATCTGGTTGGGAGCCCCCGTGCGCCAATCGATCACGGACGCCGTGATTTGAACCGCTTGCTCCGGCGCAAGCCCTAGAGCCACAAATAACTTAAGTAAATCTTCCCTAGGCGCCTGGTTGACGTTCATCTTCGAACCTTCAGGAACCAGATCCACCACAACCTCGCCGGCCGGGTAGCTGTAGCGAAATCCACTCATCCCTGGGGCGTAATACTTCGGCGAACCGTCGGGATTTTGAACTCCAATCCAGGTCATCCACTGCAGCGCCCTTTCGACGGACCCCGCCGCGAGGTAATAGGCCTTGGCGCCATCTACGAGCGAACTCGCCCGCTCCGTTTCCGCGCGGACAGAGGTGGCCAGGGCAAAAGCAATGGCCGCCAGACCGGCCGTCAGCCAAAGCACCGTAAGCAATGCTCCGCCGGTCTGTGTCGCTTTCCTCAAAATTGATCCTTCCTCAGCGGGTCCACCGTTAACCGCACCGGCGAGGTTACCGTCATCACATGCAGACTACCCGGGCCAGCTTCAAGCGGCGTCATCTCTACCCGAATCGCAGTCGGCAATCCGGGCTTCACCCATTGCGGAACCCATTGTTCCGGATTTACATTGGGCGGCGCATTCGGAAGCAGTTCACGATACAGAAAGCGGCACGACGCCAGCTTATCGGCCAGAATAAAGGAATTCGGCGAAGACTCCACGGGCCGGAAACGCGGCCTGGGGCCATTTGAATCAATCGCCACACCGAGACACAAACCCTCCGTGCTTCGAATGCCCGAATAGAGCAATTCGTTCACAATCAACCGGACTCCGCGATTTTGTTCCCCGGCGATAACCGCGAATTCCAAAATTTGCGGATAGCCACGCTGCGCTTCGGTCAGCGAAAAGGAAGACGCAAACCGCATGGCTTGCGGCTCACCTTGAAAGAAAGCGATCTGCTGCGGTGGAGCCGCGGGATTCGCGCGGCAATCGCCTATGATCGGCATTAGGTTGGCGATCTGCTGTTCTAGTATGCGTTGCGATCCGACCACGCGCCGGTTCGACATAATCTTGTTATTGGCCCGTTCCTGACTCCCAAGGCCAAGGCGCATGGCGTACAGAATGGCCACCGAAAGCAGGCTCATCAGCGTAATGCCGATCAGCAATTCAATCAGCGTCACACCCGCCTGATTCCTGCGCGTGGATCTCATCGTGCTACCCCCGCGCCCATCGCCGCTAAGTCAGCCGGAGTCAGCACGCCCTTACGAACACCTTCCAATTCAAAAGTACGCAGCTTGCCCTCGGGCTTCCACCACACTTGAAGATCCACGCGATCGATCGCCAAAGCGCCGGGCCCAGCGCCAGGTGGCATATCAAGAAGTGTTACCCGAGCCTTCCAGCCCGCTTCAAGCCCACCCGCCATGGCCGGATCAAACTGCCCAGCCATCTCCTGATTGCGCGGCAACTTCACGGCGGTGATCAGTTCATCCATCTTTTGCCGGCCGAGCATTACGCCACGATCATGATCGGTAAGCCGCGCCAAGTTGCTCAACGATTGAGTAAGGTTGCTCATCAACCCCGCGACGGCAATGGCCAAAATCATCGTCGCCACCAGGACCTCTAGCAGCGTGAATCCAGCTTCGCTATTTCGACGGCGCTTCATGGCTTGAGCACCTCAAGTTTTTCAATGATGGGGACGCCCGTAATCGGATCCACACGGACAAAGCGTCGTGATCCTCGCCGGTCTCGCAATTCCACTCCGATCCTTGGAGCCGTGCCGCCGGGGTAAACAAAGAACGTACGCGGCAACGACGGGTCGGCCCCGATGGCTTCAGGAACAATACGCACCATCGTGATTCCTTCGGGCAATCCCAGTTCTCTCAAGAACCCAGGTTCGGGCGACCGCGCCATCAGTTTGGACTCGTGAGGCAGCAAGAGTACCTCGGTCATAACCTGCCTCCGATCGGCCCGCGTCAACGCGCCATCCAAGAACGAGACCACTGAATCCGCGGCTGAATTCAGACGAATCGTTTCCAGACCCGCGGTAATCGAGGGATACGAAACGCTAACCAGCACAGCGAGAAGAGTCACCACCACCAGCATTTCAAGCAGCGTAACGCCGCGCTCGCCGTGATGACCGTGCCGCGTCACTTCGTTTTCCAGCTCACAATGTCGTCATTCATACCTGTGCCACCGGGCTGCCCATCGGCCCCATAGCAGACGATGTCCGGTTCATCGCCGTGGTCACCCGGAAACTTGTAGACAAACTGGTTGCCCCAAGGATCCGTCGGCAGATCCGTCTGTAAGTACGGGCCATTCCATTGGTTAATGTTTCCCGGTTTTTCACGCAGAGCTCGCAGGCTCTGTTCACTCGTCGGGAATGTACCCGTATCGAGCTTATACATGCCAAGCGCATTCTGGAATTGGGAGATCTGCTGGCGGGCGGCGACTTTCTTCGCCTCATCAGCGCGACCGAGCAGCCGAGGTCCGACCACGGCCGCGAACAGCGCGATGATGGTTACCACGACGAGCATTTCAATGAGCGTGACGCCAGCCTGCCCACGCCGCCTTCTATTAATGGGTTCTTTCTTAATCACTAGTACACCTCTTTAAACTCAATCTCAATCACGTTCTCGACCAACTCCAAATTCTGGACACTCTTCAAACAGTGGGGCAGACCCCCTGGTCTGCGGCTGGCCCCCTGGCCAGCCTGCTCGTCCATCTGTAATCAGCCGAATCCTTTAGTAATCCAGCTCGAACGGGATTCTCTTCAATGTAATCCCGAATCTTGACAAACTCCCGCTCATCCCGAACCAAGCGGTCAAAGCTCTCATCCTGCCAAAATCGCGTACCAGTTAAAGCCCGCAGCTGATTAGCCCACTTAGCCGTGATGCCCTTGAGCGACCGAGTCAGCTTCGGCAAATCAACGCGAGGAGTAATCAATAGGTGAACATGATTCGGCAAGATAACAAATGCATGCAAATCGTAGTGCTTCAACTCGGTAGTGTTGTAGTGGATAGCTTCCACCACCATGTCGGCAATCTCAGGCTGATTGAGGTAGACAGGGCCACTCTCGCCGCGATCCAGCAACCGGTCGATGGCCACAAAGAGCTGACCCGCGGTTCCATCGGTGTTCGGGAAACTTCGATTAGGCGGGAGGCTGCCATGGAGCCGCCAAGTCAAGAAAATGGGGCGGCCAGTTTCATAAAGGTGAGGGAGATAACGGCGATGAGAAGGCGCAAACTTATAGTGCTTCGCCCTGGGCAGAATTCTCAGCTGGAGCAGGCTGGCCAGGGGGCCAGCCGCAGACCAGGGGGTCTGCCCCACTTTTGAATCAATCAAGTCCGGGGCAGTCTCCTTCACAATGCCACCTCATTAATGCTCGTGATCGCCAATAACATGCTCAACACCAGCGCCCCAACCATGATCCCCATGATCAAAATGATCAACGGTTCAAACAACGTCGTGAACCGCTTAATGGCCGACCTCGTCTCGTTCTCATAAATGTCCGCCATCCGTACGAACATCTCATCCAGACGCCCGGTCTCCTCGCCCACGCTCAACAGGTGCGCTGCTAGGGGAGGAAACTGGCCACACTTGCGCAACGGCCCTGCAATCCCTTCCCCACGCTTCACGCCCTGCTCCACACTTACCAGAGCCCCGGCAATTTGCGTGTTCAACAACGTCGCACCGGCAATCTGCAGCGACTGCACCAGCGGAACCGAATTCGCCACCAGCGTTCCCATCGCCCGCGCGAACCGCGCCGTCTCCGCCTTGCGAAGCGCATCGCCTAAAAGTGGAATTGTTAATCGAAACCGATCCCACCACATGCGCCCTTCGACCGTACGAATGTAGCTGAAGAAAATGACCGTGCTTACAACCAGTAGTCCAATCGTGATCGGACCATATGCCTGCGTGATGCGGCTCAGCTCCAACATGATCTTCGTCGGCAGCGGAATCGGCATCCGTGACTGCGCAAAAACTTGCGCAAACCGCGGCACCACAAAATTCAACATTAGGAAAATCGAACCCATGCCAACTAGCGCCAGCAGCGCTGGATACACGCTGGATGAAATGATGTAACCGCGTAATTCATCGCGTGTCTTCTCAAACTCGCTAAGCCGCGTGAACACCGTCGCGAGCGACCCTGACGCCTCACCCGCGCGCACCATGTTTACGTAGAGGTTGCTGAAGTAATCAGGATGCGTCCCTAAACTATCGGCTAGCGTGCGCCCGCCTTTGAGTACCCGCAGCACATCCATGATCACCATGCGAAATGCGGGCCGCTCGGTTAGTTCGGTTGCAATGCCTATTGCCCGATCAATCGGCACGCCGGCATTCAGCAGTGTCGCCATTTCCTGGGTGAAGTACAGAACGTCTTTCTTTTTGCCGCCGCCGAAGGAAGGCAATTCAAACTCAAAATTCTTCTTCTGTTCAAGCCCGACGTAGACCGGCGTCAAACCCTGCCGCCGCAGTTCGCGCGCCACGTCCTTGTCGGTTTCGCCGCTCAGCGAACCGGTTCGGGCTTTGCCGTCCGACGCAACCGCTTTGAAGAAAAATGTCGTCACGTTAGAATTCCTGCGTCACCCGCATCACTTCTTCAGCGGTGCTTACGCCAGTCTCAACTTTCAGCCAACCGTCTTCACGCAGAGTTTTCATGCCGCTGTGCTTGGCCGCCGTTGTGATCTCCATCGCATCGGCGTTACGCATAATCATCTTCCTGATGTCATCGTTCAATTCCATCATCTCGAAGATGCCGACGCGTCCCTTGAACCCGGCTCCAAAACATGCGTCGCAACCCTTGCCTTTGAAGCTAGGAACGCTGCGTCCATCCGGAGCAATCTTCATTCCATCACTCACTTTGCAGGAGGGACAGATGACGCGAACCAGGCGCTGGGCCAGCACGCCGACCACTGATGACGAGATCAAATAATTCTCCACGCCCATGTCCGTCAAGCGTGTAATGGCGCTTGGAGCATCGTTCGTGTGTAGGGTTGAGAACACAAAGTGTCCGGTCAAGGCAGACCGTATAGCCACGTCCGCCGTTTCCCGATCACGAATTTCCCCCACCATGATTACGTCCGGATCCTGACGTACTATGTGCCGCAACCCAGCTGCAAACGTCAACCCAATTTGCTGATTCACGTGGATTTGGTTGATGCCGTCCATCTGATATTCCACCGGGTCTTCGATGGTGATTATCTTCTTATCCGACTGGTTGATACCTTTCAACGCCGAATATAGGGTGGTGGATTTTCCGCTACCCGTTGGCCCCGTAACAAGGAAAATGCCGTGCGGGAGCTGCGTATAAAACTCCATACGGGACAGCATGTGATCATCAAAACCTAACCGGCGCAAATCGTAAAAATCGCCCGCCGAACGATCGAGCAAGCGCATCACAACGGATTCGCCAAACAGCGTAGGCAAGGTGGAAACACGCAAATCGACTTCGCGCCCCATGGTCTTAATTTTGATGCGGCCGTCCTGCGGTAGCCGACGTTCGGCGATGTTCAATTTCGCCATCAGCTTCACGCGAGAAATCAGAGCCGCTTTCATTTCCTTGGGCGGAGGATCCTGCTCATACAACACGCCGTCGATGCGGTACCTGATCCGAAAGATCTTGTCGAACGGCTCAATGTGAATATCGCTGGCCCGCTTTTCCACCGCCTGGGCGATGATCGAATTCACCATGCGAATTACCGGCGCTTCCGACGCCATGTCGCGCAGGTGTTCCAGATCTTCGCTGGCCTGGCCATCGCCGAAATCCGTTTCCGTATCGGGGCGCGCTTGCTCGCCATAGTAGCGGTCTATGGCGTCGATGATCTCTTGTTCGGCAGCCAGCACCGGCGCCACTTTTAGACCGGTAAAGCCACGTACGGCCGCCTGGGTTTCAAAATCCAGCGGATCGGCCATCGCCAATTGCAACCCGGCCTCGGTTAATCCGATGGGCAAACAGCGCGACTGCCGGAGGAAGCGAGGCGAAAGCCCTTCGGCTTCGGGAATGGCCGGGGGAGGCCCTTCGATTGTGACCAGCGGTAAATTCAGTTGCTCACTGAGCGCAACCAGCACATCGCGTTGGGCGATAAAGCCGAGGTCAACCAAAATGCGCCCGAGCTTTTCGCCGCGATCTTTTTGAAGTTCAAGCCCTTGCTCAAGCTCCGCCGTGGTGATCAGACGTTTGCTGATCAGCAGTTCGCCCAGCCGCATGGAGGTTAGAACTCCTTCAATTTGATGGCCGCCGCCAGCGCCGCTTTGTCCGGCTGTTTGGCCAACGTGAGTAACGTCTTGCGGGATGCCTGCAAAACGATCTGGCTAGGCAGACCGCGCGATTCTTCGTAAGGATGATGGAACAGATTCACGCTGTAGACGATTTGTTCGTCCACCGGAACGGTCTCCATCAAGGTGGCCGCAATCACCATGGATTGGCGCACCGCGTTTTCTAACATCGGCACGCGCTGCAGCTTGCGTTCCCGGATGCTGCGTATTTCTTCTGGCTTCAAAGCAGGCCGGAAAAGCATCAAGCCAGGGGCTTCCACCAGATTGACGCGCGCCGTCATGACCACTCCGAATCCATCCACGTAAACGCTCTGCGGCGAATCGATGATGCCAAACAACTCATCGGGCTTGAACAAACTATCCAAATTAGCCTTGAACATTCGCTCCATCGCGCCCAGCATCGGCCTCGTTACCACGGCGCCGTAAAGGAGCGAACTCAACAACGCCGCGCCGACTAAGAGCCGCTTCATCGTGCGCCTGCTCCCTCAATGGAAGCCAGATAGAACTTGGTCATCTTGTTCTGACGAATCTCAAGGGAAGCCTGCAGAGCGGCAACATCCAACTCATATTTCTGTTCGTATTTCCTGGCCACATTGGCCACTGCCAAAGTAAGCTGGTGGCGGTCACGCTCCTCAACTTGCGCAACCGCCTTAGCCACTTCCACAGGAATTTGTTTGGCGATTTCTTCTCGAACTCTCCCTTCAATCGCCGAATAATCGACGCTTGCCACTGGCACATTCGGTCCGGGAACAGCAGCGGGACGCGCTGCGCCATTGAACAACAGCCCAGCCGTCACCATCGCAGCCGAAGCAAAACCAACTACCGGGCCGGAGCGCCAGAAGCGCTGCCACAGCGTCGGCTCAAAAACTTTATCGGAAACAAATGCGATGCGCCGCGGCGGCTCTTCCATCGGCAGCGTCATCATCGCAACGCGCGTGACGTCCATCGTTGTAAGTTCACCACGGCAAGCCTCGCACGAAGCGATATGCCCGTCCACTTGCTTGGCTTCAACCGCGGACAGTTCCCCAAAAAAATAATCGCGCAGATCAAACGGTGCGCAGCTCATACGGTTCCATTCCTTCCCTAGCGCGCGACAGGCGCAAGGACATCTTTCAAAATCTCGAATGCCGAGTACACCCGCGACTTCACAGTGGACACCGGACATTCCAGAATCACGGCCATTTCCTCGAACTTGAACCCCTCGTAGACTTTCAGCACTACCGCCTCACGCTGCTCGGAGGACAGGCGTTTTAGCGCCGCCGCCACTGCCAGCGAGGTTTCCACCGGAAGCATCCGACCGGAAACGGCAGGCGAATCGCCTAAGTCATAACTCGATCCGGGCTCGTCAATCGAAGCGGTTTCCCGCTTTGGCTTGCGCAGCATGGAGTAGGCTTCGTTGTGGGCAATGCGAAACACCCACGCCCCAAACCGCCCCGGGTCGTCAAGTTTTCGGAGGTTCTGATATCCCTTCAGCATTACGTCCTGCGTCAGGTCCAGGGCATCTTCACGATTCCCCACTAACCGCAGTAAGTAATTGAAAACACGCTTCTCCCAACGGGAGACCAACTTGTTATAGGCCTCCACCTCACCCTTACTTGCGAGGGCGATCAGGTCGCGGTCTTCGACTTCTCGGAATATCACTAAGTCCGGCTCTGTTTCTATGGACGGCAGGGGAAGGAAAAAAGTCTGCCACCCATGGGATACATTTTAGGGTACTAATGTTTTAGGTGGAAATGGAATCGAGAAGCGCATGGTGGATTTTCCTGGCGGCTGTGATCACGGCTGGGATCGGGTCGCGCGTGGTACATACCGGGTGGGTACTGGTGGACAAATATCTAGGCGATGCCCTGTATGCGGTTATGATCCACGCATTGATCCGGTTGGCGTGGCGAGCCCCAGCGTCGCGGGTGGCTGTGGCGGCGATGGGCGTGATGACGGTGATCGAGTTTTTCCAATTGACAATGATCCCGGCGCGCATGGTGGCCGATGACAACTTATTGTTTCGGGTTACTGGCCGGCTGCTTGGAACCGAATTCTCTTTGAAGGATCTGGCAGCGTACGCGGTGGGAATCTTAGCCGTCAGCCGACTCGCCGAACGTCCGTCAAAGTAAATTCCGCGCCCTTAAACAGCAGAGCCTCTCCGGTCCACTTTGCCAGCGCATTAGAAATGCAATCGCCAAAGTTGACCCCCGCCGGATGCCGTCCTTTGCCGTACAGCTCAATGCCTCCCGCGCAATTTCAAGCTGTTCCACATCGAACGGAATAATCCGCATGCACGTCCGCCGAATTGAATCGTCAAGATCAGCGGAGGCGCCCAACCCCTTTCTACCTTCCAAAACCATAGCGGATTCGAGTACGGATCCGGCAGATACGGAAAGTGACGAAGCGCTCGCCAATTTCTCAATTAGACTTTCACGCTCGGTTCATCGAAGAGAATCGCAATTAGAGCTGAGCTATCGACTATCATTCGGCGCTACCTCGCCGGGATGCCGAATTCGTCCTAGCCCAGAATTTCATCGGCCGTGAGATTTGAAATCACCGGGCGCCGTGAACATCGCGTGGCAATCTCGTCGATTTCTTGGAACAACGTCCGCCCAGCCCTTTCCCGTTTTAGCCGATTCAACCGATCCTCCAACGCATCATGAATCGTCTCCGTGAGCGACGCCCCTGTTAAGGTTGCTAGTTCGCGAACCAGGTTCTCGGTGCTTGTGTGCTTGATGCTTATTGGCATTGTATACCTTTCATGAATTATATGATGCATTCATGAAGACTTGAGTATTTTGCACTCTAATCAGTTCTTCACTGTCATTGCATCCGTGTTTACTGCTTTCTTACCAGTTATTCCTTCCAGCCCGGCCAAAACACCCCGATACTCATTCTTGTCTGCTTGGAAGGCTATGCCGCCTTTCTTACTTGCGTCGTCCCATGTCACTCCAATGTAATGCTTCTTGGATTTGGCTAAGGCCATTAGCGCTCCAAGGCCGAACGAAACTACAGCAAGTCCGATAGCTGCGCCAACTCGCCGGTGAACGTCTTGTCCGTAAGTAAGCTCCGTTACCGCAGATGCGGGTATCTGTCCTACTTCCGTTTTATCTTTCATCAGACGAATGAGATCGGAGTCAATGTAAAGTTTTATACCGGTCCCGGGTTTTACAACAGGAATTGAACCTCCGTCGTAGACTACTTTGTAGCCGCCGTCTGAGGCGGCCACCGGTATAGCAACACAGAGTAAGATTGCCAATGCTTTTTTCATTTGTTCTCCAGAATTAGCGAAAAGCGTTTTGCTATCCGCATTCATCTCTAAGTACTTTTGATTTGTTAATAGACAACGGCCAACGGGAAACTAGCCAAGATCGCTAAGGATTGATAGTGAACGTCTTGCGTAAGATCCCTGTTTGGAGTTCCACTAGCGGCATAAAAGATTGAAAATAGTAATAGCCGCCAAAGTAGTTACTCCCATCGCTGTAAGCGCGAAGGTTGCTTTCCGCCGATAACTTGTAGTAACCAACAGAAACGTTCGAGGTACGCGGTCCAACCGTACAGTAACACCGATTTTCCGAAGATAGTCCACCGTTCACTCCGATTAACAAAGACGAGTTGGAATTGTTTGAGATAACTGGTGCGAAGTACGATTGGGATCCAATTTGATTCGTTATGTTGAAATTCTGAGTAACGACCGGATTGTAGATTGTGTTGTAGTACCCCACCAATGGTTCGCCAATAGGAGCGCCAAAGAAGGTGGGGCGAATCATTTCAAAAGAGACCTCAAGGGATGTGGCCGGAACGGAAAATGAGGAAACCCCTGAAGCGTTGGCAGTGCCAACTAGGGCGCCATTCACTTTAATAATCGCCGCGTAAATCAACTTATTCGTGAATTGCAGAACGACAGCCGGTAGCGTCGATTGCGCGATAACGAATCGAAGGCCACCAACCGTAATGCCGCCAGTCCGTGAGCTGCCAGTATTTCCACCTACGCTGAACCCAATGCTGCCGGTGCCGGAACCAGACCGAGACGAGGTCAATGTGACCCACGATGAATCGCTTGCAGCATTCCAACTGCAACCTGTTTGAGTGCTAATCGTAATTGAACCAGTACCGCCACCTGCCGGGAAGGCTGAAGTGGGGCCGGTGAGGTTGTAGCTGCAAGCGGAAACGGTCACAACACCTGAGTCGGAAACCCTTATGTTTTTGGCCCGATCCAATTGTGTAACTTGATTAAAGTCGTCGGCCCGCGCTAAAAGGAAATACCGTCCTGCCGGAGTATTCGTGGGAAGCGGCAAGGAGCCAGCACAACGGTTAGTGGCGCCAGAAGAAAGAACCTGATAATCGCAACCGCCGATGAACAGAGGACTGGGATCGGTAACCGCTGAGTTTAGTAGGAAAAGACCAACCTTGAAAGCCCCAGTGTCGGCGTCGCCTTGGTTGGCTATAGTTACACTCAGCGCAATTTGTGCCCCCGGCTGAATAGTGGTGTTGGACGTTAATTCAGTTACGGCGAGGAGTGGAAGGCGCGATGTCCAAGATTTGACTAGCTTATACGCATCAACCGAACCAAGGCCGGTAACCTGATCGTAGCCGGGACCAGCCGAGAATCCGAAGTACAGATTGACACAGTCGGGGGAGTCACTGAGACATAGAACGCGATTGTTACCAGTGGTGATATCGTGGAACGCGCTTGGAACAGTTTGAGATAGGTAGTACAAGCTGGGGTTAATGTTGCCTAATCCCGGCTGGGAGAGTGCCGCATTTCTGACAAGGTACTGGTTCAACAGAACGATCATTGCCGCAAAGGATGGAGCAGACGCCGAAGTCCCACCATTTGACAAATACTGACCGCCAGTAACCAGAGCATAAGGTTGGTGGGACCATGAAGCAGTTAACGATACATCCGGAACATTCCGGCGACCGTTGAAAGGGACGCCTAATCCACTTTGCCAGGCAGGTTTTAGAAACAAGATACTTCCACCCCCACCGGTGGATCCGTTAATCCCCGAATCATTCCAAGAAGTCTCGGGAATGTACCCATTAGCCGTTCCACCATTTTCATTGGGCGTACTTCGCCAATAGTCGCCGTTTCCTTCGGCAAATCGCGTACCCCCAATCGCCGTTACTTCGGGGATGGAAGCGGGCAAGCTAACGGCTAACCCTGTTTTCGCCCACAGCGAAGATCCATCGTGCTTCTCACAACCAGCCGCCCCGGAATCGCCGGATGAAGCAATCCAAGTGATACCTTGCGCGTTGGCGCGCTGAGCCATTTGCCTGAGCTCTTGAACACTTTCAGCATATTTCGGAAGCTCACACAGTCCAAAACTGAACGTGATCACTGGGGCTATAACGTTGTCAACCGAATACTGAACCGCCTCAAACAAACCTGGAGCGAAAACATACTTGATTGCGACCTTAAGCGCAATTGCTCCAGCCCATTCGAGATCAAGATCCGCTTCCATAAGATTCACCTCGTCAAATGTTGGCTCGGAAGCCCCTGGAACGAGAATCTGCTCAGGATCATTTGGTGGCAAGTTGAAGGCAGAACGGAACAACTGAATATCGGTCATATCCACGCGGACTCGGCCAATTACGACAAGCGATTGGCCCGATCCATCAATGCCCTGCTGGTATAACGGCTTGACATTGTAAATGGTTGCCAAATCATCTGGGGCCAAAATGTTCATCCCCAATGGGCTCGAAAAGAATTTGGGCGCTAAAGACTTACTTTGTCGCTGGTCCTTTTCTTCTATCTTGATCGGCCGTCCACGACGGAAACCGAAATCATTCAAGCCCTGAATACTGCCGATCAAGGGAGCCAAAGCCTCAGGCATGGAAGGTTCCGTCACGTTCGCGAAATGCCTCTTGCTACCGACAGCAAAGTAGTGAATCCGTGTCCGCAGAGCACTACCAACTTCCTGTACACCACCACTGGTAACCAAGAAGTCCCGTCCTCGCGCCACTTTCACTGTCTTCAGCCCAGCCGATTCCAACCAAGCCTTCACCTTGTCAATGTCTTCCTGACTTGCGCCAAACTTGTCCGCATACTGCTCAGGAGTCAACCATCTGTGAAACATCGGTGAAGTGGAATCAAGCTGGTCTCGCAGCAGTTGATCCAAATCCGTTTGCTGCTGTTCAGATTTTGCGAACGTCAGCGTGATGTAAGGGAGAACCGTAGACGAGTCTACTGGACCTTGATCGTTCTCTAGTTTTGCACTTGGGTGGACGGAGCCTGTCAAAACCGTTCGTCGGCTTACTTCCACAGCATCGAGGATTCGGTTTGGTTGAGCAGAGAGCCGGTTAGTCCCGAGGATAGACAACAAACATGTTGAGAGTACGATAAATCGACTTTGAACCTTCCGAGCTTTTGATTTTGTCATTTTGTCTTCTTATTACCAAATCGGCATCCCCCGAGCGAAACAAGATTAATAGAAACCCTTATCCCATGGGTGAATAGACCTGCCACCCAAAGCGGTGGGGTCTTAGAATCACGACTTCTGTCTCAGTGATGAACTAGGCTGATAGTGCTAGACGACGGCCCGATTTCTTTATGCTTAACCCAGTTCCAAGGTATCAGTGGCCGACAAGAAACCGGATTCTGGATGAGGCGTAGAAATCCAGGCAAGCTACTGATATCCAGTGGCTTATATGTTTTTTAACATACGTCGAAGTAGTGGTGACTCCAGATAATGAGAAGATGGAAGTCGTGTTGACTCCAAAAAGTTACTTGGTCTTCCTTTTAATCTTGGCTGGCTGCGGAAGCGCCCCCAAGATAGAAAGCCCGCCGGTCACGCTAGCCGATGGCGAGCGCAAATTTTGGCTGGACAGAAGCGGTGTCCTCCACGGCGCCGAGGGGCTGAGCAGTTCGCAATCGCAGACAATCGCCGGTCTGCTTGGCGGTTCGCCCTTCCCTTCCCCCTCGTATTTGAAAGACATCCTTAAAGACCAGTTCGAGGCGGGAGATGGCGAAGAGATTGAACCAATTGAACCGGTGCTAATCGTGGAGACCGTCAATCCACCTCGCTTTCGCTGGAAGCCGGTACAAGCTGCTGCTGCGTACGAAGTGGTGATTCGCGATCATCGGAATTATGTTGTGAGGAAGAGCGGGAAGGTGGAGGAAACGGAATGGACTCCGACGAAGCCGCTGATGGAAGGGGAAGTTTTTTCCTGGCGGGTGGTGGCTGGGAAGCGCGTCTCGCACTGGGCCAAATTTGCGATTCCGGGTTCGGCGGCAATGGCTGAGATTGAGGCCGTCAGGGAACTCCTACCGCCATCGCACCTGTTGCTTGCTATTGCCTTTGCACGTTGCGGTGCGTTGGCTGGTGCGGAAACGGAGCTCTCTAAATTGGATGGAGAATTGGTGGCGCGCTGGCGGGCTCAGTTGAAGTAGGCGGGCTTCGGCTACCGGCCTCCTACGGTTGTGGAGCAGCGCGACTTTGAGTCACGCGCCGGTCTCGGACCGTCCCCACTTTACAACTCAGGCCGTGATTAGAGATGTGGTTCGGATGCCGGAGATGTCGAAAGTGCGGCGGCACTTTTTGCAATTCATCTTGTCGTCCAGCAGGACCATGTAACTCTCGATCTTGGCGAACCGTGCGCGATCATCGGCACCGGCTCCGTTCGGAAGCCGGTCTTTCTTGCGGCGGAGCAGCCAACGTAGTTCGTAGGTCTCCACAGACCGGCAGAAACTGCAGTTCAATTGCGCAGGCTTGGTGGCTTGCGATTCGTTGTAGTAAGATCTTTCGTCCATTATAAAGGTAGGATCTCCTCGCGATCTGGATCAAAGTGCAACGTACGTTTCTGCACGTAGGCAATATTACCTAGATGCGATGCCATGGCCGAACGGTGGCCGATTTGTACATCGCCATTGGGAAGTTTTCGGGAACGGCAGCAATCGAGGAAATTTTCGACGTGATCGATGGTTTGATCGCGCGGCGACTTCACGGTAACCGTCTGCGGATTGCGGCCTACAGGCGTGTAAATAAATTCTTGCCGTGTGATGTACAGCTTGCCTTCGGTGCCGCACATTTCGATAGCAGCGCCGTTTATGCCGGGGGCTAATGTGGCCTCGAAAGTGGCTGTCCATTCCTTCGGGTATTGCAGCAGGACATTGATCGTATCGGGCGCAGTGCGACCGTCCTTGTAGTGATAGACACCACCGGCGGCAGAGGCGCTGATGGGGTTGTCTTGGCCCATGAACATATGAACGACGTCGATCCAGTGGGTGAATAGATCAGTCACTTGGCCGCCGCCGTAATCGAGATAGGCGCGGAAATTGTAGTATTGCTGCGGATCGTAATCACGCCACTTCAAAGGGCCCAGGAAGCGGGCCCAATCGAGGTTCGACGGTTTCGTTTGAAACTCGGACGGAGCTTTGCGGAGGTGATACGTGTTGCCGTGCCACCAGGTGCGGGCCATGGTGATTTTCCCCAACTTACCCGTATCGAAATATTCGCGCTTGGCTTGCAGGTAGTGCTGGCCAGAGCGTTGTTGCATGCCCACTTGGCAGATGCGGTTATTGATGCGCGCCGCCTTCACGATGGGCGGACCTTGTTCGATAGTCAACGTCAGGGGCTTTTCGACATATACGTCTTTACCGGCGTTGAGGGCGTCGATGGCGATTCCCGAATGCCAATGGTCGGGCGTGGCGATTTGCACCGCATCAATGTTCTTCTGTTCGAGGAGCTTGCGGTGATCGCTGTAGCCCTTGGCGTTAGGGGACTTGGTTTGTACGCGGTCGATTTTTGGGGCGTAGATGTCGGCGACGGCGGTCAATTCCACCTGTTTGGTATTCAAGAATGTGCCGAGAACACCGAAGCCGCGTTCTCCGGCGCCGATCAGCGCAAGGTTGATACGGTCGTTCGCGCCCATGACGCGAGAGTAAGAGGCGGCGGTAAACGCGGCAGCGGTTCGCAGTGCTTGGCGACGGGTTGTGGATCTATCCTGCATCGTTATGAATTATAGCGGAAGTATCTCTTCCCTATCCGGATCATATTTCAGCCGGCGCTTTTGGACATAGGCGATGTTGCCCAAATGGGAGGCGGCGGCGGAGCGATGGCCGATGTAAACGTCGCCATTCGGAAGCTTGCGGCTGATTACGCAATCGAGGAAGTTTTCCACGTGATCGATGGTTTGATCGCGGGGGCTCTTCACAGTGATTGGGGGCGCGCCGCGTTCCTTCGAATAGAAATCGAATTGGCCGCGAGTGATGTGCAGCCGGCCTTCGGTACCGCAGATCTCGACGCCTGCGCCGGTGATACCTGGGGCGAGTGTGGCCTCGAAAGTGGCGGTCCATTCCTTGGGATATTCGAGCAGCACGTTAATGGTGTCTGGCGCGGTGCGGCCATCCTTATAGTGATAGACGCCGCCTGAGGCGACGGCGGAGATGGGATTATCCTGGCCCATCATCATGTGGACGACGTCGATCCAGTGGGTGAAGAGGTCGGTGACTTGGCCGCCACCATAATCGAGATAGGCCCGGAAGTTCCAGAACTGTTGCGGATCCCAATCGCGCCACTTGATGGGACCAAGGAATCGGCCCCAATCAAGATTCGAAGGCTTGGTTGCGAGCGCGGGCGGAGCTTTTTGTAAGTGGGCGCCGTTGCCGTGCCACCAAGTGCGGGCGAGTGTGATTTTGCCGAGCTTGCCGGTGTCGAAATACTCGCGCTTCGCTTGGAGGTAGTGCTGGCCGGAGCGTTGCTGCATGCCTACCTGACAGATGCGATTGTTGATGCGGGCGGCTTTGACGATGAGCGGACCTTCTTCGATTTTGAGGGTGAGCGGCTTTTCGACGTAGACGTCTTTCCCGGCATTGAGCGCGTCGATGGCGACGCCGGTGTGCCAATGGTCAGGTGTGGCGATTAGGACGACGTCAACATCTTTCGATTCGAGAAGTTTACGGTGCTCCTTGTAGCCTTTGGCGCCTGGTGCTTGGGTTTGGGCCTGGTCGATACGGGCATCATAGACGTCGCACACGGAGGTGACGTTGATGCGATTCGTTTTTTGAAAAGTGCCCATGACACCCTTGCCACGACCGCCGGCGCCGATGAGGCCAAAGTTTACTTTTTCGTTGGCGCCAAGGATGCGGGAATAGGAGAGCGCGGTGGAGGCGACCGCAGCGCGAGTTAGGACGCGGCGTGTGATGGGCGTGTTTAGCATATCGAATAGTGTATCTGGTTAGAGCGTAGCAGGCGCGGGCAAGAAGTTGGCGTTTGGGGTTGGGGTGTGATGAGTGTAAGTGCTTTGGTTGGCTGGAGGATGCGTTTTTTGAATTACGTGTGATCGGTTTCCAACATGGTTTGCACCGAGATATCGATTGGTATATATTAAGGAACGTCAAGCTTGTAATCAGGGCGTTTCTAGGGGAACTCATGATCAGAAATCTTAACGCGGCTTTCCGCGTGGCCGCACTATTGGTTTGTGCGACTCTTATGCCCGCGCAGTCGAATTTAAATCAACAGATTTCTGGCACGGTCACTGATGCGAGCGGGGCGGCATTGCCGAATGCCGTTGTCACCGTGGCTAATCGGGATACGGGCCTGACTCGCGTGTCGAAATCAAACACATCGGGCTACTATGTGGTTCCGGAACTGCCAACCGGTAAATACCTCGTGACGGGTGAATTGGCGGGCTTCTCGAAAGCGCGAATTGACAACAATCCGTTGAACGCAAACGTCAGTATTGAAGTGAACTTGAAGTTGCAGATTGGAGCAGTGACCGACACGGTGACCGTTCAAGCGAACGCGGTTGTGCTGGATACGACGAGCGGTGAATTGGGGTTCACCGTTACTGGAGAAGAAGCGAGCGAGTTGCAATTAAACGGGCGTAATTTTCCAGAACTGCTGGCAATGCTTCCTGGAGTCAGCACTACCTATACGGACGGCTTTGGGCTGTTCGGCGGATTTGGAGTGAACAACAGCGGCCAGTCGATCAATGGCGGACGCACAGACACGACGACCTGGAATCTGGATGGAGCCGATAACAAAGACAATGGCGGTGGCGGCAATAACTTTATCAACATCAATCCAGATGCGATTGGCGAGATGCGCGTGCTGACCAGCAACTACAGTGCGGAAACTGGCAGCAGTTCCGGGGCCGTGGTGAACATGGCGATTCGAAGCGGCACCAAGAAGTTTCACGGCAAACTTTACGAGTATTGGCGTAATGACCGGTTGCAAGCCAGCTCATTCAACAGCGCCGGAGTGGGCAAGCCGAAGCTACGTTGGAATAACTTTGGAGGGAACATTGGCGGACCGATCTCGATTCCAAAACTTGGATTGAATCGCAGCCGGGACAAGCTATTCTTTTTCTATTCGG
Organism: Acidobacteriota bacterium; assembly: GCA_025350695.1. Lineage (GTDB taxonomy): Bacteria > Acidobacteriota > Terriglobia > Bryobacterales > Bryobacteraceae > JANXSF01. Next base: position 22,734 of record JANXXI010000061.1, read on the forward strand.
AAGACATCAAGTACTTGCGAACTGGCGCCACTACCACTTGGAACGTGCCGACGGCGGCACAGAAGGATGGCAATTTCGGAACTGTGGCCATTCGGGATCCGTTGACGCAAATCCCGTTTCCGTCCAACATTTTGCCCCCAAGCCTGATCAATTCCAACATGCGGAAGCTGATCAATATTTATCCGCTCGGCAATCAGGGCAACACTACATTCTCGTTCAACGTGACGACGCCGACGCAGGTACATCAGGAAGTTTTGAAGCTGGATTTCAACCACAACGAGAAAAACCAGATCAGCTTTCATTACGTTCACGACCAATATCGTTTGCTGAACAACACGACGAATCTGGTTCAAAATTACCGAGCGATTCCGGGGATTAACACGTCGCTGCAATGGACCCATGTCTTCACGCCAACGTTGATCAACGTATTGCAATTCTCGTTTAGCGGGAACGTGATTATTCAGCAGACGGAACAGCTGCCCAATTCGATATTCATTAAAAGTTTCACGAGGGAAGGGTTGGGGATTACGTTGCCCACCATCTACAATGCGTCGAATGTAATTCCACAAGTCGCCATCACCAATTTGACGACACTTACGGTGACCCCGCTGGTGTTCAACAACTACAACCGCATTTTCAGTTTGAAGGAAGGCCTGACCAAGATTGTGGGGAACCACAACGTTAAGATGGGCGCGCTATTCATGCGAAGCCGAAAGAATCAGGACAATCCTCCGGCGATCAACGGCCAGTTCACGTTCACAAATGGAAGGCAACCGAGCAGTGGCCAAGCGCTTGCGGACGCGCTATTGGGGAATTTTCAATCCTATACCGAGTCGCCAAGTGTACGAGAGGGCTGGTACCGCTTCACGCAGATTGAACCTTATATTCAGGACGATTGGAAAGTGCGGCGGCGATTGACGGTGAACGTTGGTTTGCGCTGGTCCTACATGCAACCGCAGTACAGTGCGTTAAACAATACCGTTCAATTTTTGCCGCAATACTACGACCGGTCGAAGGCCGCGGTGATCAGCCCTGTTAATGGGACGGTTACCAGCGCTCCGGATCCGTATAACGGCCTGGTGATTCCGGGCAACGGCTTTCCGGATGCAGCAAAGGGACGAATTGCGCAATATAGCGACCCGGCTGTGAAGTCGCTTTTTCACGATTTGCCTTTGGGCGGGGCTTATACAAGATGGGGCAACTTTGCGCCGCGTCTTGGGTTTGCTTATGATTTAACGGGCAAGCAGGCAACGGTTTTGCGCGGCGGCTTCGGCGTGGCGTACGAGAGGATTCAAGGGAATTTTATTTTTAGCGGCATCAACAACACTCCCTTCAATCCCTCCACTTCGGTGATATCGGGCAACGTAGAAAATCCATCGAACGGCGCTGCGGGCGCGGTTTCGCCGGTAAACATTGTGAATTCACATTACCTGGATATGAAGAATCCAAGAACCTTGACTTGGAGTCTTGGTGTACAGCAGCGACTGGGGACGAACATGTCGTTGAGCGTAAGTTATGTTGGTTCCAGCGCGGCGAATTTATCCTATATTCAGAACATTAACCAGCTGCCGGTTGGGGTTGGTAAAAAAAGCTTCGTTCCGGGATCGACAACGGTGCTTGCCAATACGAATTCGGTTCGTCCGTACCCAGGGTATGGAAATATTCAGCAATATATGACCGGGGCGAATTTCATTTACAACTCCATGCAAACGCAGTTCCGGAAGCAGTTCAAGAAGGCGGGTAGTTTTAATACGTCGTTTACGTGGTCGAAAGGACGGACTGACGCCAACGCATTCAACTACCAGCCTAGAAGCAGTTATAACTTACGCGACGACTGGGGAGCTACCAGTTACAATCGGAAATTCATCCTATCTCCAAGCTGGGTTTATCCGATTCCATTTTGGCGAGGCGGCGGCACGTGGTACAAGCAAGCGCTTGGAGGATGGCAGATAAACGGTGTGGGACAATTCCAGACTGGGCTACCTGTAAATCCGGTAATTTCCGCCGATCAAGCTGGAACGGGCGCGGCGGCGGGGCAGCGTCCCAACCTTGTCGGCGATCCCTATTCGGGAGGGACAATTGGCGGATTCCAGATTCTGAATAAGAGCGCTTTCGGCGTGCCGGCGTTGGGGACCCTTGGCAATTTGGGAGCGTATAACATATACTTGCCTAACTGGATCAATCTGAATGCTTCGTTGGTAAAGTCGTTCTTCACTGGTGGGGAGAAGTTGCGGTGGGATTTGCGATTTGAGGGTTACAACGTGGCCAATCATTTGGTGACATCGGCGATTAACGTTAGCGGTTACACGGGTCCCACGCAGACGAATTGGGGACAGAAAACTGGAACAACGCCACCGAGGGCGATGCAGTTTTCCGTGCGGATTAACTTCTAATTCGTCGGCATTTGCGTGAACGCACTTCGGCCTCACGCCTGGCTTGCTTTTGTTTTCAAAACGGCGAGACCAGTCACAGTTCACCCGTTTGGGCTGCCCACCAGCAGCTTAGCCTGATTTAAGGGCGGCGCGTCTTGGTCATCACAACCAAGGGTGCGTTTTACGGGTATTGCATGCGACCGGCTCCGCCGGCTAATTTTTTAGCTTCTTGAATCGATCCAAGGGCTGCCTCCTTTTTAGGGGACTCGCAATACTCGGATAACGCGGTTTTCCAGATGAAATCTTATCCGGTAATCCCCGGCGCGAAGGCGGTATTCCGGCGGGTCAAATCCCTGTAATCTCTTCATGTCGCCCCCTCCGGTTTCAGCGAATCGTTCCACTGTATTTTTAATTCGACGGGCGATTCCCCGGTGCAGATAGAAATCGTACAACGCATCCCCGGCCGCCACTAATACGTGCTGCTTACCATCCAACAAATAAGTCTGCGGCGCATTACTCACCGCCCCTATCCGCGCATTCCACAGAATTTTCCCATTCGTCGCATCGAACGCGATAAAATTCCCACTCTGATCCCCGGCGAAAACCAGCTTGCCCGGCGCACATTGTACAGTGTCCTTCGGGTAAAGCTGGGTAGACACTTCGTAGCAACTATTTCCGCAAGAAATAGGTCGCTTTAAAATACGTCGAACCGAGTTACAGCCCGACCACGCAACCGCCGGGCAGTCTGGATTTGCAAGCTAATCTCTAAGATTCGGCGGCACCGTCACTCTGCGGGAACCTGCCTGATTCCCGCTCGTGGCCGGTCGCCGAATTTCTTCTTTCGCGATGCTGTTGGCTAGCTCTCATCGACTACGGCGAATTGTAAACAGGTGCAGGTTCACCGGAGCGATGGCCATCCTCATCTCCGCTCCCGGTGATTCGAGAACAGTTTCAAGTCGATGGCGTCGGCCAACGCTTTATACCCGGCGTCTGTAGGATGACCATGGTCTCCGCTGTCCAGCGACGGAAGGATCTTCGTCGGTGCCTTGGGATCGCGCAGTACGGCGTCGAAATCGATTACCCCGTCGTACTCGCCGCTCAAGCGGATCCACGCATTGACAGCTTGTCGCTTGACTTCACCAGCAGGCGAGAATACCGGGAAAGGGGTTCCTGGTATGAGAAACCCTTCCACCGGGGTCAAGGTGCCACCGTAAATCTTGAGTCCTTGCGCATGCGCCCGTTCGATGAGCTGCTTGTGCCCCTGAATGATCTGATCGGCTGAGACTTCTTCGGCGGGATTCAGTGTGAAGATGTCGTTGCCGCCCATTTGCACAATTATATGGGTCGCTCCGGTCTGTGCCAGTACGTCGCGATCGAACCTGGCCAGTCCGCTAGGGCCCAGGGAATCATGAAGAAGTCTTCCACCGGCGATTCCTTTGTTCAATACGCCCAAAGTCCGATTGCCCGGCAGCGCCATCAGGCGTTGGGCGAACTGGTCCGTCCAGCGTTTGCTCGCGTCCTGGGTAGAGTGCGTCCCGTCCGTGATCGACTCGCCGAAAACTACAACCCCGCCGGTTTGACTAGACGCCGCGACATCCACGCCTGCCAGCCAGAACCATGCCACTGGCATCGCGAGACTCGGAAGAACACCGCTTGCGGTGAAATCCCCCGCAAGAGAAACGAACGAGGTCTGCCTCGATTCAAAGTGCCAAGTCGCCGGTCCAGTATTTTCTGGTAAGAAAATGCTTACTGCCAAGTCGCTAAGCGCGGGCACCTCAAGTCCCACCGGGTCGCTCAGCACCAGCGCGCCGGGCGGGATGGTGATGGACGTCTTGCCGCCAAAGGTCAAGGTCCGATCCGAATTTGGCACGATTGCGGCTCCTGAGGAGCGGAGTGCGATGTGGGCCGCTCCGATAACCAGGCCCTTGGCCCCAAAAGTGGAAAACCGCACGCGAACGTGACGGCCTCCTACACTGGTGTGCACGATCTGGCGCAAGGTCTGATTGTTGAAGCCGGTGTTCGCCAGCCCGGGCACGCCCAGGTCCGGCTCATGCAAAGCGGTGCCCCAAGTCCCAACCCACAGCTCGCCCGCGTACGCTGCGGTACCAGAAACAGCGAAGGCGCTTGCCGCGATAAGGGTCAGCGTACGAATGGAACGGCCGCTGATTGATTTCATGATTGACATTCTCGAAACCTCCTTTAAAGGTTCTAAACTTTACGTACTCAATCGCGTAACACGGATTGAGCCGCAGTAAGAGGCTACCCGCCTTTCCCGCCAAGATAAAGTCGCGCTTACCTTCAATCGAGATCACCGGCTGAATCGCTGAAATATAAAGGGTTTCTATCGGGTATCACCCGTGCTACACTGAGCGTCATCATGGCCTCACCGGGGGATTCCAAGCTTTCGCAACCCTCGCGGGCACCGAATCTCGCCTTTGGGCCTTTTGAATTCAACCCCGTAACCGCGGAACTGCGCAAGCACGGCTATAAAGTGAAACTCCCAGGACAACCTGGGGACGTTCTCGCCGCCTTGGTGAAACGGCCCGGCGAGCTGGTGACGCGTGAAGACCTTCGCAGCCTTCTTTGGCCCGGAGTTAGTGCTGGCGACTTTGAACACGGCGTAAACGCAGCCATGAACAAGCTCCGCCAGGCGCTTGGCGACACGGCCAATCGGCCACAATATGTAGAGACTTTCCCGGGCCGCGGATACCGCTTTGTAGCACCCGTGCACTCCGTGGGAGGGGGCGTTCTGGAAATGGTTCCCTCCGCCGCAGCATCGGCGCCAGCGGCGCGGCAGTCACCATGGAAATTCGTTGCCTGGGCAAGTGCGGCGGCGATTCTGGTGCTTCTCGGCGGAGCCTTTTGGATCGCGTTACGGCCCTCGCGGCCTACGACCCTGAAGGCCACTCAATTTCAGATCTCGCCGCCTAAGGGCTACTACCTTGAAGCTGGTGGCACACGTCAGTCGTTTGCGCTATCGCCAGACGGCGAAAAGATCGCCTTCACCGCGAAGGACCAAAGCGGCAGCTTCCGACTCTTCCTTCGCGACTTTTCTGAGCTGGAATCCCGTCCGGTAGCCGACGGGGAGGGAGCCTATTCGGTTGTCTGGGCTCCCGACGGCGGGACGTTGCTGTTCACCGCGAAGGGAAAGCTGCGTCGTATACAAGTAAACGCAAAGGCCAGTCAGATTCTCACAGATGGGACCGGTGCCTTTACCTCCGCAATTCCCTTTGGGCCGGACCGCCTCCTGGTCTCCAATTACAGCAACTCCGTCGTGATAGATTCGTCGAGAGGCACCTTTCACGCCATCGACCGGGTTTACCCCTGGGCGCAAATGTTACCCGGAGGAAGGGAATTCCTTTTCACCGTGGACGACGATCCATCCCATGGCGCGCTGCATGCCCGCATCGCTCCGGTCGGCGGAAACGAATCAGGCGTAGACGTTGTTCAAGCCGATTCCCGGGTTCAATACACGGATTCGCTCCGCTCCCATGGAGGCTATCTGGTCTACTTGCGCGGGGGAACGTTGTTGGCGCAGCCGTTCGACCTGGCCGCGCGCCGCGTTACTGCGGAACCCAGAGCGATCGCCCGTCAAGTGCCTTCCTTTGGCCACACGGGCGCCGCAGACTTTTCGGTTTCTCGAAGCGGCGTGCTGGCCTACCAAACCTTTGTCAACCGTTCGCAGTTCATCTGGGTGGACCGGACAGGCAAACGGCTTTTCACGGCCAGCCCCTCTGACATTAACGCCAGCTATGCGCGGCTTTCGCCGGACGGCCGCTGGCTGGCCGCCGTGCCGTTCGACATCGAACGCGGCGTTCCCGAAATCTGGCTCTATGACGCCGTCACCGGCGCCGGCCGCAAGGTCATCTACGGACCCGGAATCCGGCACGCACCCGTATGGTCACCGGATTCCCGCCGCTTGGTCTACCTGCTCGATCAGAGTTGGCCGAAGCTTGCGCTAAGTTCGTCCGGCGGAACACCAGACCCGGAACCCATGCCCGATACCGGTTTCATGGTCCCGACGGACTGGTCACCGGACGGCCGCTTCATTCTCTACAACAACTCCGGGCTGCCGGCGGTCACACAGGTCTTTCCCTCCGATGTTTTTGCCGTCGACATGGCCCGCAATCGCAAGGTAATTCCTCTGTTGACGACGCCATTCTATGAAAACAACGCGGTTTTCTCTCCTGACGGTAAGTGGCTGGCCTTTCTCTCTAATGAGTCCGGACATTCCGAAATTTACCTGGAGGCGCTGGACTACAGCAACGACTCGCTCCGCGTCACCGGGGAGCGCTTTCTGGTCTCGCGCAAGGGAGGGCAATGCCTGCGCTGGCGCAAAGACGGCAAGGAACTCTACTACCTGGGCTCCGACGGGCAAATCTATGCGGTGTCCCTCACTTTTGGTCCGAGTGGAGTCCGCGCCGGGGCCCCGGATCCTCTTTTCAGAATTGACGCCGAAGCAACCGCGACCGTGCACTCGGTTGTTTCGTTCGACGTATCCCCGGATGGCAAGCGCTTCGTGATTCCGTCCATGACCCCAGGCGAAAGCTCCGCGCTAGTGGTGCTGAAAAATTGGGAGTCCCTCGTGGCGCAATGAGCGGGTCTCCTCAAGACCCAGCTATCCCCCTCCCTCCCCGATTCCAGCGCTGACGGCGTCCCAGCAACGAATCCAAACGGCCGTTCGGCCATCGAGCGCTCGGACTCGGCGAAAAGCAAATTGGAAAGCGGGATGTTTTTAAGGGGTTCTATGGGCCATCGTAATCGGCTTAAGAGACCAGTCGGAGCAAATCACTTGGGAGTTGGCTCAACGTCTTCTATTGCGTCGCCATTGGCCGAGGCACCAGAAATGGCCTCGGCTGGCCTCCATTAATTAGACCCAGACCCAACTGGGGATTCCGGCGAAGGTGAACGCTCATTCCGAAGGGAAGATGAACAGCATTCCGGGCTGAAGCTGAACGTTATCGGAGCGTAGCGACGCTGGCACTTTGATTGTGCCGGAATCGTTCACCTTCGTCAAGGAAAACTTATCCGTAGCGAAGCGAAGGCAGCGGCTCCCAGCAGGGAAAAGGGTACGGGGAAAGGGGCGACAGCCTTGGCGTCCGCCCTACTGCAAAGGAGGTTTTTCCGGGCTCGAAACAGCTAGTGGAGTGTCCAACAAATAGCTAGACAGTATAAGCGAATTTGTTTTAAGCTGGTGCATGGGTAAATCCAGTGCGCTTTCCGCTGAGGATAGAGAGAAGATTCAGCAGTGGATCGCGGCCCATGGCACTCCGCAGCAAGTGGCCATGCGCTGCCGCATCCTTTTGGCTGCCGCGCAGGGGAATCCAATGTCGCTATCGCCCAGCAGCTTTCGGTGAATCGCAACACGGTGATTCTGTGGCGCAAGCGCTTTGCCGCCGAGGGATTGGACGGTCTGTGGGATATCGCTCCTGGCAGGGGAAGAAAGCCCAAGTATCACATCGACAAGATCGCCGCCATCGTGGACGCAACGCTGCAAACCAAGCCTGCGGGGATGACGCACTGGAGTTGCCGCACCATGGCGGAGAGCCAGGGCGTCAGTAAATCCACAGTCAATAATATCTGGCGCGCTCACAAGTTACAGCCTCATCGCACGAAGACTTTCAAGCTTTCACGGGACCCCAAGTTTTTGGAAAAGATGACCGATGTCGTCGGCTTGTACTTGAATCCTCCACAACAGGCGTTGGTACTGTGCGTGGACGAAAAGAGTCAAATTCAGGCCTTAGATCGCACTCAGCCGGGGTTGCCGATCAAGAAGGGCCGATGCGGCACGATGACCCACGATTACAAGCGCAACGGCACCACCACCTTGTTCGCCGCTCTGGAGACATTACAGGGTAAGGTCGTTGGGGAATGCCATTCCAGACACCGGCATCAAGAGTTTCTGCGATTCCTGCGCCTGCTTGACTCCGAGTTTCCCGGCAAGGTTCCCCTACATCTCGTCATGGACAATTACGGCACGCACAAGCACGCCAAAGTGAAGGAGTGGTTGAAGCGTCATCCCCGATTTGTGCCCCACTTCGTTCCCACCAGTTCCAGTTGGCTGAATCTGGTCGAGCGTTGGTTCGGCCATCTCGATAGCAAGGCCATCCGGCGCGGTGTCTTCCTCAGCGTAGCCGATCTACAGGCATCCATCCAGTCGTTTCTCAAGGCTTGGAACCAAGATCCTAAACCTTTCGTGTGGACGGCCACCGTCGAAGCTATCCAGGACAAACTCACCCGCTGTCGCCAAACCCTGGAACTGATCCAGCCAGGCTGCACCAGCCCCAAGACCAGAAACCGGAAAAAAGGACCTGTCTAGTTATTTTGAAGACACTACACTAGGGTTAAGCGTCGCGGGGGCGGAGGTAGAAGGCTACCGACTCCTCGGGCTTCGCGCCCTTCGGCTCTTGGGCTGCCTCTGGGTGCGTGGCGCGGTAACGGGCTAGCATCAGACCTCGCAGCTTCTCCACCACATCAGGATGCTTTGCGGCGACGTCGGTGAACTCGCCGGGGTCGGCCTTCAGATCATATAGGCGGATATAGTGCCCGGGGGTCGGCTTGTCCGTCTCATAGCCATCCGTCCGGGCGCGCTTGCCGGTGCACTCGATGAACTTCCAACGCTCCGTGCGGATGCAGGCTTCTTCGTTTTCCAAATACTGGCTAAAAATGTGGTCGCGCACCTTCGCCGGCTTCTTGCCTTCGAGGTACGGGCGCAGGGATTCGCCGTGTTGGATGGGCAGGCGCTCCAGGCCCATCATGTCCGTGATGGTCGCGGGCACGTCGATATGTTCAGTGAACTGGGTCACCACTTGCCCCTTCTTTATCTTCCCGGGGTATCGCATGATCAGCGGCACGCGCAGCGCCTGGTCATAACAGCAATGCTTTTCGATGCGGCCGTGGTGGCCTAACATGTAGCCGTGGTCGGCCATGTACACCACATAGGTGTTGTCGTCCAGGCCTTGGGCGCGCAACGTTTCTAGCAACTCTCCTACGTTCTTGTCGAGGTAGTTCACCGACGTATAGTAGCTGGCAATGATGCCTTGGCGATCCTCTTCAGACAAGTTGCGGAAGATGTTGGGGATTTGCCAGGCGTCTTCGGGGCCGATTATCGGGGCTTTGAATTTTGCCTTGTCGTACTTCGGCGTCCATTCGATTGGGAAGTCGAAGGGGGAGTGGGGCTCGGGGAAGCTGACCCATAGGGCGAATGGATTGGGGCGTTCGGTCTTTAAGAATTGCTGGGCTTGGCGCAGGGTGAAGGTGCCGCGCATATCTTCGTAGTAGCGCGGGAAGGGGAGTTTGTCGGCATTGAGCCAGATGCGCGAGGGGTCTTTGAAGGGCTGCCATTTGGGCTTGGCTTTCAGATCGGTTGGTGGTGTCTTGATCGGCTTCTTGCTCCATTCGCGATTGATGTCCTGTTCGGTCATCATGGTCTCGAAGCCATGGAGGCCGGGCTTAGAAGGGCGGTTGAAGTGCATCTTGCCGAAGACCGCGGTGTGGTAGCCCGCCTTTTGGAATTGCTTGGCTAGGGTTGGTTTATTTTCGTCGAGGGGGGTCTTGAGAACTGTAACTCCGGCCATGCAGGGCATTTGGCCAGTCAGGAACGATTGACGTGAGGGCGTGCAGACGGGTTGATTGCAATGGTGGAGGGCGAAGCGGGCTCCTTCGCTGGCTAGGCGGTCAAGGTTGGGGGTTTCGGCTTGGCGGTTGCCGTCGGCGCCGAGGACGTAGCCGGCATGGTCATCGGCGATGATGAACAGGAAGTTTGGTTTGGTGGCTTGGGCTCGGACGAGGGGCGCGGAGACAAGTGTGGTTAGGGCTGTGCGGCGTGAGAGCATCAAGTATATAGTACATCCGCGAGCACCCCCCGATTTTCATCGGAGCTAGTCAACTACAGTGTTCCAGCCGCGGCTTGAAAGGTCACGGTAGATGATGAAGCCGGCTATTGCGGCGGCAGCCAGCATGCCACAACCTAGGGCGGGTTCCCTCAGTAGGATCTTGCCGACGCCGAAGAGCGTTCCGTAGATTAGTATGCAGCCACAGATCCAGTCGAGCAGGTTCACCATCCCATCGCCTACAAGTTTCACGTCTGGGGCTTGAGCGGCGATGGGGCGCCAACCGGCTAGAGATGGCCGCGTTCGGCGGAAGAAGGCGACCAAGGTGGCGTTGGATTCCGGGGGCGTCAGCATAGTCACTGCAAGCCAGGTGGCAGTGGTGAGGCCAACGGTGATGATCATCGACCAGGCAAACTCCTCGGGTTTGTCGTTGTTGTATCCGAAGATGTGGCTGAGCGAGAGGGAGACTATCGAGGCCGCTAGCATGGCGGAGATTTCGCTCCAAGCATTGATGCGCCACCAGTACCAGCGCAATAGCAACACACCGCCGGTGCCCGCTCCGATAGAGATCAGCAACTGCCAGGCGCCGCTGATGGATTCCATGTTGTAGGTTACGACGGCGGAGACAAGCGTGATCCCGATGGTGGCAAGTTGCGAGACGCGGACATAGTGCTGGTCGGACTCGTTGGGCTTCAGGAAGCGGCGGTAAAAATCGTTGACGATGTAGCTGGCGCCCCAGTTGAGCTGCGTTGCGATGGTGGACATGTAGGCGGCGGCGAAGGCGGCCACCATGAGGCCGCGCAAGTAGGGCGGCAGGAAATCGATCATGACTTTGATGTAGCCGGTTTCCTTATCTTGAAGGTCGGGGTAGAGAACTAAGGAGACGAGGCCGACCAGGATCCAGGGCCAGGGGCGCATGGCGTAGTGGGCGATGTTGAAGCTGAGCGTGGCGAGCAGCGAATGCTTTTCATCTTTTGCGCAGAACATGCGCTGGGCGACATAGCCACCGCCGCCGGGTTCGGCTCCGGGATACCAGGTGGCCCACCAGTTCATGGAAATGTAGACGAAGAACGTAATCATGGGCATCCAGGGGGAGTTCATGTCGGGGACGAAGTTTAGGGCATCGGAACGGCCCATGGCGTGGAGTTTGGCGATGAGTTGGTCGATGCCGCCGACGCCGTTCACGGCGGAGACAGCGAGAACTATAACCATGCTCATCTTGATAACGAACTGGAACAGGTCTGTGACTAGCACGCCCCAAAGGCCGCTTAAGGCGCTGATGAATGAAGTGATGCCGATCAGGCCGAGGACCAGCAGCAGGGCTGTACTTTTTTCGACTCCGAGGATCAACATGAGGATCTTTACCATGGCTAGGTTCACCCAACCGAGCACGATGCAGTTGATGGGGATGCCGAGGTAGAGAGCACGGAAGCCACGAAGGAACGCCGCGGGTTTGCCGGAGTATCGGATTTCGGAAAACTCGATGTCGGTCATGACACCGCTGCGCCGCCAGAGGCGGGCGTAAAAGAAAACAGTGAGCATTCCACCGGCGACGAAGTTCCACCACAGCCAATTGCCGGCGATGCCGAACTTGGCTACCAGGCCGGTGACGGCAAGCGGTGTATCGGCCGCGAAGGTGGTTGCGACCATTGATGCACCGGCAAGCCACCAGGGGACGTTGCGGCCGGAGAGAAAGAATTCCTCGACACTTTTACCGGCACGAGCGCGGTAATAGAGGCCGATGGCGAGATTGAAAAGAAAGTAGAGGGCGACGACAGCCCAATCAATTGCGGTGAGTTGCACAGAGTTGGATTGTACCGCTGATTGGGTAGCTTTGGTGGGTTAGGGTTTCGGCACGAAGGGATTGAGGGTGAGCACGTGGAAAGTGGCGAAATCCCTGGTGTTGCGGGTGACAACAGTAAGGCGATTGACGCGGGCTGTGGCGGCGATCATGGCGTCCATCGTAAGGTCGCCGGATTCGCCTTGCAGGAGGACAGCCCATTCGCGGAACGTGTTGGCATCCATGGGCAGGATAGGGAAATTGTCGACGGTTTGAGAGATCCAGTCTTCGATCTCATTCGCTTTTTCGGGATTTTGGAGACGGGTCATTTCAACGCCTTCCAGCATTTCCCCGATGCTGACCGCTGAAATGAATAGCTCTGACGGCTTGCGGGCTTCGAGAAATTCAATTACGCCACCATGGGGCCGTTGCTTGCGAGTCTCGGAGATGACGTTAGTATCGAGCAGAAACATGATTTAATCGAATTCCACGGGAGGCCGCTTGTTGTAGCTGTTTCGTGGGCGAAGAGGAATGTCGAATTTAACGGCAGACGAGAGAAGCCACTCTTTCAAGTTAGGACGGGCAGCATCCTTTAGCCTCTTGTATTCGCCGATGGGGACGAGCACTGCGGTTTCCTCACCACGTTTGGTGACCACTTGTGGACCTTGCTCCACACTTGCCTTGAGGAATTCGCTGAATTTAGCTTTTGCTTCTTGTACGGCCCATGACATGGTTTGCCTCAATGACTAGTTATAGCACTGGTCTTTATCGAAAGCAAGGGGAATAATTGGGTTGAACTGGCGGGAAGGTGATTTCGTCTGCTCCAATAGAGGGAATATGACACCGCAAGCACAACCGCCACCAATTCCAGGATCGTTCGGACCCATGCCAGGTCCAAATCCATCGCAGCAGAAGAAGACGAAGATCGTAGTTTGGGTGTTGCTGGGAATTGCCGGTCTGCTTGTGGCGGGGATATTGATCGCGGCTGCGAGTACGTACTATTTTGTGAAGCAGGTGGCCGGTTCGGGTAATCCGGCAATGGCGATTGCCAGGATCATTACCGCACTCAACCCTGACCTTGAAGTGATTTCGATGGATGGCGACACGGTGAGAGTGCGAGTGAAGAGCACGGGGCAGGAAACTGAAATCAACATAAGCGACCTTAAAAAAGGGAAGATCGACATCAAGTCGCCTGACGGACGAGTGGTGATTGGCGGCAAAGCCCGAATGCCTGGATGGCTGCCGAAATATCCGGGAATGGAAGGCGACCCTGTGACGCAGGTCGAGTCGATCGAAAAAGGAAAGGGCACTGTGATCTTCCGCACTCCTGACAAAGTGGACAAGGTTATCTCTTGGTATGAGCAGACATTGAAGGAAGGCGGATTCACGGTGGAGAGGAAAGTAAATTTGTCTGAAGAGAAGAACGTCGCCGTTCTTAAGGCGGAATCGGGGGCTAAAGAGGTGGTGGTAACCATTATCGACGGGACGCTGGTTACGTTGGTGTATTCGTTGGGCAGCGTGAACTAATGGACGGGGCGCCTCCTCCGATGCCTGATGGGAAGAGGCAAGAAAAAGTTCCAGGGTTTGTTTGGCTGCTGGTGGCGTTGGGGATTCTTGTATTGGCCGGCGTGGGAGGGCTTTGGGCAATATTTAGCCGGATGGCGGCGGAACCGGCAATTTCAGCAAAAGCTTTTGTTGAAAGGCTTTCCGACGGAAAGGATCCCAAATGGCTTGTGGTATCACGGGACGAGAACAATCGGCCGTTGTTGCTGGATCTGAAGAGAGGCAATGAGAAATTCGCGGTAGATCTATCCGCAATAGATAACAACCGAGTAAAGGTAACGGGTGATAACTACATCTTCTATCGGAGACCCTTGGACTGCGCCCGATTGGGTGCCGGTTTACGCGGAGGCAAAATTGAAAACGTTGCGGCAGGTCACGGGGAGGGAGCATTCGGTTGATTTTGAAGTGCTCGAACCTAAGCAGGCTTTGCGTTGGTATGAAGAGGCCTTGAGCGGAAATGGATTTTCTGTAGAGAAGCTCACTCCGATTGTCTTAAACGCGAAAACTAAGAGTAAATATGTAAGTATTATTGCCGAGCCTTCCGGAGTGAAGTGGATTATCCACGTCGTTTATTAGGAAGATCTACTGAGAGGTGAAGCAATAGACGCGGCCGTCCTGCGAGGCGATCACTACTTTGCCATTGCCGATAGCGGGTGACGACGATAGAGCCGCGCCGGCTGTGAATTCCCACAGTTTTTGTCCGTTGTTCAAATCGAGCACATAGAAACGACCGTCGTTCGAGCCGATGTAGACGTGACCGTTGGCGATGGCGGGTGAAGATTCGACCCGGCTCTTCGTGGCGAAGGTCCACAAACCCTTACCAGTATTGGCGTCGATGGCATGAACGTTTTTGTCGCGTCCGCCTAGCACGACTTTACCATTAGAGATGGCGGCGGAAGACTGGTAGGGGAATTTCCGCACCGGGTGTTCATAGCGCCAGATGATTTTTTTCTGTTTCATATCCACGGCGAAAACCTCGTTGCCGTAGGTGCCGAAGTAGGCGCGTGTACCGCTGATGGCTGGGGAGGAACCGGTGTAAGATCCAGAGGGCACATGGTACACTTCCTGGCCATCGGTAAGGCGTATTGCGCGGAAATTCTCATCACAGCCAGCAATGTATGCTACTCCGTCCAGTATGGCGGGAGTTGCATGGACCGGACCATTAGTTTCATATTTCCAAACTTGTTTTCCAGTTTTTGCGTTGACGGCATAGAGAGTTTGATCGTAGGAGCCGATAAGAACTTTATCCTGGAAAACTACAGGCGAGGATTTGACTTCTGTGCCGGTCTGGAAAGTCCAGAGACCCTTCCCTGTCTGGGCATCGACGGCGTGCAGTACGCCGGTCAAGTCTGCCACATATACAATGCCGCCACTAACGGTTGCGGTAGATTCCCCTACTTCCTTGCCTGTTTTATAGCGCCAGCGAGTTTTGCCGGTGTTTAGATCGATAGCGATCAGTTCACTTCCGCCGGAACCAATGTACACCGTACCGTTGTCGATGATAGGGGAGGATTCAAAGACTTCCCCGCCCTCCCATGTCCACAAGAGTTTTAACTGGCCTGAGACTTTTTCAGAGGATACACCCGTCAGTTGTTGATTGCCTCGAAACTGCGGCCACTGGGCGAATATTGCTGAGGTTGTGAGAAGGACTAGTATCAATATGCGCATTGGTATAGCTCCAGGGCTCCGGCGGCATCGAAGGGACGCGGGTTGAATCGGCCAGTCCATTGCTGGGCCGCTGCTTCCGCCAATTGAGACAGATCGGTAAGGGGGATGCCAACTTCTTCCAAGCTACCAGGAAGACCGGCCATTGCGGCGAGATCGGTCAAGAGGGCGGGCAAATTCGGGGACAATTCATCGTACTCACGCAGACCGTTCCATTGAACAACATGGGGAAGCATGATGGCGATGGCGGAACCGTGAGTCGTGCCGTAGCGAGCGGTAAGAGGGTTTGCGGTTGCATGTGTCGCGCCAAGCATGGACGCTTCGATGGCGCACCCGGCGAACCATGCCCCGAGCTGCATTTGGGCGACGGCTTCAATGTCTTCCGGTTGATTGATCAGTTTGGGAAATGCGCGGGAAAGCATACGCCACGCCTGGCGGGAGAAAGCGTCGCTAGCGGCATTCCGTTTAGCGGTGACGAACGATTCAACGGCATGGGAAATAGCATCG
>JANXXI010000141.1 GCA_025350695.1 Acidobacteriota bacterium
TTGATTCACGTTTCGGAAATGTCGTGGACGAAGAAGGTTCGCACGGCGGGTGACGTGTTGAAAGTTGGCGAACAGGTTGATGTGATGATCCTTGGCATTAAGGAAGAGGAGAAACGAATTTCCCTGGGCTTGAAGCAAGTGCTGGGTGACCCGTGGTCCGAGGTACCCGCCAAGTACCCTGAAGGCGCGGTGGTTGAAGCCACTATTACGAGCCTACAAAAGTTCGGCGCATTCGCTGATTTGGGCGACGGTATTGAAGGCATGATTCACATTGGCGACATCGCGAACGAGAAGCGACTGGAGCACCCGAAGGACGCGTTGCACGTTGGGCAGGTGGTGAAAGCCAAGGTTCTGAAGTTGGATAACGCTGAACGGCGCATCCGGCTGGGCTTGAAGCAACTGGAGCCGACCCGCGCCGACGAATATATCGCCGAACACAAAGTAGGCGACAAGGTTACGGGCCGCGTGGTGGATGCGTCGGCGACGCGCGCGAAAATAGAATTGGGCGATGGGGTAATGGGCGACTGCAAGTTGACGCCTGTGGCCGCGCCTGTGGAAGAAAAGAAAGAGGCGGCAGTTGGGCCGGTGGATATCAATTCACTTTCGGCCATGTTGAAGTCGCGGTGGAAGGAAGGCAAAGGTGGCCCGGTGGAACCGAAGGCTGATCCTAACGCTTTACGCTCTGGTCAAGTTCGCAATTTCAAGATTACGGCGATTGATTTGGAGAAGAAACGAATCGAGTTGGAACTGGCCTAATACCCGCCAGCCGGAGATGGAAGGGCGCTCTGTTAACAGCAGGGCGCCCTTTTGGTTTTAAATATTAACGGTATCAACAACTACAACGGACGAATCTTCAGATTCCGGAACCAAGCTTCGTCGTTATGATTCTGCAATGAAATTGGGCAGCGCTTGTTCGGCTGATTCACTAGCAGCTTGTACACCGGCGATGCCTTGCCCCAGCGCTTTTCGAGGCCTGCGGCGATGCTTGGGTCATCGAGTGACGCGTCGACCACAATCTCTCCATTCAGCCAATGTTCGATGTGCTTGCCCTTGACGAGTAGGCGCGACTGGTTGAACTCGCCCACTGGTTTCGCCGCCTGCTTAGTGCGTGGAATCATGCTGTAGAGCGAGCCCGATTGATACAGCGCCCCACGGCGGGCGTCCGGATGCTTATCGTCGTCGATGGTCTGATATTCAAAACCAATCACGTAAACTTCGGTTCCGCTGCGCTTCATGACGCTTGCACGCGAGGGAAGTTTGCCGCCCTTCATCGCGGCATCCAGGGAATCCTCAAATTTCTTCGCCTTCTTGATGTCGTCCGTGGCAAGCGGGACGAATTCTTGAATGCGATATTTCAGGCCACTGTTACCGCCGGGAGAGATTTTCCATTCGAATTGCAGCTCGAAATCGGCGTACTTGCCGACGCTCACCAGATCTTCACGGTACTTGGGTTTGGGCAGAGGCTTCAGGCAACCGTCTTCGATGGTCCAGGCGTTCGCGGGCGGGGAAAGTTTCGAAGGGTCGCGCCAGCCGTTCATGGTCTTGCCGTCGAACAGCAGCTTCCAGCCGGCCTTCTTCTCTTCGGGCGTCAAGGTGTTCTGAGCGAGACAGAGACCTGCGCTGACGAGTAATAATAGAGCTTTCATTATGCCCTTCCCCGATCCTTTGTAATTTTGCGCAACCGCGTCCGCAACTCTTCCTTCAATTTCGTATGAGCATCACTCTTAGCCAAATTCTTCAACTCTTTGGGGTCTGTCTTGTAATCGTACAATTCTTCGCCTTCCTTGCCATCGGCCCATTCCGTGAAACGGTAGCGTTCCGTGCGGATGCTGTGGCCGTGAACAAATTGCCCTGCCGCTTTTTTGTTGCCGGCCTTTTGACCGGCTCCGGCTCCCGCCCCACGACGCATCTGGCTGATCGCGGGACGATCCCAAGTGGCGTTGGGATTTTCAAGCAATGGACGCAGACTCCTGCCATGCAGGTTCGACGGTACTTGATTCAGCCCACACAAATCGGTAAGCGTGGGATAGAAATCCAGCATCTCCACGGTGCGTGGTGAAGCTTTGCCCTTCGCTTTAATGCCCGGGCCGGCGAAAATCAGCGGGATCCGCGTGGCGGCTTCAAACACCGTCTGCTTCATCCACTGGCCGTGCTCGCCGAGCGCGTAGCCGTGATCCGACCAGAAGACGATTACTGTGTTGTCCGTGAGTCCGAGTCGATCGAGCGCGGCAACCAGCTTACCCACGTTGTCATCAGTGAAGGTAACAGCCGCGTAGTAAGCTTGCAGCGCCTCGTGGGCCTTCTCATCTGTGATACCGAAGTTCGCTTCCTTGATAAAATAAGCCCACGGAGGAGCGATTTCCATTTCGCCGGGAATCATTTGGTAGGTCTTCAGCTTCTGTGGCGGATACATATCGAAATACTTCTTCGGAGAAATATAAGGGCAATGGGGCTTATAGAAGCCAGCTGCAATAAAGAACGGCTTGTCCTTATTCTGTTCGAGCAACTTGATGGTTTCCGAGGCCACCAATCCGTCGGTATGCTTTTCGCCCGGTTCCGGCGAGGCGTAATAACACAGCGCCGAACCAAAGGCGCGGCCCGGTGTCAGGTTCACGATTTTGTCTTCTTCATCCTTATCCACTCCGCGCGGATTCACTTTATGGTTCCAGGATGGAGCGTCGTCCAATCCGTCCGTACCGATCTGGCCGGGATTGCCGTAGTGATAAATTTTGCCGACACGAGCGGTGTAGTAGCCGTTTTTCTGAAAGCATTGCGACATGGTCACGACGTCGGGAATCACAGAGCGGAAGTGCGTCTGCAATTCGTAAATCTTCGTCGTATCGGGGCCAAGGCCAGTCATTAAGGAACTTCGCGAAGGGCTGCAAAGGGCGAACTGCGCATAGGCGCGACTGAACAAAACCCCTCGTTTCGCGAGTTTATCCAGGTTCGGAGTCTTCACAATCGGATGGCCGTAACAGCCAAGAGTGGTTGTCAAATCGTCTGTCGCAATGAACAGAACATTGGGCTTTTTGGGTGTTTGCCCGGAAAGTGCGGCAGCGCCGGCAAGGGTTAGGAATTGTCTGCGGTTCAACATGGATTCTTCCGTAACATCGTATCAGCTTTACAATGGAAGTAGCTCCTTCATGCTTCGTCTTTCCGATAACATTTCCGAAAGCCTCGCCGCTATTCGTGCGCACAAGATGCGCGCGGCGCTCACGATGCTTGGACTGGTGATGGGTGTGGCAACGTTAATCACCGTGGTAACTATCGTCGAAGGCGCGAATTTATATGTGGAACAGAAGATCGCGAACCTAGGCACCAACGTCTTCCGCGTGGCGCGGACGCCATTCGCCGCGACGGATTTCAATGTAGTGATCAAGGCGTTGAAGAACCGCAAAATCGAGATGCCCGATGTGGATGCTATTGCGCCTCAATGCAATCACTGCAGCGAAGTGGGCGCGTCGGCTAGCAGCACCACTAGGGTTCGCTTCGGAGACAAAGAGGTGACGGACATTAGCCTCTATGGCCACACCGCGAACATGGGCGCCATCGACACAAGAACGGTGGAACAGGGCCGTTACTTCACCGAGACCGAAGAGAGCCGCTCGTCTTATGTTTGCTTGATTGGGTCCATGCTGGTGGAACAGTTTTTCCCGGGCTCGAATGCGCTTGGCCAGACCATTCGCATCGGCAAGGACGAATTCATAGTGGTGGGGACATTTGAAAAGATCGGTTCGGTCTTGGGGCAGGATCAGGACAACTTCGTCATCATCCCAATGCAGACGTATCTCAAGAAAGTGGGCTCTCATACGGCGGTAACAATGCAGGTGCGGGCGATGGGCGGTGCCAAGATCATGGATTTGGCGATGGACGAAATCCGCTTGGCTTTAAGGGCGCGGCGGCATGTGCGTCCCGCGGCCGACGATGATTTCTTTATGGCTACTAGCGAAACCTATATGGCTTTGTGGTCGTCGATCAGCGGATCTTTCTTCCTTGTGTTCGTGATGGTGAGCGCAATCTCGGCTATCGTTGGCGGCATCGTAATTATGAACGTTATGCTGGTAAGCGTGACTGAACGCACCAAGGAGATAGGCGTGCGCCGCGCGATGGGAGCGACCGAAAAGGATATTCGCGGGCAGTTCCTGGTGGAAGCAGTCATGCAGTGCCTGCTGGGAGGGCTGGTTGGAATTGCGCTGGGATTTTTGGCGGCGACGGCGCTACGGAATTTCACTTCATTTCCGGCTGTCGTGCGTACTAGCGTTGCTATCGGCGGCATGGTGCTCAGTTCCATCATCGGGCTGTTCTTCGGCATATATCCGGCTGTGCGGGCCAGCAAGCTAAATCCGGTGGATGCTTTGAGGGCCGAATAAAATGACCAGAGAAGAAGCCCTAGAAAACGTTCACATCGCCTTCGATACGCTCCGTGCGAACAAGCTTCGGTCGGGGCTGACCATTCTAGGAATCGTCATTGGCGTTACGTCGGTAATCGCCGTGGCATCCATCATTGAAGGCCTTAATCGATTTGTGCAGATGAAGGTGGATGCGTTTGGGCCTCGCACTTTCTTTGTGGCGCGGATTAACGCCGGTTCGCGCTTTGGCGCCATTTCCGAAAAACTTCGCAAACGCAAGTTCATTAACTACGAGGACGCTGAGTACGTTCGCAGCTCTTGCCCATCGATAAAAACCGCAACGGCGTTCGCAACGCGGGCCTTTTTCTTTGGCGAGACCAATACGATTAGCCATGAGAATGAGCGTGTGGAAAGAATTCTTGTTCGCGGGGTTGAGGCGGAGTATGCCGATGCTCTACCCCAGTTCGCCGCCGCGCAAGGGCGGTTCATCTCACGCTATGACGAAGAGCATGCCAGGCCGGTAGTGGTGCTAGGGAACGACATTGCCCAGTCGCTGTTTCCGTCGAGCGATCCGCTTGGCAGAACGGTGCGCTTGAATGGCAAGCTATACGAAGTCATCGGAGTGCTGGAAAAAGACTCGGGCGCATTCGGTGGACCGGGCATTGATCAATTCGCCGTTATACCGCTGAGCGACTTCCGGAAGAACTACCCGGCTACAAAAGAGATTGCTATAGCCTTCATCGTGGACAAGGACGCTAGCGTGGAAAAAGGGAAAGACGAAGTCACCGAAGCGATGCGCCGCCGGCGGAAAGTTCCTACCTTCGCCGAAGACGATTTTGAGCTGATTTCGCCGGATTTCATCAGTGCATTGTGGAAGCAACTAACAGGGGCGCTTGTGATTCTAACCGCCGTGATCAGTTCTATCGGACTTTTGGTCGGCGGCATTGGCGTGATGAATATCATGCTAATCTCAGTTACCGAACGTACCGCGGAGATCGGAATTCGGAAGGCCGTGGGAGCCAGGAAAGGGGACATTCGACTTCAGTTTTTGTTTGAAGCGGTTGTGCTCACTTTGATCGGCGGCATTATCGGCATTATGTTTGGCGGGTTAATTGCTTTCGCGGTGAGGTCCCTTGCGCCATCGGTTCCAGCCCAGTTATCGCTCATATGGGTAGTTTTGGGTGTTGTGATGTCAATGGGAGTTGGGTTGTTTTTCGGATACTATCCGGCCAATAAGGCCGCGCAGTTGGATCCGATTGTTTGCTTACGGTACGAATAATAATGATTCCAAAACGATACATGATGAAGTTGGACCAACGAGAGTTGCAATTAGGCGACCGGCCCTTGCTGGTTGGCGTACTGAACGTAACACCGGATTCGTTTTCCGACGGCGGAAAGTATCTGGACCCGGACAGCGCGTATGCCCATGCTTTTGAAATGGAAGAGGCGGGCGCGGATATAATTGACATCGGTGCGGAATCGACGCGGCCCGGCTCGCCGCGCATTTCCGAGGCGGAAGAATTACGCAGGTTGGTGCCTGTGTTGAAGCGGCTGAAGAACAAGCTGAGCGTGCCGGTGATGGTGGACACATACAAAGCCGGCGTGGCCGAAAAGGCTATTGAGCATGGCGCGGAATTCATCAATGACGCCAGCGGCCTTACGTTCGATCCTGGCTTGGCCAAGGTGGTGGCCCAGCGCGATATTGGCCTGGTGATCAACCATATGCGCGGTGCGCCGGATTCTTGGGCCAAACTACCGCCGATGCCGGATCCGATGGGCGGCGTAATGTTCGACCTTGGCGCTTCGGTGAATCGGGCGATGCGAGCCGGTGTTGACCGGTCGCGAATCATAGTTGATCCAGGATTGGGATTCGGGAAACGCAAAGAACAGAACTTCACGTTGATTGAATTATTACCGGCAATGTCAAAATTGGAACAGCCGATGATGATCGGACCATCACGCAAGTCGTTCCTAGGCGTCTTCGATCCTAAGCAGCCAGATTATGCCACGGCGGCGGCGGTGGCGGCATGCGTGCTGAATGGGGCGCATATGATCCGGGTTCACGATGTGGCGGCGATGAAAATAATCATAGACACCTCGAACGCGATACTTAGATCCACCGAATCGTGAGTTAACGCTTCTGACATTTAGCGCAAAAATGAGTTCCTCGCTGCGCTACTACTATTCGCAGAATCGGGGCTCCGCAGGTTGGACAGGATGCGCCCTCCTTGCCATAAACTCGATGCTGATCTTGAAACGATCCCTGTCTGCCGGCTGAGTCGACGTAGTCGGAGATTGAAGAGCCTCCGGCCTGGATCGACTCCTGCAGCACGTCGAAAATCACGGAGTGAAGTCTTTGCAATCGTTCTGGCTTGATGCGGGACGTAACCGCTTCGGGATGGATGCCGGCGCGGAACAAAGTTTCGTCCACATAAATATTGCCAAGTCCGCGCAGGAAGTTTTGATTCAGCAGCAGGGGCTTGATGCGAGTCTTTCTCGCTCGTACGGCTTGCACAAAGGCATCGCGATCAATCTCTAGAGGATCAGGACCAAGGGCTGCGATGTGAGGCGGCAGTTCGCGATCAAATTCGATGCGGCCGAACATGCGGATATCGTCGTAGAGCACGGCCCCGCGATCCAGAGTGAAAATTGCTCTGGTGTATTTGCCCGGAACGGAATCGACCAGCAATTTTCCGGTCATGCCAAGATGGATGGCCAAGATCCCACTATTGAGTTGCAGCAGAATATTCTTACCGTAGCGCGTGACGGATTGGATGGTCATGCCATTCACTTGCGGTTCCGGCTTGCCTTCAAGAATCAAGTGGGTGAAGAAGCGAGCCTCTTCAATCCGCCGGCCTATGACGGAGGGCCGTAGCGTGCGAACCACCGTTTCCACTTCGGGCAGTTCGGGCATTATGGAACATCCACGAAGACTTCGTTGCCATGCACTTCAACGCGAAACACGGGAATAGAAATGCCGGCGGAGAAATCGCTTACGCCGGTTTCAATGTTGAATCCCCAACAGTGCCAAGGGCAAACGGCGATATTTCCGTGGAGGGCGCCTGATGCGATAGGCCCACCGGAGTGAGGACAGGCGCCGTCTATTGCGCATACGTTGCCGTTGTTATTGCATAATGCGATCGCCTGCGCGCCTATTTCGATTTCTTTCATCTTTCCGGGTGGTACATCAGTAAGTTGGGCAACCTTAACAAGTGGCATATTACAATAAACTACCATGCGGGCTTTGTTCATGACCTCATTCACTTTTTGCCTGCTGCTGACCGCGGCTGGGTGCTCCAAGAACGACAAGAAAATCATTGGCGTTGTGCCGAAGGGGGCCAATCACATTTTCTGGCAGACCGTGCATGCCGGAGCATTAAAGGCTGCCGGGGAAGGCGGTTATGAAGTGGAATGGAACGCACCAACTCTGGAAATTGATTCAAGCCGTCAGATTGAGATCGTCGAGTCGATGGTGAATAAAAGGCTTGCGGGTATTGTGCTGGCGCCGGTGGATAAGAAGGCTCTGGTCGCAGTGGTGGAGCGGGCGGCGGCGGCGGGTATCCCCGTTTCCATTTTCGATTCGGCGATTGACACGGATAAGAAGATCAGCTTTGTCGCGACCAACAATGAAGAGGGTGGACGCATGGCGGCTCGCCGAATGGGGCAGATTCTTGGCGGGAAAGGAAAGGTCGCGGTGATCGGATTCATGCCCGGCAGCGCCAGCACGATGGACCGCGAGCATGGATTTCAAGACGAGATCCACAAGAAATTTCCGCAAATCGACGTGGTAGGTTTGCAGTTTGGAATGGCCGACAGGGCGAAGGCGATGGCGGCTACCGAAAACGTGATGACGGCTCATCCGGATTTGGCGGGCCTCTTTGCAGACAACGAATCGAGCCTTGCGGGAACCGTGCAGGCATTGAAAACTCGTGGTGCGAAGAATGTGAAGCTGGTGGGGTTTGACGCAAGCGACCAATTGATCGCCGATATGAAGGCTGGGTTTATTGATTCGATGGTAGTGCAGAACCCTTTCAAGATGGGCTACGAATCGACTCGGGCGATTGTGCAAAAGTTGAAGGGCGAGACGCCGATTGCGAACATTGATAGTGGCGCTAGTTTAATTAAGCCGGAAGATTTGGAGAAGGCCGAAGTCAAGGAACTGCTGTTTCCCGACCTATCAAAGTATTTGAAGTCGCCCGGACACTAGGCATCGAGATTGAACCCGGACAAACAGGAACGCTATCTACCGACTCTGGACGGCTGGCGTGCAGTGGCAATCCTCATGGTAGTAGTGAGCCATCTGATCACCAAGAACATTGTGAATCAGAGTTCGCTTCTCTACGCAATTTCCTTTCGAATGGGAACGTTCGGCGTTATGTTATTCTTCGCGATCAGCGGTTTTTTGATCTGTACGCGGCTACTGATTGAAGAAGAATCACATGGTGGGATCTCGCTTCGCTCGTTTTATGTGCGGAGACTCTTCCGAATCCTTCCCGCGGCCTATGTATATTTAGGTGCGATGATTTTGCTGGCGACCGCAGGCCTGATTGCCTTGGAGTGGCGCGATGTTGCAGGGCCTGCGTTCTTCTATGCCAACTACCAGCCTGTGAAATCCTGGGCTACGGGGCACTATTGGTCGTTGTCGCTCGAAGAGCATTTCTATCTTTTGTGGCCGCCAATGCTTGTGCTGATTGGCCGGGGACGGGCTCGCTGGGCCTGCGTTGGGTTAATCGGCTTGACGTCAGTCCTGCGCGTTTGGAGCGGAGCAGAGGGCGTTGAGGCAGGACAGACCCACCTTCGGATGGATGCGTTTTTGTTTCCTTGCCTGCTTGCAATCCTTTTGCGCGATGCAAGGTTGGCGGAGAGATTTAGGACGACGATGAAGCCTTGGGTGTGGTGGCTGATAGCGGCCGGGACTGGCCTGGGCATGGGGCTAGCTTACGTGGTCCTTTCTTGGAAGGAGCCGCAGCGACTTCTGCAATCGGCGGCGTTTCCGGTGTTCCTTGCGGCGACGGTGCTTCGTCCGGAGGACTGGATGGGGCGGATTTTGCGGCTGCCGGTGCTTGAGTGGCTGGGGCGGATTTCGTATAGCGTCTATCTGTGGCAGCAGGTTGTGGTGGGTGGGGACCTGGGGATACCGCTGGTTTTTCAGGTGCCGGTGATTTTGTTTTTGGCTGTGGCTAGTGAGCGGTGTGTGGAGCGGCCGATGATTGCGTTGGGGAAAAGAATGGCTTCGAGCAAGGTTTATGCTTCGCCTTGAGAGCCTCGAAGTTGGATGATTTTCGTTGTCCCTCAACAGGCTGGCCGGGGGGCCAGCCGCAGACCAGGGGGTCTGCCCCACTTCACACAAGAATCTCGCTGCCGAAGCAATTCAAAGTGGGGCAAGTGCCTAGTAGTTGCTGGTGACAGCGCCTTCGGCGGCGGAAGAAACCAGACGCACATATTTGGAGAAGACTCCTGTTTTGTACTTCAGCTTTGGAGCCTTCCACTTTGCTTTGCGTTTTGCCAATTCGTCTTTCGACACCTCAAGTGTGATTTTGCGCTTTTCGATATCGATGGTGATCATATCGCCTTCCTTCACCAGGCCGATAGTTCCGCCATCCTGTGCTTCAGGCGCCACGTGGCCGATCATGAAACCGCGGGTTGCCCCGCTGAAGCGGCCATCGGTCATCAAAGCAACGCTATCGCTTAAGCCTGCGCCGACGATTGCGCCGGTGACACCCAGCATTTCGCGCATCCCCGGTCCACCCTTGGGGCCTTCATAACGGATAACCAGAACGTCGCCGGCTTTGATCTTGCCGGTGGTGGCGGCGGTCATGGCGTCTTCCTCACGGTTGAATACGCGGGCCGGACCACGATGCTGTTTCTTATCGATGCCCGTCACCTTCAGCACGCTGCCTTCTGGCGCCATGTTGCCTTTCAGGATCACCAACCCGCCGCTCTTCTTGATGGGATTCTTCAAGCTATGGATGACTTGCTGGCCAGGTGTCTCCTTGACGGAGGACATCTCTTGTTTGAATGTTTTGCCGGTAATGGTGAGGCACTTGCCATCAGCATAGCCGCCATCGAGAAGGCGTTTGGCAATGACGGGAATACCGCCGGCCTTATCCACATCGACGGCGAAGTACTTGCCGGCGGGTTTGATGTCGACCAGCAACGGCGTGCGTTCGCTGATTTTTTGGAAATCGTCGATATTCAATTTGATGCCGGCATCTTTGGCCATGGCGAGAAGATGCAGCACCGCGTTCGTAGAACCGCCGGAAGCGGCCACTGATGCGATGGCGTTGTCGAAGGCGGCGCGAGTACAGATGTCGCGAGGCTTCAAGCTCTTGTTCACTGCGTTCATGATGATTGCGCCGCAGTCGTAGGCAACTTCTTCCTTGCGCTTATCGACCTGCGGAACACTGGCCATGCCCATTGGACAGAGGCCGATGATCTCCATCACCGTAGCCATCGTGTTGGCTGTGAACTGTCCGCCGCAGGCGCCAGCTCCGGGGCAAGCGTTGTCTTCAATTTCCTTTAATTGGGCGTCGTTGATTTTGCCGGCAGCGTGAGCACCAACCGCTTCAAATACATCCTGAATGCTGAGTTCCTTGCCGTTCAACTTGCCGGGCAATATGGAGCCGCCGTACAGAACAACGCTTGGGACGTTCAGGCGGAGGCAGGCCATTGCGGCGCCGGGGATGGTCTTATCGCAAGCCACCAGACAGACCAAGCCATCGAACATATAACCACGTGCGGTGAGTTCGATGGAATCGGCGATGAGGTCGCGCGAGACGAGCGAGGCCTTCATGCCTTCCGTACCCATGGTGACGCCATCAGAAATTGCGATGGTGTTGAATTCCATCGGAGTGCCGCCAGCAGCGCGAACGCCAGCCTTTACATGTTCGGCGAGGGCGCGCAAATTGAAGTTGCACGGCATCGTTTCGATCCAGGTATTGGCAATGCCAATTATGGGCTTGCGCAAATCTTCATCCGTGAAGCCGATGGCTTTCAACATGGAGCGGGCGGGAGCGCGATCCCGACCCTGAGTGATCGTGTGGCTTTGAAGTTGCACGAGTTTCATAAGTTTGTGAACCCTTAGTTTAACGAATCGGAGGTGTGAAGCGTAGTGCAATTACAATAGGACAGTGGAGAAATCAACAAAACTGGCTTTCTTGGGCGCAGGGAACATGGGTTCGTCGCTGCTGGGTGGGCTTTTAAAGACAGGCGCGGTGAATGCAGCCGATGTGCTGGCGACCGTGCGAAGCGAGGAAACGGCCGCCGGGTTGCGCGAACGGTTCGGCATTCCGATAACCGCGGGTGGGAATCGGGAGGCGGCGCGGCAGGCAGATGTAGTGATTCTGGCCACTAAGCCGCACATTACTCCGAAAGTGCTGGACGAGATTCATGAAGAGTTGCGGCCAAATCAGTTGTTGATTTCGCTGGCGGCGGCCCTGCCAATGCGTGTGCTGGAGGCGAAGGCGCGCAAGGTTATGCCCATTTTCCGTGCGATGCCTAACTTACCGGTAATCGTCGAGGAAGGAGCAACTGCACTTTGCTGGAACGGCCACACGACAGGTTCGCAGCGGGACTATGTTGAAAAATTATTTCGCTCAGTTGGCGTGGTGGTGCATGTGGACGAGGAACAACTGGACGCGGTGACTGCGCTATCGGGCAGTGGGCCCGCCTATGTGTACATGGTGATTGAAGCCTTCATTGCCGGCGGGTTGAAGATGGGTTTGTCACGCGAGATTGCAACTAAGCTGGCGGAACAGACTGTGCTGGGCGCGGCAAAGCATGTGCGGCAATCGGGCGTTCACCCAGCGGTGCTGCGCGATGAGGTGATCACGCCAGGTGGCACGACCATTGTGGCAATCCATGAGTTGGAAAAGCATGGGCTCCGCAGTATGTTGATTTCGGCAATTGAAGCGGCGACGGAGCATGCGCAGGAGCGAGGGCGGGCGTTGGTGCGAAAGGTTGAGGGACATGAGTAAAAAGATAGTTTCGATTCACGCCCATCCTGATGACGCGGAGATCTTGGCTGGCGGGACGCTGGCGCATTTGGCGTCGCGTGGGCATCACATAACGATTGTGACGATGACGCCCGGCGATTGCGGATCGGTTGAGTATGGGCCGGACGAGATCGCGGCGATGCGGCGGGCAGAGGCGTCAGCGGCTGCGGCGTTGATTGCCGCCGATTACATCTGCGCGGAGTTTCGGGACCTGGCGATTTTCAACGATGACCACTCGCGGCGGCGTGTGACGGAACTGATTCGTGGTTTGCGCCCCGATATCATTTTGACGTCTGCTCCAAGCGACTATCATTGCGACCATGAGGCGACCAGCTTGCTGGTGCGCGATGCCTGCTTTGGGGTTTCGTGTCCGAACTATAAGGCTGGTGTGGCGGGAGCGTTGGACGGTATTCCACATCTGTACTTTATGGATTCGGTAGAAGGGCGGGACCGGAACGGGCGGCCTGTGCAGTCTGATTTTTGCGTGGACGTGGAAGCGACGTTTGCGCATAAGCGGGCAATGCTTGCGGCCCATGCCAGTCAGCGAAATTGGCTAATGAAGCAGCATGGTATGGATGATTATTTGCGGACGATGGAGGAGTGGACACTGTCGCGCGGAGCCAGTTGCGGGGTGAAGTTGGCGGAAGGGTTTCGCCACTATAAAGTGCATCCATATCCGGAATCGCCGCTACTTGAGGAGTTGCTTAGCGGGTTGATTGTCGCCGGCTAAAGGCTATCGGCCGGTTGCCGCGCAAACTCTTTCAAATAACCGCGCAACTGGTCGCGAACGCGCCGAAATACCGCCAACCGTTCGTCATAAGCGCTAACATCCGGCGGCGGCGGATCCTCAAAGCTATGATGCAAAAGATGCGCAGTATTGAAAGAATACCGGACACGTTTCCCGGGCGTGGTCGCAAACAGTCAACACGAAATCGAAATGCTGACCCGCAAATTCATCCACGTTCTTGGAACGATGGCTGGAAATATCGATGCCCAGTTCGCTCATCGCCGCGATTGCTTCGGGACGCACGAAACTGGCTTTCGTACCCGCGCTTTCCACCTCGAAC